>NZ_JAKLRZ010000020.1:0-158242 GCF_021892025.1 Enterobacter cloacae complex sp. ECC445 | reverse complement strand
GGTCTCCCCATGTGAGAGTAGGGAACTGCCAGGCATCAATTAAGTGAAGAGGCCATCCGGAAGGATGGCCTTTTTGCATTTCTGCGCTATACAAACTAATCCCCCAACGCCCTGCTTATACGGTAAACTACCTGCGTTTTTGCATCAGGATAGCGTCTATGAACCACTCCCTTAAGCCCTGGAATACCTTTGGCATTCAACGTAATGCTAATCAAATTGTACGTGCCGATACCGCACAGCAGCTGCTGGATGCATGGCAACGCGCAACAGAAAAAAACGAACCCGTACTGATTCTGGGCGAAGGAAGTAATGTCCTGTTTCTCGACGATTTTGCGGGCACGGTAATCGTTAACCGCATTATGGGAATTGGTATTGAAGAGCGTGCAGATAGCTGGCATCTGCACGTGGGCGCTGGAGAAAACTGGCATCATCTGGTGCAATTTACCCTCGAAAAGGGGATTGCGGGTCTGGAAAACCTTGCGCTTATCCCGGGCTGCGCCGGATCGTCACCCATTCAGAACATCGGTGCCTACGGCATCGAACTGAAGCATGTCTGTGAATACGTCGACTGCATCGAACTGGCGACCGGAACGGCGACGCGTTTAACGGCAGAACAGTGCCGTTTTAGCTATCGTGACAGTATCTTCAAACATGAATATCAGGATCGCTACGTGATTGTCGCCGTGGGCCTGCGCCTGTCGAAGAACTGGCAGCCCGTACTGACCTACGGGGATTTAACGCGTCTCGACCCGTCTACCGTTACCGCTCGCGACGTTTTTGACTCGGTTTGCCATATGCGGATGACCAAGCTTCCCGACCCGAAAGTAAATGGAAATGCCGGAAGCTTCTTCAAAAACCCGGTTATCAGCGGTGAAAATGCGGAACGCTTTCTTGAAGAATGGCCAACCGCGCCACATTACCCTCAGGCGGATGGCAGCGTGAAGCTGGCTGCCGGATGGCTTATCGATCAATGCCAGCTAAAGGGCACTTCAGTCGGCGGCGCAGCCGTTCACCGACAGCAGGCGCTGGTGCTGATTAATCAACGCGATGCGACCAGCGACGATGTGGTACAGCTGGCGCATTATGTGCGTCAGCGCGTGGGCGAAAAGTTTAACGTCTGGCTGGAGCCAGAAGTCCGCTTCATTGGCCGCACTGGTGAAGTTAATGCCGTGGAGGCTATTGCATGAAGGACAATACGGTCCCGTTAACCCTGATTAGCATCCTGGCGGACGGTGAATTTCATTCCGGCGAGCAGCTGGGTGAGCAGTTGGGTATGAGCCGCGCCGCCATTAACAAGCATATCCAGACGCTCCGCGACTGGGGTGTCGATGTGTTTACGGTTCCCGGAAAAGGCTACAGCCTGCCGGAGCCAATTCAGTTGCTGGATGAAGACACAATACGTAGCCAGATTGGGCACGGCAATGTGGCGGTGCTGCCTGTGATCGACTCGACGAACCAGTATCTGCTGGATCGTCTGCCTGAGCTGAAATCCGGCGATGCCTGTGTTGCTGAATATCAGCAGGCCGGTCGCGGCCGTCGTGGCCGCAAGTGGTTTTCACCCTTTGGTGCCAACCTCTATCTGTCCATGTACTGGCGACTCGATCAGGGCCCGGCCGCTGCCATTGGCCTGAGTCTGGTCATCGGCATCGTCATGGCGGAGGTGCTTCACGATCTGGGTGCGGATCGGGTGCGTGTTAAATGGCCTAACGATCTGTACCTCAACGATCGTAAACTTGCCGGTATTCTGGTCGAACTGACGGGAAAAACGGGCGATGCGGCACAAATCGTCATTGGCGCTGGCCTCAATATGGTGATGCGCAATGTCCAGAATGATGTGGTGAATCAGGCCTGGACTAACCTCCAGGAAGCGGGGATCGCCATCGATCGTAACACCCTTGCCGTGCGTATGATTAAAGAGCTGCGCAGCTCGCTCACGCTTTTTGAGCAGGAAGGGCTGGCACCGTTCCTGTCTCGTTGGGAAAAGCTGGATAACTTCATCAACCGCCCGGTGAAACTGCTGATTGGTGATAAAGAGATTTACGGCATTTCCCGCGGTATTGACGCTCAGGGCGCGCTGCTCCTTGAAAAGGATGGCGCGATCAAACCCTGGATGGGCGGTGAGATTTCCCTGCGGAGTGCCGAATAACCGGATGGAGTGAATGATGCGAAAACCCGTCTGCATGACGCTTGCCGTCATGATGAGTGTGCTGTTCTCACCTCTCTCTCAGGCGGGTCAGGCCTGGGAGAGTTACAAGGCCCGCTTTTTCAAACCGGAAGGCCGCATCGTTGACACCGGCAATGGCGGCGTATCGCATACGGAAGGTCAGGGTTTTGCCATGATGATGGCGGTGGCTAATGACGATAAAGCCACGTTCGACAAGCTCTGGCAATGGACAGACAGCAAGCTGAAGAACAAAGAAAACGGTCTGTTTTACTGGCGTTATAACCCCGCAGAGTCCAATCCGGTTGCTGACAAAAACAATGCCGCCGATGGCGATGTGCTGATTGCCTGGGCGTTGCTCAAAGCCGATGCCCGCTGGCATGACAAACGCTACAGCGCCGCATCGGATGCCATTACAAAAGCGCTCGTTACCCATAACGTTATCCGCTATGCGGGCTACCGCGTGATGCTCCCCGGCGTCGAGGGATTTAAGCTTGACGGCGAAGTGGTCCTTAATCCTTCCTATTTTGTTTTTCCGGCCTGGCAGGCCTTCGCCGGACGCAGTCATTTGCCGGTCTGGCGCGATTTGATTAAAGACGGGAAACGCCTGCTGGAAAAAATGGGGTCGGGTAAAGCGAATCTGCCCCCTGACTGGGTTTCGCTGGCATCAGGCGGCAAGCTGGCACCCGCCAAAGGGTGGCCGCCGCGGATGAGCTATGACGCGATTCGTATTCCGCTGTACGTTGCCTGGTCTGATAAGCAAAGCCCGCTGCTGGCCCCGTGGAAAGCGTGGTTTGGTCAATTCCCCCGCGAACAAACGCCCGCATGGGTTAACGTCACCACCAACGAATACGCTCCCTACATGATGGAAGGTGGCCTCCTGGCCGTACGTGATTTAACGATCGGCCAGCCATCCGGCGAACCGGAAATCACGGCAAAGGACGACTACTATTCGGCAAGCCTGAAAATGCTGGTGTGGATTTCCGCGCAATAATAACGCACTGAAAATCCCCTCTCCCCAATGGGGAGAGGGCTAGGGTGAGCGGAAACCCGTTACTGCGGATACGGCACCCAATCGCCGCCGTTCAGGCGAACGTAAGGTTTGTTCTGGTATTGAATCACGACCGCGTTGGCATTCTCTGAGACTTCTGCCGTTTGCGGCAGGTTGCTGGTGAGCTGGTCCCAGTTCACGCTATCTTCCACAAACAGCTTCCCGTCAACGGCGCGGGCAACCAGTTCTGAGATGGCCAGATAGCTGGTCGGCTGGGTGATTTCAATCGGTGCGCCCTGATGCGGTGCCTTCATACCAAAGAATTTAATACCTGCAGGTACGTTGGTAATCGACGGGCTTGGGATGTCACGCAGACCGGACACCTGCATTCTGTCGCCCTTCAGCGCGCCGCCGTGCTCTGGCACCACAACCACCATCACCTTACGGCCTGATTTTTCCAGCTCCGTGAAGAACGCGTCCAGCTCGTCGAAAAGTTTTTGCGCACGCACTTTATAATCTGCCGTTTTGCTCACGCCCGGGAAGTGGTTACCGTCGTGGAGCGGCAGGGTATTAAAGAACGTCGCGCTGCGCGGGTTGCTGTCCTTTTCGATGGTCTGCAGCCAGCGCTGCAGGACAGCGGTATCGTCATAGACGGGCGAACCGTCGAAGCCCAGCAGGGAGACAGGAAGGCCGGTTTGATCCATCAGCGGCGCCTGCATGCCACCCTCTTCGCGCACCTCTTTCAGGAAGTTACCGAACTGGCCGTTATGCCCCAGCATCAGATGCTGCGTAAAGCCCAGTTTTGAGAGATTATCGAAGAGGTAACACTGGTTTCCAGCCGGCTGGTACAGGTTTTTATGCGATGGCTGACCGCAGCTTGCACGCAGGAGACGAATCGCCGCCGGGCCGCTGTACGAGGTGGCAGAGTTGAAATCTTTAAACTGAATATCGAAATGCGACCACAGCGGATGAGACATCAAACCGGCGGCATCCACGTCGGCCCAGGAGAGCGAACAGATGTTAATCACCAGCAGCTCAAACGGCTGAGCATCCGCCGGCAGCGCATCCGGGAATTTCGTCTGTCGCTTATCTTCCGCGGTATAGAAGCTGGAAAGCCACGCATTGAGGTTGGTGGAGGTCGGCGGTGCGGTCTGGGTTGGAATATCACCCACCACAGGCGTATCGCCTGCCGTGGTCACGGTTGCCGCTGCGCTTCCCCCGGTGGTGGTCACCGTGGTTGTCGGCTGTCCGGCAGGCCACAGCGAAAAGCTTGGTCCCGCCAGCGTCAGCACGTTAAGCCAGATCATAATCGCGACGACAAATACCGTGACGCGGATCCACTGTGACAGGAACAGCCAGGCCACCAGCAGGACAAAGATGGCACCGATCATCTGCCAGTTAATAAAGCGCTCAACCAGATCGAGCATGTAGTCCGTACTGAAGCCCGCGACCTGTGACCCCTGGCTCATTATGCTGTCCGGACCCGGCAGCCAGGTATCGTGCCAGAACAGCGCAAAGCCAACGGGGATGGCCACCCAGTGACGCAAGCGATGCAGCCTGATATTCGGCAGAGGCATCAGCAGGAAGGCCATAAACACCAGGTTTAGAAGGGGATGGAAATTCAGGTAGCCTGCCCACAGCAGACCAAACTTCACCAGAAAGTAGAAGTTCCAGCCGGAAAGGCCGCGCCAGTATTGCCAGAGCGGCGAGGGTGACGAAGCGGTATAGGTAGAATTAGTCATGTTTTCGGTCTGCCTTGACGTGTGATGCCCGTGTCAGTGTTCCGGCTGGTTTTACATAGCGAGGTTTGATAAACAGCACTCTGGCCGTATCACGGATACGGCGAATGGAATGGCGCGCGTAGTAGCCAAGCGGGAAAAAGATCAGCGCACAGAATATAACCAGTTGAATAATATCGCTGATATTCATGATGATGCGTTCTCCGCGTTGTCTGTTAATAAGCGAAGGGGTTCCGGCACCCGACGCCAGATGTGTCCATCATGTCTGGCATTGAGGATCGGTTTGGCATCGCTTGCGATAGCGAGCGGTTTAGCCCATTGCTCAGGCTGGAGCGCACGCATCTGAACCAGCTCCGCGCTGATGGTATTATCTTCGAACCAAATCATACGGTTCGAGAAAATATCCCCGGTAGGCAGGGGGAAGATATGGTTAAGCGCCGTATCGAGATCGTTAACCCGGCAGAAGGACAAAAACAGCACCAGGCGATTGTCGCCAATGGTCATAATGTCCCCTGTACGGTTCGGGCGACATAAGGTGAGGGCCTGCTCAACGCGGATCCCCGGGACAGGACGCAGGGCAACCATGACCCCTTTCCCGTCAGCGGGAAGTAGCGTATTGCTCATCATGTTGCCGACGGCGTCGCAGAAGGTATCCCATTTTTGGTAACCACGCAGCTTCATCGGCTGCGTCATGGAGAGCAGCGTGGAAATATCTTCCGGTACGTGGCGGCTAAACTGCTGGCCCTGAACGCTTTCGATAAGCGTCAGGCAGCGTGATAACGGCGCATTCCAGGGGATAACCATGTTGGCGCCGCAGCCCAGAAGCAGACGCTCATCGGTAGCGCGCAGGCTGGTGTTATTTTCGCGAACGATAATTTTCAACGCACTGCCGCGCTGGCGGCGTAAGGTGTGTATCTGCCTTGCCAGCGTTTCAATCTGGTTATTCTGCATCAATGAGAAAATAAGCGTAGCCGCCTGAGTTGTGCGGGCTTCGTGGAAAAGGGCTTCGTTAGATTCAAACAGTGACCAGTTTTCCGACAGGGCGGGTGCCCCCTCTAACACCGCGATGTGGCTCAGGATGCGCTTTTCATCACTGCGCGGTTGCACCACGGTTTCTTCCTGCTGTGCCAGATGCCACTTACCTTCGATATGTTTCAGCGTAAGCTGTTGCCTGGCGCTCACGCCTTTTTCATTACACCAGAATGCAATATCGTAGAGATAGCTCCCCACCTGGTCACGTACGCTTGCCAGGCCGAAAAGAGAGCGATATTCGCCCATTAAAAGCGAGAACAGCTTGTCATTATTACTGCCGGGATTGACTATCAATAGCGTGCAATTTTGAAATTTTGCCCATTTATTGATTTTTTCCAGCCATGACAGCAGTTTTTCCGTAGGGATATTTTGCAGGACGTTATTTGCACATTTAAGAATCACTAAATAGTGATCCGGATCAATCGTGCACTGAACGTCGCGGGACAAAAAGTATAGACTATCCGCTTCCGCCGACATAGAAAATAAGCGCACCGTCTGGGGACCGCGATCGTTTTCCAGCGTGATAATTTTCTTCGGATCTTCGCCCATGCTAATGACGGCCACGCGGGAATCCTTATCCTGGGCCGCAATTGTCTGGTTTACCAGACTGATAGCATCTTCATTACGATCCGTATTAATCCACCAGACTCCTCCGACTGGCATGTGGCTCAATTCGTCCCATAATGACTGGATGCCAATAGAAAATATGGAGTCCACGGTGTCCCTCTTTTCGACTAATTTATCTGTATCTCAGTTTACTAGCGAAAGCGTAGAAATAAACCTAACATTGAAATTAAAGAACATCAGATTTAGCATGTAAATCAAATTTGATGGGCAGGAAGCCTCGCTACTTCTGATCTTGCGATTTTACTCAAAGGGATAGAAAGAATGGATAATAATGAGCCCGGTACCCCAGTCGACTCAACCCTGGGCTACACATTCCAGAACGATTTTCTGGCGCTGACGCAGGCCTTTTCTTTACCTGAAATAGATTACACCGATATTTCCCAGCGGGAACAGTTGGCCGCGGCTATTAAACGCTGGCCGTTATTAGCTGAATTCGCCCATCAACAATAAGGGAGCCATTGATGGCCATACTCGGATTACAGGGTGTCCGTGGGGGTGTGGGTACCACATCCGTTACCGCGGCGCTGGCGTGGTCATTACAGCTTTTAGGTGAATCGGTGCTGGTTATTGACGCCTGCGCCGATAATTTGCTGCGTATGTCGTTTAACGTCGATTTTAACCGTGAAGAGGGCTGGGCCCGCGCGCTGCTTGACGATAAGGACTGGCGGGATGCAGGTATGCGCTATACCTCGCAGCTTGATTTGCTGCCGTTTGGCCAACTGACCACCACGGAACGCGAGAATGAGGCCGCGTACCAGCGCCTGTTTTCGCAGTTCACGCTTGCGCTGCAGGACCTGAAAGAAAAGGGACACTATAAGTGGATCCTGCTGGATCTGCCGCACGGTGCCGGCACGCTGACCCGACAGCTCATCGCGCAGTGCGACCATATCCTCTCGATCGTTAACGTCGATGCCAACTGCCATATCCGCCTGCATCAGCAGGGGTTACCGCAAAATGGCCATATCCTGATTAACGATTTGCGCGTTGGCAGCCAGATCCAGGACGATCTGTATCAGGTCTGGCTGCAAAGCCAGCGCCGCCTGCTCCCCATTGTCATCCACCGTGATGAGGGAATGGCGGAATGCCTTGCGTCGAAACAACCGCTCGGCGAATACCGCAGCGATTCACTGGCGGCAGAAGAGATCCTGACGCTGGCTAACTGGTGTCTGCTGAACTTCGCCAACAGGGCGGAGCATGCAGGGAGTGCTGTATGAGTCGTCTCGCCAGCTGGTTACTCATCCCACCGGTCAGTTCGCGCTTGAGCGAGCATTACCGGCATTTTCGCCGACACGGTGCGTCGGCGTTTAGCGCCGCGCTCGGCTGTTTCTGGATGATTCTGGCCTGGATATTTATTCCACTCGAACACCCGCGCTGGCAGCGCATACGTGCACGGCACGATGAGCTTTATCCGCACATTAATCCCGATCGGCCACGGCCTTTGGATCCGGCGCGCTATCTCATTCAGGCCGCCTGGCTGGTCGTGACCTCGTCGCGAAGAGAACGCCAGACGCCGCACTGGCGCAGCTTCTCCCGCGTACAGCAGCTTCGCGAACGCTATCATCAGTGGCTGGATAAACTGCCTGACAGCGTGACCGACAGGACCAGCCATCTGGATAATCAAAAAGAGCTCGGGCACCTCCACCCGGGCCTGCGGCGTTTTATCCTCGGCGTGATTGTCGTGTTCTCGCTGATTCTGGCGCTGGTCTGCATTACGCAGCCTTTCAACCCGCTGGCGCAGTTCACCTTCCTGATCCTGCTGTGGGGCGTGGCGCTGCTGGTTCGCCGTATTCCGGGCCGCTTCTCGGCGCTGATGCTGATCGTGCTGTCGCTAACGGTCTCCTGTCGCTACATCTGGTGGCGCTATACCTCCACCCTGAACTGGGACGACCCGGTCAGCCTGGTGTGCGGCCTGGTGCTGCTGTTTGCTGAAACCTACGCCTGGATTGTGCTGGTGCTGGGCTATTTCCAGGTCATCTGGCCGCTCAACCGCCAGCCGGTTCCGCTGCCGAAGGACACCACGACGTGGCCAACCGTCGATCTCTTCGTGCCGACCTACAACGAAGACCTGAGCGTGGTGAAGAACACCATCTATGCCGCGCTGGGCATCGACTGGCCAAAAGATAAGCTCAAGGTCTGGATCCTCGACGACGGCAACCGTCCGGCATTCCGCCAGTTCGCGGAGGAGGTGGGTGTCGAATACATCGCCCGTCCGACGCATGAACACGCTAAGGCGGGGAACATCAACAACGCGTTGAAGTATGCCACCGGGGAGTTCGTCTCGATCTTTGACTGCGACCACGTGCCGACGCGCTCGTTCCTGCAGATGACCATGGGCTGGTTCCTGAAGGAGAAAGAGCTGGCGATGATGCAGACGCCGCACCACTTCTTCTCGCCGGATCCGTTTGAACGTAACCTTGGCCGTTTCCGTAAGACCCCGAACGAAGGCACGCTGTTCTATGGACTGGTGCAGGACGGAAACGACATGTGGGACGCCACCTTCTTCTGCGGCTCGTGTGCGGTTATCCGCCGTAAACCGCTGGATGAAATTGGCGGTATCGCCGTCGAAACGGTCACCGAAGATGCGCACACCTCGTTGCGCCTGCACCGCCGTGGCTATACCTCGGCCTACATGCGTATTCCGCAGGCTGCCGGTCTGGCAACGGAATCACTGTCGGCGCACATTGGCCAGCGTATTCGCTGGGCGCGCGGCATGGTGCAGATTTTCCGTCTCGATAACCCGCTGATAGGCAAAGGGCTCAAGCTGGCGCAGCGTCTCTGCTACGTCAACGCCATGTTCCACTTTCTGTCCGGTATCCCGCGGCTGATCTTCCTGACCGCACCGCTGGCGTTCCTGCTTCTTCACGCCTATATCATTTACGCGCCCGCGCTGATGATTGCGCTGTTCGTTCTGCCGCATATGATCCACGCGAGCCTGACGAACTCGAAGATACAGGGTAAATACCGCCACTCCTTCTGGAGTGAAATCTACGAAACGGTGCTGGCCTGGTACATCGCGCCGCCGACCATGGTCGCGCTGATTAACCCGCATAAAGGGAAATTCAACGTCACCGCGAAGGGCGGTCTGGTGGAAGAGGAGTACGTCGACTGGGTGATCTCCCGTCCGTATATCTTCCTGGTTTTGCTGAATATTGTGGGCGTCATTGTCGGCGTCTGGCGTTACTTTTACGGCCCGGAAAACGAAATCCTGACCGTCTTCGTGAGTATGGCCTGGGTCTTCTACAACCTGATTATTCTCGGTGGCGCGGTGGCGGTGTCGGTGGAGAGCAAACAGGTTCGTCGCGCGCATCGCGTTGAAATCTGCATGCCTGCGGCGATCGCCCGTGAAGATGGCCATCTCTTCTCCTGTACCGTGCACGACTTCTCAGACGGAGGTCTGGGGATCAAAATCAACGGCCAGGCGAAAGTGCTGGAGGGGCAAAAAGTTAACCTGCTGCTTAAGCGCGGCCAGCAGGAGTATGTCTTCCCGACGCAGGTTGTTCGCGTGGTGGGCAATGAAGTCGGTCTGCAGCTGATGCCGTTGACCAAAAAGCAACACATTGATTTTGTGCAGTGTACGTTTGCCCGCGCGGATACGTGGGCTCTCTGGCAGGACAGCTTCCCGGAAGATAAACCTCTGGAAAGCCTGCTGGATATTCTGAAGCTGGGGTTCCGTGGCTATCGTCACCTTGCAGAATTTGCCCCGTCGTCGGTGAAAATAATTTTCCGGTCACTTACTTCGCTGGTTTCCTGGGTCGTGTCGTTCATTCCTCGTCGTCCTGAGCGAGATGAGGCGAAGCAGGCGGACCCGGTTATGGCTCAACAATGATGATAACGCGATGAAAACTAAACTTTCCTGGTTATGTGCAGTGGCAATGGGGATGAATGTCCTCCCCGCAACAATGGCTAACGCCGCTCCTGATAACGCAGCGGCTACGCCTGCGCCAACGGTACCCGTCGTTGCGCAAGCAACCGATCCGGTTGTCACTGCGGCACCCGGTCAAACAGAAAACATCATGCCGAACCAGCCAACGGAGGGGAACACCCTGCCAGCAGACGGCCAGGTTATTGGGCAGGTGATGCCGGGCGTGCGGGGGGCAAATGCGCCCGTCGTCGCGGACAATGCGCCGTCACGGGACGTGAAGCTGACCTTTGCGCAAATTGCACCGCCTCCGGGCAGCATGGTGCTGCGCGGCATCAACCCTAACGGCGGCATCGAGTTTGGCATGCGCAGCGATGAGGTGGTCTCTAATGCGGTGCTGAACCTTGAATACACCCCGTCACCATCGCTGCTGCCGACCCAGTCTCAGCTGAAGGTCTACCTCAATGACGAGCTGATGGAGGTGCTGCCCGTCACCAAAGAGCAGCTGGGCAAGAAAACCCTGGCTCAGGTGCCGATCAACCCGCTGTTCATCACTGACTTTAACCGCGTCCGCCTGGAATTTGTCGGCCACTACCGCGATGTCTGCGAAAACCCGGCCAGCAACACGCTGTGGATGGACGTCGGGCGCAACTCCTCGCTGCAGTTGACCTACCAGTCGCTGGCGCTGAAAAACGATCTCTCCGCGTTCCCGGTTCCGTTCTTCGATCCACGCGATAGCCGTCCGCTCACGCTGCCGATGGTGTTTGCATCGTCCCCGGACGTGACCCAGCAGCTGGCGGCCACTATCGTGGCGTCCTGGTTTGGTTCACGCGCGGGCTGGCGTGGTCAGAGCTTCCCGGCGATGTATGACAAACTGCCGGACAGAAATGCCATTGTGTTTGCCACCAACGCAAAACGCCCGGCGTTCCTGCGCGATCATCCGGACGTCAAAGCGCCGACCGTAGAGATGATAAACCACCCGGACAACCCGTACGTGAAGCTGCTGGTGGTCTTTGGTCGTGACGATAAGGATCTGGTGCAGGCCGCAAAAGCGATTGCCCAGGGCAACGTCCTTTTCCGCGGCGACAGCGTGGTGGTGGATGAGGTCAAGCCGCTGCTGGCGCGTAAACCTTATGATGCGCCAAACTGGGTGCGTACCGACCGTGCCGTCACCTTTGGCGAGTTGAAAACCTATGAAGAACAGCTGCAGGCGACGGGGCTTGAGCCTGCGCCGATTAGCCTGTCGCTGAATTTGCCGCCGGATCTGTACCTGCTGCGTACCAACGGCATCGATATCAACCTGAACTACCGTTATACCGCGCCGGCCACCAAAGACAGCTCGCGCATGGATATCAGCCTGAACAACCAGTTCCTGCAATCCTTCAGCCTGCAAAGCACCCAGGATACCAACCGCCTGATGCTTCGCCTGCCGGTGCTGCAGGGGCTGCTGGATGGGAAAACGGATGTCTCCATTCCGGCGCTGAAGCTGGGTGCGATAAACCAGCTGCGTTTTGACTTCCAGTACATGAACCCGATGCCGGGCGGCTCGGTTGATAACTGCATCACCTTCCAGCCTGTGCAGAACCACGTCGTGATTGGCGATGAGTCGACCATCGACTTCTCGAAGTACTATCACTTCCTGGCGATGCCGGATCTGCGCGCCTTTGCCAACGCGGGCTTCCCGTTCAGCCGCATGGCCGATCTCTCTGAATCCATTGTCGTGATGCCAAAAGCGCCGAACGAAGAGCAGGTCACAACCCTGCTGGACGCCATGGCGACCGTGGGTGGACAAACCGGACTACCGGCAATTAACGTCACGTTGACGGACGATGGCAGCCAGATTCAGAACAAAGATGCTGACATCATGATAATCGGTACCATTCCGGATAAGCTCAAGGATGACAAACGTATCGATCTGCTGGTGAAAGCGGCCCAGTCATGGGTTAACACGCCGATGCGCCAGACCGAGTTCCCGAGCATTATGCCGGACGTGAACGACCGTCAGGCCAGCGTGCAGACGACGGTTACGTCTCAGGGGGCGATGGCCGCGGTGGTGGGCTTCCAGTCACCTTACAACGACCAGCGTAGCGTGGTGGCTCTCCTGGCGGACAGCCCGCGCGGATATGAACTGCTCAATACGGCCATGAACGACAGCGGTAAACGTGCCGCGATGTTTGGCTCCGTGTCGGTGATCCGTGAGTCCGGCGTCAACAGCCTGCGCGTGGGTGACGTGTACTACGTGGGCCATCTGCCGTGGTTCGAACGCCTGTGGTATGCGCTGGCTAACCATCCGGTTCTGCTCGCCATCCTGGCGGCGGTCAGCGTGGTCTTGCTGGCCTGGGTGCTGTGGCGTCTGCTGCGAATCATCAGCCGTCGTCGTCTGAATCCGGATGAGTAAGTTGTGATGAAAGCCTTTCGCTGGTGTGTATTAGCAGCGGTGATGCTGGCGGCGCTTCCTCTTCGCGCCGCCTGTACCTGGCCTGCCTGGGAGCAGTTTAAAAAGGACTACATCAGCGAGGGCGGGCGCGTCATTGACCCCAGTGACGCGCGCAAAATTACGACCTCGGAAGGGCAAAGCTACGCCCTGTTCTTTGCCCTGGCGGCGAACGATCGCAAAGCCTTTGACCAGCTGCTGACGTGGACGCGCGATAATCTTGCCGGCGGCGATCTCAACGACCATTTGCCTGCCTGGCTATGGGGTCAGAAAGAGAAAGAGACGTGGGCGGTGATTGATACTAACTCCGCCTCTGACGCCGATGTCTGGATTGCCTGGTCCCTGCTCGAAGCGGGTCGTCTGTGGAAACATCCCGACTATACCCGCACGGGTCAAGCGCTGCTGAAACGCATTGCCAGCGAAGAAGTGGTGAAAGTGCCGGGACTCGGCGCAATGCTGCTGCCGGGTAAAGTCGGTTTTGCCGATGAACACGCCTGGCGCTTTAACCCAAGCTATCTTCCTCCGCAGCTGGCGGCGTATTTCACGCGTTTTGGTACCCCGTGGGCCCAGCTGCGTGAGACCAATCTACGCCTGCTGCTGGAGAGTGCGCCAAAAGGTTTTTCGCCGGACTGGGTGCAGTATCAGAAGAACAGAGGCTGGCGTTTACAGCAGGACAACGCGCTGGTGGGGGGCTATGACGCCATCCGCGTGTATCTCTGGGTGGGCATGATGAGTGATAAAGATCCTCAGAAAGCCCGGCTGCTGGCGCGCTTCCAGCCGATGGCGACAAAGACGATAAAACGGGGTATGCCGCCGGAGAAAGTGGATGTCGCGACGGGGAAACGCACCGGCGACGGCCCGGTTGGGTTCTCAGCCGCTATGCTGCCGTTTTTACAACAGCGTGACGCTCAGGCGGTTCAGCGCCAGCGCGTTGCGGACCATTTTCCCGATAACAATGCCTATTACAGCTACGTGCTGACTCTCTTTGGGCAAGGATGGGATCAGCATCGTTTTCGCTTCACCGCAAAAGGTGAATTAATACCGGATTGGGGCCAGGAATGCGCAAGTTCACAGTAAATCTACTCACTTTATCGCTTGGCCTGGCGCTTATGCCGTGGGCCCAGGCCGCCAACTCTCCGCAGCAGAAACAGCTGCTGGAACAGGTTCGGCTGGGCGAATCGACACAGCGTGAGGATTTGGTTCGTCAGTCGCTCTATCGTCTCGAGCTGATTGACCCGAACAATCCTGACGTCATTGCCGCCCGCTTTCGCTACCTGCTGCGCCAGGGCGATAACGCCGGCGCGCAAAAAGAGCTGGATCGCCTGAAAGGGATTGCGCCGGGGTCGAGTGCGTACCAGTCATCACGCAACACGATGCTGCTTTCCACCCCGGATGGCCGCCAGCAGCTCCAGCAGGCGCGATTGCTCGCCACCACGGGACACACGCAGGAGGCGATTGCCGCCTATGACAAGCTGTTTGACGGCAACCCGCCGGGCGGCGACGTGGCAACGGAATACTGGAACGTCGTCGCGAAAGACCCCGCTCGCCGGAATGCAGCCATTAACCAGCTCAAGAAAATCAATGCCAGCAGCCCGGGGAATGCGCAGCTGCAGTCGACGCTGTCCCAGCTTTTGTTCCAGAGCGGACGCCGTGATGAAGGCTTCGCGGTATTGCAGGAGATGGCTAAATCGACCAATGGCCGTAACCAGGCGTCTGATATGTGGTATGACCAAATCAAGGGCCAGCCTGCCAGCAGCGCCAGCGTCAGCGCGCTGCAAAAATACCTGAGCGTATTCAGCGGCGGCGACAGCGTCGCGGCGGCGCGCGCCCAGCTTGAAGCCCAGCAAAAACAGCTCGCCGATCCGGCGTTCCGCGCGAAAGCGGAAGGGCTGGCGGCGGTAGATGCCGGGCAGGGGAGTAAGGCGGTGGCCGAGCTGCAAAAGGCCGTCAGCGCCAACCATGCCGACAGCGAAGCGGTGGGCGCCCTTGGACAGGCTTATTCCCAGAAAGGCGACCGCGCCCGCGCGGTGGCCCAGTTTGAAAAGGCGATTGCCCTCGATCCCCAGAGCGACAACCGGGGGAAATGGGACAGCCTGCTGAAGGTTAACCGCTACTGGCTGCTGATCCAGCAGGGCGATGCCGCGCTGAAGGCGAATAACCCGACGCAGGCGGAGCGCTACTATCAGCAGGCGCGCAGCGTCGACAATACCGATAGCTATGCCGTGCTGGGGCTGGGCGATGCCGCCGCGGCGCGTAAAGATAACGACGCGGCGGAACGCTATTATCGTCAGGCGCTGCGCATGGACAGCGGCAACAGCAATGCGGTTCGCGGCCTGGCCAATATTTACCGCGCGCAGTCGCCGGAGAAAGCCTCGCAGTTTATCCAGTCTCTCTCCGCCAGCCAGCGCCGAAGCATAGATGATATTGAACGTAGCCTGACCAACGAGCAGCTTTCCGCCCAGGCAGAACAGCTGGAGAATCAGGGGAAATACGCCCAGGCGGCAGAGATCCAGCGCCGTCGTCTGGCGCTCTCTCCCGGCGACGTGTGGATAACCTACCGTCTCTCGCGCGATCTCTACAGCGCGGGCCAGCGCAGCCAGGCGGATACCCTGATGCGCCAGCTTGCCAGCCAGAAACCGTCCGACCCGGATCAGGTGTATGCCAACGGGCTCTATCTCTCCGGAAACGACCAGGACCGGGCCGCGCTGGCGCATCTGGACACGCTGCCGCGCAGCCGGTGGAACGGCAATATCCAGGAGCTTGCCGACCGTCTGCAAAGCAACCAGGTGCTGGAAACCGCCAACCGTCTGCGCGACGGCGGCAAAGAGCAGGAGGCGGAAAACCTTCTGCGTCAGCAGCCAGCCTCCACCCGCATCGACCTGACGCTGGCGGACTGGGCGCAGCAGCGCGGCGATCTGAACGCGGCGAAAACGACGTACAGCGCCGTTCTGCAGCGTGAGCCGCAGAACGAAGACGCGATCCTCGGCCTGACCGAGATTTACAGCGCGCAGGGTAACAAAGATGCCGCGCGCGCAGAGCTGGCGAAACTGCCCGCCGCGCAAAACGGCCAGCCGCCGTCCCTCAACATGCAGCGCCGGATCGCGATGGCGCAGGCAGGGCTGGGCGATTCCGCTGCCGCCGAGCAGACCTTCAACAGCATCATTCCGCAGGCCAAATCGCAGCCTGCCTCGATGGAAAAAGCGCTGGTGTTACGTGATGCCGCGCGTTTCCAGGCGCAAAACGGCCAGCCTCAGCAGGCGCTGGACACCTATAAAGACGCCATGGTGTCGTCCGGCATCACGACGACCCGCCCGGCCGACAACGACAGCTTTACCCGTCTGACGCGTAATGATGAAAAGGATGACTGGCTGAAGCGCGGCGTGCGCAGTGATGCCGGTGATTTGTACCGTCAGCAGGACGTTAACGTCACGCTGCAGCACGACTACTGGGGCTCCAGCGGCACGGGCGGCTATTCCGATCTGAAAGCCCATACCACTATGCTGCAGGTGGATGCTCCGCTCTCTGACGGGCGCATGTTCTTCAGAAGCGATCTGGTCAACATGGACGCCGGTTCATTCGATAACAATAACGGGACTTACGATCCTAAATGGGGGACCTGCTACGACACACCGTGTAGCGGCAGCACCCATCAGAGTGACAGCGGCGCGAGCGTTGCCGTTGGCTGGCAGAACAAAACCTGGTCGATGGATATTGGCACCACGCCGATGGGCTTTGACGTCGTCGACGTGGTGGGCGGCATCAGCTATAGCAGCGATCTGGGCCCCATTGGCTATACCGTTAACGCCCATCGTCGGCCCATCTCCAGCTCTCTGCTGGCGTTCGCCGGGCAGAAAGATACCAACACCGGCACCACCTGGGGGGGCGTACGCGCCACCGGCGGCGGCGTAAGCCTGAGCTACGATAAAGGGGAAGCGAACGGCGTCTGGTCAAGCCTGAACGCGGAAACGCTGACGGGTAAAAATGTGGAAGATAACTGGCGCGTCCGATGGATGACGGGTTACTACTACAAGCTCATTAATAAAAACAACGAGCGCCTGACGGTGGGCGTCTCCAATATGCTCTGGCACTACGACAAAGACCTGAGCGGATATACTCTGGGTCAGGGCGGCTACTACAGCCCGCAGGAGTATGTCTCCTTCGCGCTGCCGGTGACCTGGCGTAAACGCACGGAGAACTGGTCATGGGAGCTGGGTGGCTCGGTGTCCTGGTCTCACTCCAAAACGAATGACGAGCTGCGCTACCCAATCCAGAATCTGATCCCGACCGATGAGCCAGACCGCTATACCGACCGGGGCGCGATGGAAACCGGCAGCAGCTCCTCGGGCACGGGCTATACCGCGCGGGCCATTATCGAACGCCGCGTAACGTCCAACTGGTTTGTGGGCATGGGCGTGGATATTCAGCAAGCGAAAGACTATACCCCAAGCCACGCGCTGATTTATGTGCGTTACTCTGCCGCAGGCTGGCAGGGCGATATGGACTTACCGCCGCAGCCGCTCATTCCTTACGCGGACTGGTAATCGGATTTTCCTTAATCCATTTGTAAGTCTCTCTTAATAGCACAGCAATCGGGTATACTCAGGCGCGCCAGGTTTACACCCTGGCGCGCCCTGCGCTTCGAGTTTTGTGGAGAGTCATTTTGCGTGTCAGCCGTTCCTTAACGATCAAACAGATGGCGATGGTTTCTGCCGTTACCCTGCTGTTTGTCCTGCTCTTCTGCGTCATTTTGCTGTTTCATTCCGTACAGCAGAATCGCTATAACACGGCTTCGCAGCTAGAAAGCATCGCCCGCTCGGTACGCGGCCCGCTTTCTGCCTCTATCCTGAAAGGGGATATTCCCGAAGCGGAAACCATTTTAAAACGCATTCAGCCTGCCGGCGTCGTGAGCCGCGCCGACGTTGTCTTGCCTAACCAGTTTCAGGCGCTGCGGATGAGCTTTATCCCGGAGCGCCCCGTCCCGATGATGGTGATGCGCCTGTTTGAGCTGCCGGTGCAAATTTCGCTGCCCGTATATTCACTCGAACGCCCTGCCAATCCGCAGCCGCTGGCCTACCTGGTACTACAGGCGGACTCCTACCGCATGTATAAATTCGTCATGAGCTGGGTGGTTACGTTAGTGACCACTTGCTTACTTATGACGCTCATCCTCAGCGTGGCGCTCACCTGGTGCATCAACCGGTTGATTGTCCATCCCCTACGCCGTATCGCCCGTGAGCTGAATAACCTTGCGCCGCAGGATCAGATGGGACATCAGCTTGAGCTGCCGCGTCTGCATCATGACGATGAGATCGGCATGCTGGTGCGCAGCTATAACCTCAACCAGCAGCGCATCCAGCGACAGCAGGATGAACTGAACAGTAGCGCCACCCGTTTCCCGGTGTCGGAATTGCCCAACAAAGCGTTTCTGATGGCCATGCTGGAGCAAACCGTAGACCGCCAGCAAACCACGGCGCTGATGGTCATTGCCTGTGAAACCCTGCAGGACACGGCTGGGGTGCTGCAGGAGAGCCAGCGCGAAATGCTGCTGCTCACCCTGGTGGAAAAGATCAAATCTGTCCTTTCCCCGCGCATGGTGCTGACCCAGGTCAGCGGTTATGACCTGGTGGTGATCGCCAACGGCGTCAAAGAACCCTGGCATGCCATTACGTTAGGTCAGCAAGTGCTCACTGTCATTAATGAGCGGCTGCCGATTCAGGGTATCCAGCTTCGCCCAAGCGCCAGCATCGGGATTGCCATGTTCTATGGCGATCTGACTGCGGAACAGCTTTATCGCCGCGCGTTCTCGGCGGCGTTTACCGCCCGGCGCAAAGGCAAAAACCAGATCCAGTTCTTCGACCCGGAGCAGATGGAAAAGGCGCAGCAGCGCCTCACGGAAGAGAGCGACATCCTGACCGCGCTGGATAACCGTCAGTTTGCCCTCTGGTTACAGCCGCAGGTGGACCTGCGGACGGGCGAGGTGAAAAGCGCCGAGGCGCTGCTGCGCGTGCAGCAGCCGGATGGTTCATGGGCGCTGCCGGAAGGGCTGATTGAGCGCATCGAGTCCTGCGGATTGATGGTCACCGTCGGCTACTGGGTGCTGGAGGAGTCCTGCCGTCAGCTTGCCGCCTGGCAGGCGCGCGGCGTGACGCTGCCGCTGTCGGTCAACCTGTCTGCCCTGCAGCTTATGCACCCGACCATGGTTTCTGAGATGCTGGAGCTTACCCATCGTTACCGAATCAAGCCTGATACGTTAACCCTGGAAGTGACGGAGAGCCGACGCATTGACGACCCCAACGAGGCGGTCGCGATTCTCAAGCCGCTGCGTAACGCCGGTATTCGCATTGCGCTGGACGATTTTGGCATGGGATACGCCGGGCTGCGCCAGCTTCAGCACATGAAAACCCTGCCGGTGGATGTGCTGAAAATTGACAAAGCGTTTGTCGACGGCCTGCCGGGCGACTGCAGCATGGTGCAGGCGATTATCCAGATGGCACGCAGCCTCAACCTGCACCTGATTGCCGAGGGGATTGAAACCGACGCACAGCGCGCATGGCTGGCAGAGGCGGGCGTGGAGAGCGGGCAGGGCTTCCTGTTTGCCCCCGCAGTGCCTTCGGATGTCTTTGAACAACGATACCTTTCTGACGCTGACAATAACGCAAAAGTGTAATTTTGTTGCTGGCTTGTGCGAGCCAGCTCAAAGTTCTTAACATTTGTGTTTCAAATTTGAACTGAGTTTATTTCTGTCCTGTTATGTGGGTGTTATTTTAAAGCCGCAGGTTAACCATAACCTTACAAAGCCTGTGGTTTTTCTTCCCAAGGACACCTTATGAAAACCTCACTCTTCAAAAGTCTTTATTTCCAGGTCCTGACAGCCATCGCCATCGGTATTCTGCTGGGTCACTATTACCCTGAACTGGGCGCGCAAATGAAACCGCTTGGCGACGCGTTCGTTAAGCTCATTAAAATGGTCATCGCGCCGGTGATCTTCTGTACCGTCGTGACGGGCATCGCCGGCATGGAAAGCATGAAGGCGGTCGGTCGTACCGGTGCGGTGGCGCTTCTCTATTTTGAAGTGGTCAGTACCCTTGCGCTGATTATCGGTCTGGTCATCGTCAACGTGGTGCAGCCGGGCGCGGGGATGAACGTCGACCCGTCGACGCTGGATGCCAAAGCGGTGGCGGTCTATGCCGAGCAGGCGAAGGATCAGGGCGTGGTCGCCTTCCTGCTGGACGTTATTCCGGGTAGCGTCATTGGCGCGTTCGCCAGCGGAAACATCCTCCAGGTGCTGCTGTTCGCCGTGATGTTTGGCTTTGCCCTGCACCGACTGGGCAGCAAAGGCCAGCTTATCTTTAACGTGATCGAAAGCTTCTCCCAGGTCATTTTCGGCATCATCAACATGATCATGCGCCTGGCGCCAATCGGGGCCTTCGGTGCGATGGCCTTCACCATCGGTAAGTATGGCGTCGGTACGCTGGTGCAGCTGGGCCAGCTGATTATCTGCTTCTATATCACCTGTATCCTTTTCGTGGTGGTGGTGCTGGGCTCCATCGCCCGCGCGACCGGTTTCAGCATCTTCAAATTTATCCGTTACATCCGCGAAGAGCTGCTGATTGTTCTGGGCACCTCCTCGTCAGAATCGGCGCTGCCGCGCATGCTCGACAAGATGGAAAAGCTCGGATGCCGTAAATCGGTGGTCGGGCTGGTGATCCCGACGGGCTACTCCTTCAACCTGGACGGCACGTCGATCTACCTGACCATGGCGGCGGTGTTCATCGCGCAGGCGACCAACAGCCATATGGATATTTTCCATCAGATTACCCTGCTGGTGGTGCTCCTGCTCTCCTCTAAAGGCGCGGCAGGCGTAACGGGCAGCGGCTTTATCGTGCTGGCGGCCACCATTTCTGCGGTGGGGCATCTGCCGGTGGCGGGTCTGGCGTTGATTCTCGGTATTGACCGCTTCATGTCAGAGGCGCGCGCGTTAACCAACCTGGTGGGTAACGGCGTGGCTACGGTGGTGGTGGCGAAATGGGTGAAAGAGCTGGATCACAAAAAGCTCGACGATACTCTGAATAACCGTACAACCGACAGCAAAAATCCTGGCTTAACCTCTTAATCTTGTCACAAATGCCCGTATTCCCTTGTCGGGATGCGGGCTCCTGCGCATAATAACTGTTCATACCTGTCATAATTCGACAAGATTTTTTTTGGGTATATTTCACTTCGGACCGTGACGTTTTGCCGAACGCGCGGTCTAATCGACGTGTTTTCATCGTCATCTTTAAGAGTGAAGCGCGTCGCGAGACACTCTTTTTTAACCAGGAATGTTGATCAGGGGTTCACATGCAGGGCACAAAAATTCGACTCTTAACCGGCGGTTTGCTGATGATGGCAGCAGCCAGTTATGTGCAGGCAGATGCGCTCCAGCCAGACCCGGCCTGGCAACAAGGGACATTAGCGAACGGTTTTCAGTGGCAGGTGTTAGCCACGCCGCAGCGTCCAAGTGACCGTATTGAAATCCGTCTGTCTGTTAATACCGGCTCCCTCACGGAAAGCACCCAGCAAACCGGTTTTAGCCACTTTATTCCCCGGCTGGCGCTCACGCAGAGCGGCAGCCTGCAAGCCGTTCAGGTGCGTTCACTCTGGCAGCAGGCCATCGATCCGAAACGCCCGCTTCCTCCGGCTGTTGTCTCCTATGACTACACCATGTTTAACCTGAGCCTGCCTAATAACCGCAACGACCTGCTTAAAGAAGCGCTGACCTATCTCTCCGATGCCTCTGGCAATCTGGCGATTACGCCGGACACCGTCAACTATGCGCTGAGCAACAGCGACATGGTCGCGACGTGGCCTGGGGATACCAAAGAGGGCTGGTGGCGTTATCGCCTTAAGGGCTCAACGTTGCTGGGTCACGATCCGGCCGAACCGCTGAAACAGCCCGTGGACGCCGAACAGGTCAAATCGTTCTACCAGAAGTGGTACACCCCGGACGCGATGACGCTGATTGTCGTGGGTAACGTGGACAGCCGCGCGGTGGTTGAGCAGATCAACAAAGCGTTTGGCGATTTGAAAGGCAAGCGTGAAACGCCTGCCCCGGTTCCGACACTCTCTCCGCTGCGCGCCGAGCCTGTCAGCATCATGACGGACACCGTGCGTCAGGACCGACTCTCCGTGATGTGGGATAGCGCCTGGCAGCCCATCCGCGAGTCCGCCGCGCTGCTGCGCTACTGGCGTGCCGACCTGGCGCGTGAGGCGCTGTTCTGGCACGTCCAGCAGACGCTGAGCAAAAGCAATATGAAGAATATCGGTCTTGGCTTTGACTGCCGCGTGCTGTTCCAGCGTGCGCAATGTGCCATTAACGTTGAATCACCGGGCGATAAGCTGAATGCGAACCTGGGCGTGGTCGCGAAGGAGCTGGCAAAAGTGCGTAAAGAGGGCCTCTCTGAAGAGGAGTTCAACGCGCTGGTGGCCCAGAAAAAACTGGAGCTGCAGAAGCTGTTTGCGACCTACGCGCGCGCCGATACCGATATTCTCATCAGCCAGCGCATTCGCTCCCTGCAGAATCAGGTGGTGGACATTGCGCCTGAGCAGTACCAGAAGCTTCGTCAGGACTTCCTGAACGGTCTGACCGTGGATATGATCAATCAGGATTTACGTCAGCAGCTGTCGCAGGATATGGCATTGATCCTTATGCAGCCGAAAGGCGAGCCGGAATATGACATGAAGGAACTTCAGAAGACCTGGGATTCCATTATGGCTTCCGCGCCGCAGCCGGCGACCGCAGCGGATGATCTACACCCGGACGCGACGGATATTCCGCAAGGGCAGTAATCCCCTCACCCCGTCCTGTTCATTGTTCCCTCTCCCTTGGGGAGAGGGTTAGGATGAGGGGTTAAGCAGGCATCGCCTCGCGCGGAATAATCGCCCCGCGATACTGAATCACGGTGCTGGCCGTCAGGTGCCCACGCTGTGCCGCCGCTTCCGGCGTTCCACCCGTCAGACGTACCGCCAGATAACCCGCGCTGAATGAATCGCCTGCCGCCGTGGTGTCAATCACGTTCTCTTTGGCCAGCTTCACCGCCGGAACCTCAACCACCGCGTCACCCGCCACCGCGACCAGGCACGACTCCGCACCGCGCTTAATCACCACTTCGCTTACGCCTGCCGCCTGCGTGCGTGCAATCACGTCCTCTACCGGTTTCTCATCCCACAGGGCGTCTTCATCGTCGAGCGTCAGGAAGGCGATGTCGGTACACTCCAGCATCTGCTGATAGACCTGCTGCGTCTCTTCACGGCTGGCCCACAGGCGCGGGCGATAGTTGTTGTCGAAAATAACCTTACCGCCGTTGGCACGACACTCGCGCAGCAGCGAGAGCAACTTTTCACGGCTGGCAGGGCTGAGGATAGCCAGGCTGATCCCGCTCAGATAGAGATAGTCAAAGCTTGCCAGCGCTTCACAGATGGCCGTGGCCGCGTCGGTCTCCAGCCAGAACCTGGCCGCAGCTTCGTTACGCCAGTAATAAAACGTGCGTTCACCGGTGCTGTCGGTTTCGATGTAATAAAGCCCCGGAAGGCGGTTTTCCATACGCTGAATCAGCGACGTATCAACATGTTCACTCTGCCACGCCTCCAGCATTTGCTGGCTAAAGCTGTCCGTGCCCAGGGCGGTGACGTAGTTCACGGTGAGCGCCTCCGGCGCAACCTGACGGGCAATATAAACGGACGTGTTTAACGTATCGCCACCGAATCCGCGGCTGACTTCCGCGCCTTTTTGTGACAGCTCAATCATGCATTCGCCAATCACGGCAATTTTTTTGGACATAGTCGTGAACCTGAACAGAAGAATTATCAGCAGTGTGCGCTGAGTGAATTAACCGGTCAACTATATTAAAACAACGTTCCATTATTTTATTTGAGCCAGCGCGTGTTCCTGCGCATTTCTGTCATCTTAATTTCATTTTCCCGGCAAATTGAACATAAAGTTCTCAATTGTCGCGCCGATAATCCTGTGACGAGTCCAGAAAGGCTATCCCAACAACAGGACATCTGAAATGAAGTCAGAGCAGGTTATCCAGCGGCTGAGCACTACGCCTGAGGCAAGTATTGAGAACTTGCAGGAGCATCGCTACTGGCTGCAATGCGAGCGTGCGTACACCTATCAGCCGATCTACCGAACAGACGGTCGACTGATGGCCATTGAAATTTTGACCGTCGTGACGCATCCCTCCAACCCTACCCAGCGCATCGCGCCGGATCGCTATTTTGCCGAAGTTGCCGTCCGCCAGCGTCTGGACGTGCTGGAAGAGCAGCTTCGTATGCTGGCGACGAAGCACGCCTTTTTCGAGCAGCACAATATCCTCGCCTCGGTGAACGTCGATGGCCCAACCCTGCTGGCGCTGCGGCAAAACGCGAAGCTGCAGGCGCTGATCGCTACTCTGCCGTGGATGCGTTTTGAGCTGGTGGAGCACGTCCGCCTGCCGCAGGATTCCTCGTTTGCTTCCATATGCGAGTACGGCCCGCTGTGGCTGGACGACTTTGGCACCGGCATGGCGAACTTCTCAGCCCTGAGTGAAGTGCGTTACGACTACATTAAAGTGGCCCGCGATCTTTTCATCATGCTGCGTCAGACCCCGGAAGGGCGGAATCTGTTTACGCTGTTATTACAGCTGATGAACCGCTATTGCCAGGGCGTGATTGTGGAAGGTGTGGAAACGCTGGAAGAGTGGCGCGATGTGCAAAACTCCCCCGCAGCGGCGGCGCAGGGCTATTATCTCTCCCGCCCGGTACCCATGGATCGCCTCGATAACGTGATAACGACCCTCTGATAAGCCCGCTTCCCTTTGTCTGGACTATAGTTTTACAGAACAGGTCATCATGAAAGGGGATAAAAATGACAAGAACAACCAGGGTGATCTCCTGGACAGCAGGGATTTTCTTGTTGTTGATCGTGGTCGTCGCCATCATCATTGCGACGTTTGACTGGAACCGTCTCAAGCCGACCATCAACCAGAAAGTCTCAACCGAACTGAACCGCCCCTTCGCCATACGCGGCGATTTGGGTGTGGTATGGGAGCGCCAGAAAGAGGAGCCCGGCTGGCGTAGCTGGATCCCCTGGCCACACGTTCATGCCGACGACATCATTCTCGGCAACCCGCCGGATATCCCGGACGTCACCATGATCCACCTGCCGCGCGTTGAAGCCACGCTGGCTCCGCTGGCGCTCTTCACCAAAACCGTCTATCTGCCGTGGATCAAACTTCAGCAGCCGGACGCGCGCCTGATCCGTCTCTCGGAAAAAAACAACAACTGGACGTTTAACCTGGCCAGCGACGGCGAAAAAGATCCAAATGCCCAGCCTTCTTCCTGGTCGTTCCGTCTCGACAATATTCTCTTCGATCGCGGGCGGATCGCCATCGACGATAAGGTCAGCAAGGCCGACGTGGAGATCCTGGTCGATCCGCTGGGCAAGCCGCTGCCGTTTAGCGAGGTCACGGGCACGAAAGCCAAAGGTGACAAGGCAAGCGTAGGCGATTATGTCTTCGGCCTGACGGCGAAAGGGCGCTACAACGACCAGCCGCTCAGCGGTAAAGGGAAAATCGGCGGCATGCTGGCGCTGCGCAGCGAAGGCACCCCGTTCCCGGTGCAGGCGGACTTCCGTTCCGGTAACACCCGCGTGGCGTTCGTGGGGACGGTTAACGACCCGATGAACATGGGCGGCGTCGATCTGCAGCTGAAATTTGCCGGTGATTCGCTGGGCGAGCTGTATGACCTCACCGGTGTACTGCTGCCGGATACCCCGCCGTTTGAAACGGACGGGCATCTGGTCGCTAAAATCGACACCGAAAAATCGTCCGTTTTTGACTACCGGGATTTTAACGGCCGGATCGGCGACAGCGACATCCACGGCACGTTGACCTATACCACCGGAAAACCGCGCCCGAAACTGGAAGGGGATGTCGAGTCCCGACAGCTGCGGCTGGCCGATCTCGGCCCGCTGATTGGCGTGGATTCGGGCAAAGGCACAAAGTCGAAAGAGGTCAAAAAGGACGTTCAGCCTGCGGGTAAAGTATTGCCTTACGATCGTTTCGAAACCGACAAATGGAACGTGATGGATGCCGATGTGCGCTTCAAAGGCGGAAAAATTGAGCATGGCAGCACGCTGCCGATCAGCAATCTTTCAACCCATATTCTCCTCAAAAACGCCGACCTTCGCCTGCAGCCGCTGAAGTTCGGCATGGCGGGCGGGACGATTTCCTCGAACATTCACCTGGAAGGCGATAAGAAGCCGATGCAGGGCCGGGCGGAGATCCAGGCTCGCAGGCTGAAGCTGAAGGAGCTGATGCCGAACGTCGAGCTGATGCAGAAAACCCTCGGCGAAATGAACGGAGATGCCGACATCCGCGGCGTGGGGAACTCGGTAGCGGCGCTGCTGGGCAGCGGCAACGGTAACCTGAAGCTGCTGATGAACGACGGGCTGGTGAGCCGCAACCTGATGGAGATCCTGGGGCTGAACGTCGGCAACTTTGTCATCGGGCAAATTTTCGGCGATGACGAGGTGCGGGTGAACTGTGCAGCGGCCAATCTCGATTTGGTCAACGGCGTGGCGCGCCCGCAGATTTTTGCCTTCGACACGGAAAACGCGGTGATCAACGTGACCGGTACCGCCAGCATGGCCTCGGAGCAGCTGGATTTGACCATCGATCCGGAAAGTAAGGGGATCCGCATCATCACCCTGCGCTCGCCGCTTTACGTACGCGGCACCTTCAAAAATCCGCAGGCGGGCGTCAAGCCCGGACCGCTGATTGCGCGCGGTGCGGTGGCTGCGGCCCTTGCGACGCTGGTCACCCCGGCTGCCGCGCTGCTGGCGCTGATTTCGCCGTCAGAAGGTGAGGCCAACCAGTGCCGGACGATTTTGTCGCAGATGAAGAAGTAACGCCTTTCGCCCTCTCCCTGTGGGAGAGGGCCGGGGTGAGGGCATCAGGCCGCAGTCAATTACAGAGCCTGGTGCTTAGTCTCATGCGTCAGCAGCAGCGCAATCAGCGTCAGCGCCGCCATCGCCGCCAGATAAACCCCCACGTAGAACAGACCATAGTTCGCCTGCAGCCAGGTGGCGATATACGGTGCGACGGACGCACCCAGAATAGACGAGACGTTATAGGAGAACGACGCGCCGGTATAACGCACTTCCGTTGGGAACAGCTCGGGCAGCAGCGCGCCCATCGGGCCGAAGGTCAGCCCCATCAGGCTCAGGCCAATCAGCAGATAGGCCATCACCAGCGCCGGACTGCCTGAACCCAGCAGCGGCGGGAAGACGAACAGAGCAAAGAGAATAATCAGCGTGGTGATGGTAATCATGCTCGCGCGACGACCGAACTTATCCGCCAGCAGGCCCGCAATCGGAACCATCACGCCAAACCCGATCACCGCCATCATCAGCATCCACAGCACTTCGTTACGCGGCAGCCCCAGCCCAACCGGCGCGGCGGCGGTACTGAAGGTCATGGAGTAGACGGTCATGATGTAGAACAGCGTATACGTTGCCAGCATGATAAACGTGCCCAGCACGGTCACGCGGAGATGTTTGGTCAGCAGCGTGCCCATCGGCACTTTCACCTGCTTGTTCGCCGCGGCCACTTTCGCGAAAACAGGCGTCTCATGCAGGGAAACGCGCACATACAGGCCAATCAGCACCAGTACGGCTGAGAAGATAAACGGAATACGCCAGCCCCAGCTCATGAACTGTTCGTCCGTCAGCAGCCAGGAGAGCAGCAGGAACGTCCCGTTGGCGAAGAAGAAGCCAATCGGTGCGCCAAGCTGCGGGAAGGAACCATACAGCGCGCGCTTGCGCGCCGGGGCGTTCTCGGTGGCCAGCAGCGCCGCGCCGCCCCATTCACCGCCAAGGCCCAGACCCTGACCAAAACGCGCCAGCGCCAGCAGGACCGGCGCCAGAATGCCAATGGTTTCATAGGTCGGCAGCAGGCCGATGGCGACGGTGGAGATCCCCATCGTCAGCAGCGAGGCCACCAGGGTGACTTTGCGGCCAATGCGATCGCCAAAGTGTCCAAACAGCGCTGAGCCAATAGGACGCGCAACAAACGCGATCGCAAAGGTCGCCAGCGACTGCAGCGTGGCCGCCGTCGGGTCGCCCTGCGGGAAGAAAATATGCGGGAAAACGATGACCGCCGCGGTGGCGTAAATGTAAAAGTCGAAGAACTCGATGGCGGTGCCAATCAGCGAGGCGACGACAACTTTATTGCGCGAATTTACCGGAACGCTTTCCGTTTCTGAGTCGAGTGTGGTGGCGGTTGCTTGCATAATATTTTCTTATTTTTGTCGAACGAAAGGCCATATTACGCACAGCAAAAGCGACATTTCAATCTGTAACAAAGCTGCGTGCTGGTGATAAAAGCAACAAAAAGCGGATAATGTTCAGACCAGCCAAAAGACGTCTATGAAATGCTTCACAGATTTTAAATATCAGCCGTTTAAACTGGTTTTTGGTTAAATAAAAGTTACGGACTGGATTTATATGCTGAAATGATGAATCGGGCTGAAATTTCAGCCCGAACGTGGGGTTACCGGTGCGTTTTACCCGGCATTCTTGGGTCGTCTTTATACTCGGCGGTGGCAATCCACGCCGCGCAGAACAGGGTCAAACGCGCAAAGAAGTAGAAGAACGCCATCAGCCCCAGCACCGAGCCAAACGCCGCGCCGGAAGGGGATTTAACCAGTGACGGCAAGGTGTAGGTCATCACGATTTTAATCACCTCAAAGCCGATCGCCGCAATCAGCGTGCCGCGGATCAGCGCCTTCTTACGCGGACGATGGCGTGGCAAGCGCCAGAAGATCCAGAAGAACAGCAGGTAGTTGGCAAAGACGGAAATCGCCAGCCCAATGCCGCGCCAGGCGGGCTTCAGCCATTCGATGTAGTCAAGGTAGAGCGCGGAGATGATCATCTGCTGCGCCGAGCCCGCCACCGAGGTAATGGAAAGCGTCACGATGAGCGCGACCAGCAGGCCAATCAGCGAAACAAAATCGCGAAGATACTTAACCCAAATTTTCTCCTGGTCCTGCGGCTTACGCTCCCAGACGTCGCGCGACTGGGCGCGAATGGCCTCGCGCAGGTTGCCCATCCAGTTAACGCCGGAGTAAAGGGCGATCAGCAAGCCGACGATGCCGACGGTAGTACGCTGCTGAACGGCGGTATTGATGGTGCTTTTGAGCGTGCCGGCAAGGGTCGGGTCGCTGACGTTATTCAGGATCTTATTGAAAATATCCTGCAGCAGCGTCGGGTGCGACGCGAGTACAAAACCGGCCGCCGCAAACGACACCATCAGGATCGGGATCATCGACAGGAAGGAAAAATAGGTGATGGCCGCGCCAAACTGGTTTCCCATGCGGTCGTTGAAGCGTTCGGTCGCGCGTATCAAATGCGCAACCATGGGAAACTGCTGAATTCTCGCGGCGATGCCGGTAACGGTCCCCAGCGCTTTGCTGGCGGTACCCGGAGACCTGTCCTCCTCAGGCCCGGTCTCCATCTTTTTGACGGGTTCATATTCTAAATGTTGGGTGGGTCGTTGCGGGTTCTTTTCCGACGTCACGCGTCTTTTCCTTTTCGTTTGGCTGGATGTGTTTTTGAATTATAGCCTGCGGCTAGTCCACGTAAGCTTTTGTGAGCTCAGTCAGCCACTCCATGAACAGATGTACCCGGCGGGAGAGGTTGCGCCGGTGGGGGTAAATCAGGGAAACAGGCATCGGTTCGGCCCGGTATTGCGGGAGGATTTCAATAAGTTTCTTCGCGCGCAGTAAATCACGCACGCCGACCCGCGGAACCTGAATAATGCCCAATCCGGCGAGACAGGCGGCCTGGTAAGTTTCGGTGCTGTTGACGGTCAACACCCCGCCCGTTTTTATCCACTGCGCCGCACTGCCGTTATAAAACTCAAAGCCCTGGGGGCGAGTTCCCAGCATCGCGGTATAGTGGATCACGGCGTGCGAGCCTAAATCATCCAGCGTTTCCGGATAGCCAAATCGCGCCAGATAATCCGGACTGGCGCAGTTAATCACCGACAGCTTGCCCAGCGGGCGGGCAATCAGCCCCGAATCCTTCAGCGTGCCGACGCGGACGACGCAATCAAACCCTTCGCGGATCACGTCCACCAGACGGTCGCTGCTGCTGAGTTCCAGTTCAATGCCCGGATAGTGCTGCAGAAAAGCAGGCAGTTTAGGTATGACTAAATTTCGAGCAACGGCGACGGGCATATCCACGCGGAGCCGTCCGCTGATGCTGGAGGGATCGTGCTGAAACATTCCGTCGAGCTCATCAAGGTTTGCCAGCAGATCTTTTGCCCGCTCGTAATAGACCATGCCGTCCTGCGTCAGGCTGACGCGGCGCGTGGTGCGGTGCAGTAGCTGGGTGCCAAGCCGGTTTTCCAGGGCCTGAATCTGCCGTGACACGCTGCCTTTCGGCAGGGTGAGCGTTTCTGCCGCGCGGGAAAAACTCTCCAGTTCCGCGACGCGGACGAACAACTGCATTGCGTGAATTTTATCCATAGAGGAAGCTCATTGTTGTTTCTGATGAAACAGTGAAGCGTTTTTACCCATCTTTATTGATTTTCTATCACCTAATAAGCTCTTTCTCAATCTCCATAACAGCCAAAACGAGGTTTATGATGAGTGAACGTATCGCATTAGTGACGGGTGGTAGCCGTGGTTTAGGTAAAAACGCGGCGTTAAAGCTGGCGGCAGACGGCACGGGAATTATCCTGACCTACAACCGTAGCCAGCAGGAAGCGCTGGACGTTGTGCATGAAATTCAGGAAAAAGGCGTTAACGCGGCGGCATTACAGCTCAATGTCGGGGATATCACGCGTTTTGACGATTTTGCCCGACAGCTTCAGGAAACCCTTCGGGCCGTCTGGCAGCGCGAAACATTTGACTATTTATTAAACAATGCCGGAACGGGTTTATATGCGCCCTACGCCGACACCACGGAAGCCCAGTTTGATGAGGCGCTAAACATCCACTTCAAAGGACCGTTCTTCCTGACCCAGCGCCTGCTGCCGCTGCTTAACGACGGAGGACGGATCCTGAACGTCTCCAGCGGGCTGGCCCGCTTTACCCAGCCGGGCTCGGGGACCTACGCGGCCATGAAGGGGGCGATGGAAGTGCTAACGCGTTATCAGGCGAAAGAGCTGGGCGCGCGAGGAATTTCCGTCAACATCATCGCGCCCGGCGCGATAGAGACCGACTTTGGCGGCGGACGCGTGCGCGACAATGCGGATTTGAATAAGCTGCTGGCCTCGCAGACGGCGCTGGGGCGCGTAGGGCTGCCGGACGATATTGGCGATGCGATTGCGGCACTGCTTAGCGATAGGCTGGGCTGGATGAATGCGCAACGTATTGAAGTCTCAGGCGGCATGTTCCTGTGATGCATGGGCTTAAGGGGAAGGAACCCCTTAAGGATTTCCTTAATATGAATGTGTCTAAATACGGGCAGATATAAAGAATGCTGAGGGATTTGTAACGTCTCCATTCGTTGAGTTTTTTCTTAAATACCCCCTCTGTAGAATCCCCCCTCGCTATTATCAGTGGGAGAAAAACGATGCGAGTAATCATGTTTGACAGGCAGTCACTCTTTATTCACGGAGCGATACACAGTCTTCAGGCGTTAATTCCGGAAATAGATATCACAGGGACCTGTCAGGCAGACGATTTATGGGCGCAGGTTTCCGATTCGCCGTCAGCTATCGTCATGATTGACGGCAATGTCATCCAGGATGACGGGATCGCTTTGCTGGAAACGTTGACGCAACGCTTTCCGGCGATACGCGTGGTACTGGTTTTGGCGAAAAAAGAGGCCAGATGGGTTGAGCAATTGCGGCAGCGAAACGTCATGGCCATTATTCCCCGAAATGCCCACCCCGAGCGGTTTTCCGCCGTGCTGGATTCGGTATCCAGAGGGATGGTCTGTTTTCCGGGCGAGTGGGTCAAAGAGCCGTCGTCGCCCCAGGCGTTATTATCCCTGAGCGAACGTCAGCGCGACGTGTTGAAATTGCTGGCAGCGGGAGAGTCAAACAAAGAGATTGGACGCAATCTCAACATTAGCGCGGCCACGGTGAAAGCGCACCTCGAGGCGCTTTTCCGGCGGCTGGACGTGAAAAACAGAACGCAGGCAGCGCTGTACTACACCCGGGCGACGGCCTGAAAAATCGCGTTTGGGAGCGAAGGCATCTCTCCGAAACTGAATATCATCATAACCAGCGCATCATGCTGCTGTTGGGTTAATGGACGGGCCACACTTTCCCGCAGCAGCGTCTCACACCGCTGAATATCGTCATGCAGCAAATCCTCTGCCTCGGCTGGCGTGATGGGGCCGTGAAAATGCGCCCGATCGCGGATGACGTGGCCATAGCCGATAACCCATAAACCGCTTTCGTCACGATATTTCTCCAAAGAAAGACCCTGATGTTTTTTTATTAACGCAATGGCGGCAGAAGATATTTTCAGCGCATGACCTTTCATATTCATTTCCTCTTAATAGCGACACTCTAGAGGAAATGACGTCCGAGAAATATCCGCCAAATGGCTGTTGATCAGAAATTATAATTCAGGTATTCCTGCTGTAATAAACCAAATAACCAGTCATTTTGCCAGCGCCCCGCAAGGTAATAGCTCTCGCGTAATTCGCCTTCCAGACGAAAGCGGTTTTTTTCCAGCAGGCGTCTTGACGCAAGGTTCCCCGCGGTGACGGTGGCGGTGAGCCGACGTATCCCGCCCTGATGAAAAGCGTAATCGCAAAGCGCTTTCAGGGATTCAAAGCCGTAACCTTTCCCCTGCGCCTCGGGTGCAAAAAGGAAGCCCACTTCGGCGCAATCCTCGTCCCGATGAATATACCCGGTGACGCCCAGCGGGGTCTGTGAGGCTGTATCACGTACGACGAGACAAAGCCAGTGCGCGCTGCCCGGGACCCAGGGCGTCAGGCGCGAATCAAACGCCTCGCGGATCGCCGCGACGGGGCGGTCTTGCGCCACAAAGCGCATAACGTCGGGATGCTGCTGCAATGCCAGAAAAAAAGGCCAGTCTTGTTCCTGCAGGGGCGAACAGGTCAGGCGAGGGGTAATTAAAACCGGCATTTGGATTCTCCTGAAACATTTTAAATGATTTTAGGGTTGTCACTTTATTTCAACAGAAAGTCAGGTATGGTTAACCGCGTATAAATAAAAAGAAAAAAGGCCGTCACGTGCCCATTCCGGATGTCTTCGTTGTCGCTTAAGGAAAACAATGACTCTCAGTACATCACATCATATTCGCGAACAGTTCGAACACTGTCTGGCGGTCATTCGCCAGGCATCGGTGGAAATTTTGCTCCTTCTGAATGTACATGCTTCCGAGGGCAAAGATCCACGCTGGTTCCTGGAACAACTCGACAGCGCGCGATTAGCTCTGGGCGGTTGGGGAGCCGTGGCGAAAAAACTCAACCTGAATGATGCCGAGATGTCGGAATTTACGCTCCAGCTGCGCCTGCTCCAGCAGCGCGTTCCGCAGTATGAGAGCGGGCAGGATGTGAGTGAAAACCAGCTGATAGCGGCGATGCGGTTTGTCACCGCGCTGGAACATCTTCGCCTGCAGCAGCCGCTTTTGACCTACAGTACTGACCTGGCGCCGGGAAGCGAACTACAGCAGCAGCAGGCGCACAAGCAGGTGCGCGCGATAGAGCTGATGATTAAAGGGCTTATACAGCAGGCCTGGCCCGATCAGGTCAAGCTGAACAACCATCTTAAGACCCTGTTTAACGCTGACCGCGTCCGGCGCTGGCTGAAGCTTGGCGAGATCAACGATGTGCTGAGCGGCATGATGTTCAGTGAACTGGCGCAGATGCTGGTCGATAAAAAAGAGTTCAGCCGCTATTACGCTTCGCTGTTCAGGGACCCGTCCATGCTGACGCTGCTGGTTGAACCGCGCAAAACGCTGCAAACCTTCCTCGATGACATTCGGCAGATCCGCAACAGCATCACCGTTCAGAAAACGCTAAGCTCGGCGCAAATTCAGCTGCTGGATAACTACTACGCGCAGATTGCACGGCCCGTTCAGCGCGCGTTTGAAGAGGGGAGAACCCGCGTCAATCCCGCCGGATTCATGGCGGTCGATGCCAGCGAATTGCATACCTTCTGGGAAAAGGCGCAGAAAATGGATCGGGTCACCGGTGGAGATCTGTTTGAGGTCCGTGACACCATTGAAAAACCGACCCAGCGCGCGCCGCGCACCCCGGAACAGCGCGAGCAGCTCATCTCCGGCGCGCTGTGGGGCGCGGTTGGCGTGATGGTGATTGCCATCGTGGCGGGGGGATTCTGGCTGGTGACCAGCAGCAAACCGCAGCCTGCGACCGCCCGAGCGGCAGAGGCGGCGGCTCCCCAGGAAATGCGCGAGACGCCTTCCTCGCGCGAAACGCTCACGCGCATGGGCGTGACCTGGGATGAGAATAACTTCCGCTCGGCCGTTAACCGCAACGATACCCGCGTGGTGCAGCTTTTTTTACAGGGGGGAATGGACTGGAAGCTGTCCTGGACCGAGGAGGCGATGTCGGCACGGCATGATGATGTCCTGGAGCTGATGTTACGCTATCGGCAGAACATGGTAGAGGAGAAGCCGTGTCGTCGTTTTATCAACACGCTCAGCCACGCGATGTCGAACGGCGAGTCGCTGACCTCGGTACGTAAAGAGTATCTCAAAGCTTTCTGCACCGTGCCCGCCGTGGTGAAACGCCAGCAGCACGATCTCGATATGGCCACACGCCGCGCGCAGTCACAGCCGGATGCCACCAACAAAAAATGGCAGTCTATCCAGACGGCCATTTACGAGGTGATTCGCTAACGTTTTCCCCTCACCCCAGCCCTCTCCCCAGAGGGGAGAGGGGGAAAAGACCGCACCCCACTTAAGGCTCCCCATACAACCCAATCAGCCGCCGCACCACGCCGTTGGTCCAGCCGAAGCCGTCCTGCAGCGGGTATTCACCCCCGCCCCCTTCGCGCGGCGTACTGCTGGCGATGTGGTACTTCTCAATCAGCTTGTGATGCTTCTGATAAAAATGGTTCACCGTATGCAGCCAGCTCCAGGCGATTTCATCTCCCAGCGAGTCGTTGCCGTACTGCTTAAACCCCTGGATCGCCATCCACTGCAGCGGCGCCCAGCCGTTGGGTTTATCCCACTGCTCGCCGGTTTCGTACTCGGTCGCCAGAATGCCGCCCGGGGTCAGAAGTCGCGCCTTGACCGCATCCGACAGGCGCTCGGCCTGCTCGTGGGTCGCCATACCGACATACAGCGGCACAATGCTGGCGGCCGAAAACAGCGCCAGCTCTTCGCGTCGCCAGTCGTAATCGCGGTAACACCCGCTCTCATCATCCCACAGATAGCGGTTTACCGCCGCGCGGCGATCGTTGGCCTTCTGGCGAAACGCCTCTGCCGTCTCTTTATCCCCTTTCGACGCGGAGATGTTGGCGATCGCGCTTTCCAGCTTGAACAGGAAGGCGTTCAGGTCAATAGGGATAAACTGGGTTGTACGAATGCTGGCGAGCCGCGACGGATCGCGCAGCCAGCGGGACGAGTAATCCCAGCCGGAAGCCGCCCCCGCGCGCAGGTCGCGATACACCTCGTTAGGCGGACGACCCGAGTGGCGGGCGGTTTCCACGTCCTCAATCCACGACTCATCGCGCGGGGTATCGCGGTCATCCCAGTAGCGGTTGAGCAATGAACCGTCCGGCATGCGCACCGCGCTGCGGTAGGCCTGGTTGAGCAGCAGCGACTCCGCGCCGTCCATCCAGAAGGCGTACTCCATTTTGAGGTGATCCAGATAGCGTTTCGCCCCGCGCACGCCGTCCTCCTCGAACAGCTCCACCATCAGCGCAAAGACCGGGGGCTGCGAGCGGCTGAGATAGTAGGTACGGTTGCCGTTGGGAATATGCCCGTAGCGTTCAATCAGCCAGGCGAAGTTGTCCGCCATACACTTGAGCAGATCGTTACGGCCGCTCTCCGCCAGCCCCAGCATGGAGAAATAGGAATCCCAGTAGTAGGTCTCGCTGAACCGTCCCCCGGGCACGATATAGGCCTGCGGCAGCGCCAGCAGGGAAGACCAGGGAATATGATCCTGCGGTTCGCGCGTCAGCACCGGCCACAGATTGTCAATGTGCTCCTTCAGGGAGAGTCCCGGGTCGGAGACATATTCTGTGCCGTAGGTTTCTGGCATCCAGAAGTGGTTGTCCACAAACTGGCGCAGGTCGAAATCCCGGTGGCGTCTGACCTTGCGGTAGCGGATCAGGATATCCAGCGGATCCATCTTCGGCGCGCAGTCGGGGAAGGTTTTACTGTCCGCAAACAGCCGTGACGACTGCACGTGTTCGAACAGTTCAAGGTAGCGGTCTGCGGGCGTCAACGCATCGGAGGCGGGTAGCCCCTCGATCATTTCGGGTTCCGGCTCCGCCTCAATCATTTCATCCAGTTTCAACTCGCAGGGATCGGTCTCGTAGCGCAGCTCTTCTGCAATCTCGAACTCGATGTTTTCGGTAGCCTGTAGTTTCTGGTTGAACATGGTGATAGGGACCTCCGGTTGTGTGTTCAAAAGACAGGTTTTTCCGGGCGTCTTATAAGCGTAGACATTCGCTTCGGTAGATGTGGAGGGATATGTGCGGTAGATCACTCTTTTCGGAGCATTCGTTTTGCAACGATTTATGTATGTTAACAGTAGCCTCGTCAAAAAAGACTACTGAACAAGAGGCCGGCTCCGCGTATCACCGGCCTTGTTTTAGCCGCTTTGCAATCGGTTCGAATTCCTCGGTGGAATGGCGCGGGAGGGTATCAGGCGCATTATCGTCGATGGCTTTCCAGTAGGCCCACGGCACCGGTTTTTTTCCCAGCTCATAGTCCATGGCGTCCCAGGCATCTTCACGAAAAGCATAGAATGCCCAGTGTGCACGATGCTTGTCGAGGACGGTCAGAACATCATTAAGCCACTGCTTACAGCCCGGCAGCGTGCGAACGCAGCCAAACTCTCCCGCGACAACCCGGTTGGCAGGAATGCCGTTCTGCTTCGCCCAGTCAAAGGGCGCGTTCATCCATTTTTCTATGGCCGCAGCGTCCCATTTCACCTTTTTACCGCCGAACGTGACCATGCCGGGATAGTCGAACGGCACCTTGCGGCGCGCATTTGGCGCGCTGGTGAAATCATAGGGCTCGTACATGTGGAAGCTGTACAGCACCCGCTTATCCTCAAGCGCGGACGGCCAGCCGGAAAAACCGCGCGCGGAGGCGTACCAGCCTCCATCGACCATAATCGGTGTGGTGGCATCGACCTCGCGGATAGCGGCGACGATCTGATTGTAGAGTGCGGGGAGGTTACGCGCCGTGCTTTGCTGCTGCTGATACCAGGCTTTTAACGCCTCAGGCGATGCCTGCTCGCTAATGTTGCCTCTTTTTTCGGGCGCGGGTTCATTGATCAGATTCCAGGCGGCGATGCCCGGTTCGTCCTTCAGGGCCTGGGCTAAATCACGCCAGAACCGGGCCGCTTCCTGCCAGTATTTTTTGTCCTGCCAGATGCGGTCGTCAAACTGATTATTGTTATTTTGCGCCCAGCGCATGCCCGGTAAAGAGAGGGGGGCAATGACGACCTGTAGCCCGGCCGCGTGTGCTTTTCTGATGGCGTCTTTGAGCGTCGCGAGGTCTGCGGCCTCGAGCCCGCGGTAGCCGTCGGCGTTGCCGAGAAGGAAATCTCTCCCGGCAGGCTTCCATTTGTCATAAGACAGGCGAACCCACGTCGCGCCATAGCCGCGCAGCGCGTCGTAGTATTCCTGCGTGGGCGGCAGGCGGTTAAAGCTGTTTCCACCGTGCTGAGGGGTATCCCAGAAGGCCATTTGGTCAGACGAGGAGGCGGCAAAGCAAAAAAGAAGCAGGGTCAACCCAATAAGCGCTTTCATCTCAATTCCTTTTTAGCGTGCTGATGGTTTTGTATTCACTGGGATGATGATGCTTTGCCTTTAAATTATCGAGCCATAAAAAAAACTGGCCCGCGAAGGCCAGTTTTTTATGACGTACTTTCCTGCGAAAAGCCCTTAACGCATGGTCACGAACTCTTCCGCCGCCGTTGGGTGGATGGCCACCGTGTTGTCGAAGTCTTTCTTGGTTGCGCCCATCTTCAGCGCCACGGCGAAGCCCTGCAGGATCTCGTCCATGCCGAAGCCGATGCCGTGGATACCGACAATCTTCTCGTCCGGGCCGACGCAGACCAGCTTCATGCGGCACGGCTGACGGTGAGAGGTGACGGCGGTGTACATCGCGGTGAACGCCGATTTATACACTTTCACCTGGTCGTCGCCATACTGCTCGCGCGCCTGCGGCTCGGTTAAGCCAACGGTGCCGATTGGCGGATGGCTGAAGACCACGGTCGGGATGTTGCTGTAGTCCAGATGTTCATCCGGCTTATTGTTAAACAGGCGTTCAGAGAGGCGACGACCCGCCGCAACGGCCACCGGGGTCAGCTCAACCGCGCCGGTGTTATCGCCGACTGCGTAAATGCCCGGAACGCTGGTGTTCTGGAACTTATCAACGATGATGTAGCCTTTTTCGTCGGTTTTCACGCCGGTGACGGCCAGGTTGAAGTTGTCGTTCGCCGGTTCACGGCCAATCGCCCAGATCAGGCAATCGACGGTCTGGCTACGGCCATCCTCCAGCTCCAGCGTCAGGCTGCCGTCCGCGTTTTTCACCACCGCTTTTGGCACGGCGTGGGTGTGCAGGGTCGGGCCTTCGGCGTTCATCACTTCAACCAGGGTGTCGACAATCAGCGGGTCAAAGCTGCGCAGCGGCGCGTGTTTACGCACGAACAGGTGCGCTTCCGCGCCCAGGCCGTTAATCACGCCCGCCAGCTCTACCGCGATATAGCCCGCGCCCACCACGGCAACGCGCTTGGGCAGGGCCGGCAGTTCAAAGAAACCGTCGGAATCAATGCCGTATTCCACGCCCGGGATGTTCGGGTGGCTCGGACGACCGCCGGTGGCGATCAGGATGTGATCGGCGGTGATCGTCTCACCGTTCACTTCGATCGTTTTCGCGTCCACAAAGCGGGCGAAGCCGCGGATCACGTCGACGTTGTTCTTGCCCAGCACGTTGTCGTAGGAGGTGTGAATACGGTCGATGTAGGCGGTACGGCTGGCGATCAGCTTGTCCCAGTCGAAGTGGTTAAGGGTGGTGTCAAAGCCGTAGTCCGGGCCATACATATGGATCGCTTCGCGGATTTGCGCCGCATGCCACATCACTTTCTTCGGTACACAACCCACGTTTACGCAGGTGCCGCCAAGTTCTTTGGCTTCAATCAGCGCGCACTTCTGGCCGTACATGGCCGCACGGTTGATGGAGGCGATGCCGCCGCTGCCGCCGCCGATTGCGATGTAGTCATAATGCTTAGTCATAGCTTTTGTCCTTAATCGTGAATTGCCGCGATTGTATACCTGAAATCAATAGTTTCCACCGATGGCTGCGATTACTCCGGCACAATCCAGCTGACGGTAGCGTGGCCCGTACCGGCCGGCACCAGCGTTTTGTGCAGCCACGGCAGCACGTTGTTCATCTGTGCTTCGAGCTTCCACGGTGGGTTAATGACGATCATGCCCGAGGCGGTCATGCCGCGCTGGTCGCTGTCCGGACGAACCGCCAGCTCGATCTGCAGGATTTTGCGGATGCCGGTGGCTTCCAGATCCTTGATCATGCGCTTGATTTGCGCACGCAGCACCACCGGATACCACAGGGCGTATGTCCCGGTGGCGAAGCGTTTGTAGCCTTCGTGGATGCCGGTCACCACCGCCTGATAGTCGGTTTTAATTTCGTAAGGCGGGTCGATCAGCACCAGGCCACGGCGGGAAACCGGCGGCAGCTTGGCCTTCAGCTGCTGGTAGCCGTCGGCTTTTTCCACGCGCGCGCGGCTGTCTTTCTGGAATTCAGACCGCAGCAGCGGGAAGTCGCTCGGATGCAGCTCGGTCAGCTGAATGCTGTCCTGTTCGCGCAGCAGCTGGCGGGCAATCAGCGGCGAGCCCGGATAATAGCGCAGCTGGCCGTTGCGGTTGAAGTGGTTCACCACGCCGATGTACGGCTCCAGCTCGGCAGGCAGGTCGTCCTGCTGCCAGATGCGGGCAATCCCTTCCAGATATTCACCTGTACGCTCGGCATGCTCGCCGCTCAGCTGATAACGGCCCGCGCCCGCGTGCGTGTCCAGATAGAGAAACGGCTTCTCTTTCTCTTTGAGCGATTCGATGATCAGGCTCTGAACGGTGTGTTTGAGGACGTCGGCATGGTTGCCAGCGTGGAAGCTGTGGCGATAACTGAGCATGGGTAATGATTTTCCGCTGAATTGACGATTTGCCACAGTTTACAGCAGAACGGCACAGATTACCCGTAGGCCCGGCAAGCGTCGCGCTACCGGGCGCTTTTCCCCGACGTCCGGCATTGAAATCCTCTACACTTAACCCCATTCTAGATCCCATATGCACAGCGCCGGATGCGCGCTTCATTCACCTATTTCAACAGGACAGCGCTTATGACCAATCCATTACTGACGCCTTTTTCGTTGCCGCCGTTTTCTAAAATCCTCCCCGAGCATGTGGTTCCAGCCGTGACGCAATCGCTGGACAACTGCCGCGCGGCGGTAGAAAGCGTGGTAGCGCAGGGCGCGCCGTACACCTGGGAAAATCTGTGTCAGCCGCTGGCCGAAGTGGACGACGTGCTGGGGCGTATCTTCTCCCCGGTGAGCCACCTGAACTCGGTAAAAAACAGCCCGGAACTGCGCGAAGCCTACGAACAGACCCTGCCGCTGCTCTCTGAGTACAGCACCTGGGTCGGCCAGCACGAAGGGCTCTACAAAGCCTACCGCGACCTGCGCGACGGCGACCACTACGCCGAGCTGAATACGGCGCAGAAAAAATCGGTCGATAACGCCCTGCGTGATTTCGAGCTGTCCGGTATTGGTCTGCCAAAAGAGAAGCAGACCCGCTACGGTGAAATTGCCGCGCGCCTGTCCGAGCTGGGGAACCAGTACAGCAACAACGTGCTCGACGCTACCATGGGCTGGACGAAGCTGATTACCGACGAAGCGGAGCTGGCGGGCATGCCGGAAAGCGCGCTGGCGGCAGCGAAAGCTCAGGCCGAAGCGAAAGAGCAGGACGGCTACCTGTTAACGCTGGATATCCCGAGCTATCTGCCGGTGATGACCTACTGCGACAACCAGGCCCTGCGCGAAGAGATGTACCGCGCCTACAGCACCCGCGCCTCCGATCAGGGGCCGAATGCCGGTAAGTGGGACAACAGCCCGGTGATGGCGGAAATCCTTGCCCTGCGCCACGAGCTGGCCCAGCTGCTGGGCTTTGAAAACTACGCCGACAAATCTCTCGCCACCAAAATGGCGGAAAACCCGCAGCAGGTACTCGACTTCCTGACCGATCTGGCGAAACGCGCCCGTCCTCAGGGTGAGAAAGAGCTGGCCCAGCTGCGCGCCTTTGCGAAAGCGGAGTTTGGCGTGGACGAGCTGCAGCCGTGGGATATTGCCTACTACAGCGAAAAACAGAAGCAGCATCTCTACAGCATCAGCGACGAGCAGCTGCGCCCGTATTTCCCGGAAAACAAAGCCGTTAACGGCCTGTTTGAAGTGGTGAAGCGCATCTACGGCATCACCGCGAAAGAGCGTACCGATATCGACGTCTGGCATCCGGACGTGCGCTTCTTCGAACTGTATGACGAGAAAAACGAGCTGCGCGGCAGCTTCTACCTCGATCTCTACGCGCGTGAGAACAAGCGCGGCGGGGCGTGGATGGACGACTGCGTGGGCCAGATGCGTAAAGCCGACGGTTCCCTGCAGAAGCCGGTTGCCTACCTGACCTGTAACTTTAACCGTCCGGTAAACGGCAAATCCGCGCTGTTCACCCACGACGAAGTGATTACCCTGTTCCACGAGTTTGGTCACGGCCTGCACCACATGCTGACCCGCATCGAAACCGCAGGCGTCGCCGGCATCAGCGGCGTGCCGTGGGATGCGGTCGAGCTGCCAAGCCAGTTTATGGAAAACTGGTGCTGGGAGCCGGACGCGCTGGCGTTTATCTCCGGCCACTATGAGACCGGTGAACCGCTGCCGAAAGAACTGCTGGATAAAATGCTGGCGGCGAAGAACTACCAGGCGGCGATGTTTATCCTGCGTCAGCTGGAGTTCGGCCTGTTCGACTTCCGCCTGCACGCCGAGTTCAGCCCGGAGCAGGGGGCGAAAATCCTTGAAACGCTGGCCGAAATTAAAAAGCAGGTTGCCGTGATCCCTGGGCCAACCTGGGGCCGCTTCCCGCATGCGTTCAGCCACATCTTCGCGGGCGGCTACGCGGCGGGTTACTACAGCTACCTGTGGGCCGACGTGCTGGCGGCAGATGCCTTCTCTCGCTTCGAAGAAGAGGGGATCTTCAACCGCGAAACCGGGCAGTCGTTCCTCGACAACATCCTGACCCGCGGCGGTTCCGAAGAGCCCATGGAGCTGTTCAAACGCTTCCGCGGCCGCGAGCCTCAGCTGGATGCGATGCTTGAGCATTACGGGATCAAAGGCTGATTGTTACGTGAAGATCTGCTTAGTGGATGAAACAGGCGCCGGAGACGGCGCCTTATCCGCTCTGGCCGCCCGCTGGGGGCTGGAGCACGATGATGAAAACCCGATGGCGCTGGTGATGACGCCAGAGCATCTTGAATTACGCAAGCGCGACGAGCCGAAGCTTGGCGGGATTTTCGTCGATTTTGTTGGCGGCGCGATGGCGCACCGGCGCAAGTTCGGCGGCGGTCGCGGCGAGGCGGTAGCCAAAGCGGTGGGCATTAAAGGGAGCTATCTTCCGGACGTGGTCGACGCCACGGCGGGGCTGGGGCGCGATGCCTTTGTGCTGGCATCTGTCGGCTGTCGCGTGCGGATGCTGGAGCGTAATCCGGTGGTGGCGGCCCTGCTCGACGACGGTCTGAACCGCGGTTACGCGGACCCGGAGATCGGGCCGTGGCTGCAGGAGCGGTTGCAGCTGATCCACGCGTCAAGCCTGACGGCGCTGACCGACATCACCCCGCGTCCGCAGGTGGTCTATCTCGACCCGATGTTCCCGCATAAGCAGAAAAGCGCGCTGGTGAAGAAAGAGATGCGGGTGTTTCAGTCGCTGGTGGGGGCGGATTTGGATGCCGATGGCCTGCTGGAGCCGGCTCGTCAGCTCGCGACGAAGCGGGTGGTGGTGAAGCGCCCTGACTACGCGCCGCCGCTGGCGGACGTGGCGACAACTAACGCGGTGACCACCAAAGGGCACCGGTTTGATATCTATATCCCCTCACCCCAACCCCTCTCCCCATAGGGGCGAGGGGCTCGATCGTTCCCTCTCCCCTATGGGGAGAGGGTTAGGGGGAGGGGAATTTAACGCACTTACTCGTCTTCTTCGTCACGCAGCGGAACAATCAGCATATCCACGTGAACGGTATTGATCAGCTGACGTGCGGAAGACATCAGCTTGCTCCAGAAGTCCTGGTGGTGACCGCACACGACCAGGTCCATATCGTATTTCTTGATTGCATCAACCAGCACCTGGCCGAGGTCGCCGCTGCCGCTCAGGGTCTCGGTAATCGGGTAGCCCGCGTTGGTGGAGAGTTCGCTCAGGGCGTGGTGCGTCTCTTCGGAGATACGCTTCTGCATATCGCCGAGATTCACGTCGATCAGACCGGTGTAGAGGTCGGAGTAATTCACATCAACGTGAATCAGAGAAACTTTCGCGTTGTAGGGACGTGCCATGGATACCGCTTTATCAACCAGCACTTTGCTCTCTGGTGAGAGGTCTACCGCGATGAGAATGTGTTTGTAAGCCATAGTGTTACTCCTTCCTTAAGTTATCGATGACTAAATGAGAATGCCGTCGTCTGATACTTTCATTACGGCCCAGTTAAACATATTTTTCAAGCTTTGGTGTTGATAACGATTAACCTTGTGGCAAAAAAATTAACGGATCTCCTACACTATTAAATGAGCCGTTCGGATATTAAAACGCGAACCGGATCGACTTTTGGTCATTCTTTCACTGAACTGTCTGTCAGGGCATTGGGGTGCGGTAGCTCAGAAGCCTTGCTTCGTGGGCGGACGCCGGGGAGGATGTATGATTAGCACCGTCGCATTGTTTTGGGCGTTATGCGTGGTTTGCATAGTGAATATGGCGCGCTACTTCTCATCGTTACGCGCGCTGTTAGTGGTACTTCGTGGTTGCGATCCGTTGCTTTATCAGTATGTGGACGGTGGAGGGTTCTTCACCTCGCATGGACAGCCCAGCAAACAGATGCGTCTGGTGGGATACATCTACTATCAGCGCTACCGCGATCATCACGATGAAGAGTTTATCCGTCGCTGCGAGCGCCTGCGTCGTCAGTTCATTTTGACCAGCGCCCTGTGCGGGCTGGTCGTGGTCAGTATGATTGCATTGATGATTTGGCACTGAGCATAAAAAAAGCGGGTCAGTTTCCTGACCCGCTTTTTTATCGCCATCAATCGATTAAATCAGCTTCAGCGAAATCCAGTACAGACCGCCAGACAGCAGGATAGAGGCCGGAAGGGTGAACACCCAGGCCATCAGAATGTTGGTTACGGTTTTGCGCTGCAGGCCGCCACCGTCAACAATCATGGTACCTGCCACAGACGAAGAAAGTACGTGGGTGGTTGAGACAGGCATACCGGTGTAGCTCGCCAGACCGATAGAAACCGCCGCCGTCATCTGCGCGGACATTCCCTGCGCATAGGTCATGCCTTTCTTACCGATCTTCTCGCCGATGGTGGTGGCCACGCGGCGCCAGCCAATCATCGTACCGATACCGAGCGCCAGCGCGACCGCCATGATGATCCAGATTGGCGCGTACTCAATGGTGTTGAGCATATCGCCTTTCAGTTTCTTCAGGAGACGCTGGTCGTCAGCATTCACGTCAGGCAGCTTCGCCACTTTATCCGTTACATCAGAGATGCACAGCATAATGCGACGCAGCTGACCACGCTGCTCAACGGTCAGTTTGTCATAGCTTTCGATATTGCCCAGCATGCCTTTCGCACGTTCCAGCGCGTTGATCGCGTTTGCCGGATGGCAGTGGAATTCGCCCGGCGCGGTGGTAGCACCGGCTTCCGGAGACGGGATCAGCTGGTCAACGCCGGTCGCTTTTTTCAGCAGCTCAGGGTGCTGCTGGAAATAGGTTTCAACGTTGTTGACCGCATCGCGGGTACGGGTGATTTCGTAGCCGGAGGCGTTCATGTTAACCACGAAGCCTGCCGGAGCAACGCCGATCAGTACCAGCATCACCAGACCAATGCCTTTCTGGCCATCGTTTGCGCCGTGTGAGAACGCCACGCCGATAGCGGAAATGATCAGGGCAATACGTGTCCAGAATGGCGGCTTTTTCTTGCCGTCTTTCTTTTCACGCTCTGCTGGCGTCAGGTGAATACGGGAGCGTTTTTTGGTATTGCTCCAGTAACGACGCAGGATGAAGATCAGCCCGCCGGCCACCACCAGACCCACGATAGGGGAGACGATGAGAGAGGCAAAGATCCCCAGTACTTTCGGGATGTTTAACGCATCAACAACCGATGTACCGGTCATCAGGGCGTTGGTTAACCCGATACCGATAATCGCGCCGATGAGGGTGTGAGAACTGGATGCAGGCAGGCCGAAATACCAGGTACCGAGGTTCCAGATAATTGCAGCAAGCAGCATTGAGAACACCATAGCGAGGCCATGGCCAGAACTAACGTTAAGCAGCAGATCCGTTGGCAGCATATGCACAATGGCATACGCAACGCTCAGTCCGCCCAGGAGGACACCAAAAAAGTTAAATACCGCCGCCATAACAACCGCAAGCTGCGATCGCATTGCGCGAGTGTAGATAACCGTCGCTACTGCGTTTGCAGTGTCGTGGAAGCCGTTGATCGCTTCGTAAAACAGTACAAAAACCAGAGCAAGCAATAATAAAAGCCCGGTATGTAAATCCAGGCCGGCAAACAAATGTAGCATAGGACGTTACGCCATTTTGAGGACATGAACGCGGCGCATTATCCAGGACAAATGCACGGCGGGCAAAGTGAAATATAGACTTTTTTTGACATACCACCTGCTTTGGGAAAAGTGCCCGAAAGGATATTCTCTAAATTTCAATGAAATGGCTTTGTAATATCTTTTTACGCTGGTGTGACCACAGAGGAAACTTTACAATCCGCGGCAGTGAACAAAGAGGGTTTTGACGTGGAAAGGTTTGATGCCGTAGTAATTGGCGCCGGTGCGGCGGGTATGTTTTGTGCGGCGATGGCCGGACAGGCGGGTCGTCGCGTGTTGCTGCTGGATAACGGTAAAAAGCCAGGCCGTAAGATCCTGATGTCCGGCGGCGGGCGCTGCAACTTTACTAATCTGTATGTTGAGCCCGCGGCCTATTTGAGCCAGAACCGTCATTTTTGTAAATCTGCGCTGGCGCGTTACACCCAGTGGGACTTTATCGATCTGGTGGGCAAGCACGGCATCGCGTGGCATGAAAAGACGCTGGGACAGCTGTTCTGCGACGACTCCGCGCAGCAGATTGTCGACATGCTGGTGGCCGAGTGCGAGAAGGGCGGGGTAGTGATGCGCCTGCGCACGGAGGTGCTGGAGGTCGCCCGCGACGAACAGGGCTACACGCTGCAGCTGAATGGTGAAACCGTCAGCGCCGATAGCCTGGTGATCGCCAGCGGCGGCCTCTCTATGCCGGGTCTGGGCGCTTCTCCGCTCGGCTACAAGATTGCCGAGCAGTTTGGCCTGAAAGTCTTGCCTACGCGCGCGGGCCTGGTGCCGTTCACGCTGCATAAACCGCTTCTGGAACAGCTTCAGACGCTGTCTGGCGTCTCCGTTCCCTCCGTCATTACCGCCGAAGACGGCACGGTGTTTCGCGAAAACCTGCTCTTTACCCACCGCGGCCTCTCCGGCCCGGCGGTACTGCAAATTTCCAGCTACTGGCAGCCCGGGGAGTTTGTCACGGTCAACCTGCTTCCCGATTGCGATCTGGATGCTTTCCTCAACGAGCAGCGCGCGGCGCACCCGAATCAGAGCCTGAAAAACACGCTGGCGATGCAGCTGCCGAAGCGTCTGGTGGAGTGTTTGCAGGGGCTGGGGCAGATCCCGGACGTGTCGCTTAAGCAGCTTAACAGCCGCGAGCAGGAGACGTTAGTGGATACGCTAACGAACTGGCGCGTTCAGCCAAACGGTACCGAGGGGTATCGCACGGCGGAAGTGACGCTGGGCGGTGTCGACACGAATGAGCTCTCCTCTCGCACGATGGAAGCGCGCAACGTACCGGGGCTCTACTTTATTGGCGAAGTGATGGATGTGACCGGCTGGCTTGGCGGGTACAACTTCCAGTGGGCGTGGGCGAGCGCCTGGGCGTGCGCGCAGGCGCTGGCAGAGAAATAATCACGCAGCGCAATTATTGCACCAACTTTTCCTCTCCGTTCAACTAAGCTTCGACCTGGTGCCCCGCCGCGTTTGCGGGGCCTTATTCCTTTTGGTCGAGCACGCGCCATGCAGCTACTCAGTATTATTATTTTGCTTACCCTCACCGTGGTGATCCATTCGCTGTGGATGTTTGGCGTTTTAAAATTCATTAAATTAGAAGTCGATTCTGCGGTACGCATTGTTCTACGCAATGTCGGTATCGTGATCTCGATGATTTTCGCCCATATCCTTGAAGCCGGACTGTTTGCTGCGTTTTATTTTGTCATCGACGCGTTTAATGACTGGAACACCAGCTTCTACTTTTCACTGGTGAGCTATGCCACGGTAGGGTACGGCGACGTCACGTTACCCCACGACTGGCGGCTCATCGGCGGAGTGGAAGGGCTGGTGGGCGCGTTGATGGTGGGCTGGTCCGTGGCGGTTCTGGTGGCGGTGCTGCAGCGTTTGCGCGGTATGAGCGCCTAAACGGCAGATGCACGATCCCCTTCTGGTAAGGTAAAGTACCCCTCGTTGCGCGGCCAGAGGGCTGCGATTTTGAGGGCGAAGAGGCTGATTAACGGCCCGCCCTTTTCTGTTTCTGGTTTTCGCCAGTTTGCATGGTGTTGTGTTTAGTCTGCCAAAAGGGTTTTGTATGTCTGCTGCTCATCTCGGTTTCCCGACGGAAACCGTTGTTGTCTTTGTGGTGATGGCCGTTGGGGCGATGTTTATCGACCTCTTTATGCACCGTCACGACAAGCCCATCTCGCTGAAAAGCGCCGCCATGTGGTCCCTGTTCTGGGTCATGATGGCGATGGCGTTCGCCGGGTTCCTGTATGTTCACCACGGTGCCGAGATGGCGAGCCTGTTCCTCACCGGCTATGCGCTGGAAGAGGTGCTCTCCGTCGATAACCTGTTTGTGATGATGGCGATCTTCGCCTGGTTCGGCGTGCCGGATAAGTACCGCCACCGCGTGCTCTACTGGGGCGTGCTGGGGGCGATTGTCTTCCGCGGCATCTTTGTGGCTATCGGCACCAGCCTGTTAAGCCTGGGGCCGTACGTTGAGGTAATTTTCGCGTTGGTCGTTGGCTGGACGGCGGTGATGATGCTCAGGCGCAATGAAGAGAGCGACGAAGTGGAAGATTACTCCGGTCATCTCGCCTATCGCCTGGTGAAGCGCTTCTATCCGGTCTGGCCGAAAATCAGCAGCAACGCCTTTATTCTGACGCAGAAAGAGGTGGATGCGGAGCTTGAGAAGCCTGAAAACCAGGACGTGATGGTTGGCCGCGTGAAGAAGGCGAAGCGCTATGCGACGCCGCTGCTGCTTTGCGTGGCCGTAGTCGAGCTCTCTGACGTGATGTTCGCGTTTGACTCCGTGCCGGCCATAATTGCCGTGAGCCGCGAGCCGCTGATTATCTACAGCGCCATGATGTTCGCCATTCTCGGCCTGCGTACGCTCTACTTCGTGCTGGAAGCGCTGAAGCAGTATCTGGTCCACCTCGAGAAAGCCGTGGTGCTGCTGCTGTTCTTCGTGGCATTCAAGCTGGGGCTAAATGCGACCGATCACTTTTGGCATCACGGTTACAGCATTGGCGCGACGGCCAGCCTGTTTGTGGTGTTGGGCGTGCTGGCGCTGGGGATTATTGCGAGCGTGATGTTCCCTGGGAAACGTGAGGCCTGATGCTTTGCCTTTCTCCCTCTCCCTGTGGGAGAGGGCTGGGGTGAGGGCACCGGACCGCACCTAACGCTTAATCGGTGAATTCCGGCGCTTGCGCGGGTGATGGAAGTGCCGCCAGTGCGGATCCTGCGCCGCCGCCAGCAGCTCGTGGTCGCCGCGGGTATCCCCCCAGGCGCGCAGGTGATAGGCGTTCAGGTCGCCATACACTTTTTCCAGCCTTGCCACCTTCTGGGCGCAGCGGCAGTTATTGCCCGTGATGCGCCCCGTCAGCTTGCCGTCTTTCACTTCCAGCTGCGTGCCAATCAGCTTAATGCCCAGTTTGTCCGCCCACGGCTGGAGCACCAGCGCCGGGGAGGCGGAACAGATGGTCACCTCCGCACCAGAATTCACCTCAGCCGCCACCGCCAGAACCCCTTCAGGGCGCATCAGCTTGTTCCAGTATTTTTCGCAAAAGGCTTCCGCCTGCTGGCGCAGCCAGTGCTCGTCCACGCCCGTCAGGAACGTTTTGATCAGCACTTCCTTCAACTCGTCGCGCGTCAGCTTGCGACGCACGCAGTGGAGCGTGGGCAGCGCCATACGCAACAGGCGGCCCGCGAAGTAACGTTTCCCGAAGGCAAAGCGCAGGAAAGGGATAAAGCTGTCGTGGTGCGTTAACGTCCCATCAAAGTCAAAGACAGAGAGCACGCTGGATTTTGCCACCGTCTCGTCGGCAATCATATTGGTCATAAATACGTCTTAGCTGAAATACACATTCTGCGGATCAGTTTACCTGCTTTAACTGGACAGTCCTTATAACACCACCATTTTTTTCTCGATCTTGCGATCTCAAAGTGAGTCCAATTTTGGTCTCGATAAAAATTGGTGAAAAAACGAACTGTCTATATTATCGCCACATCGCACGATATTTAGGGGAACCATTGGGCCCCACAGGTAAGGAAAAACTCACTCACTACTTCTTTCTTGATATGACTCTTAGATCGCTTTTTTCAATCCTCACGTTAAGTTTTGCATCGTTTTCTGCAATGAGTTTTCAACTTCCAGCGTCGATGTTATCGATGAACAGCGAGCTGGCAGTATCGCCGGCGAAATCAGCGCTGGTGCATCAGGAATCCGGCCCGCTGCGCTCGCGTATCCTCGATCAATACCAGAAGTGGAAAGGCACCCAGTACCAGTGGGGCGGAACCACGCATCGCGGGGTCGATTGCTCCGCGCTCATGCAGCACCTGTTCACCGATGCGGCGCACCTTAATTTGCCGCGCACGACGAGTGAACAGATCCATCGCGGCGTGCAGGTGGCGCAGTACCGTCTGAAGGCCGGCGATCTGGTCTTCTTCCAGACGGGCCCAAACCGCAAGCACGTCGGCGTTTATATAGGCAATAGCCAGTTTATTCACGCCTCAAGCAGCCAGGGAGTCACGGTCTCAACCCTGACTGATGATTACTGGCAAGCGCATTACATTACCGCCCGTCGGGTCGCGGGCAGCGCGGCCTGACAGCATCAGATGATGTCATCCACTACGCCACCGTCGACGCGCAGCGCTGCGCCCGAGGTGGCGGAGGCCTGCGGCGAACAGACATAAATCACCATATTGGCGACCTCTTCCACCGTGGCCGCGCGCTGGATAACCGAGCTGGGGCGGTTGGCCATCACAAACTCTTTCGCCAGCTGCTCCAGCGATTTGCCGGTTTTTTCGACTTCATCTTTCATCATCTCTGCGAAACCGTCAGACATCGTCGGGCCCGGCAATACGCTGTTGACCGTTACGCCGCTGCCGGCCACGAATTTCGCCAGGCCGCGCGCCAGCGAGAGCTGCGCTGTTTTGGTCACGCCGTAGTGGATCATGTCCGCCGGAATATTGCAGGCCGACTCGGAGGAGATAAACACCACGCGCCCCCAGCCTTTCTGCACCATGCCCGGCAGCAGGGCGCGGGAAAGACGCACGCCGGACATCACGTTGGTCTGCCAGTATCGTTCCCAGGTCTCATCGTCGGTGGCATAAAAATCCTGAGGACCGTAAATCCCGGCATTGTTAACCAGGATATCGACGTTATTCGCGACCTTCAGAAGCGACTCAACCCCTTCAGGGGTGCTGAGATCGGCAATCGCGGCCCGCACCTGCACGCCCGGCACCACCTGCTGTAGCTGCTGGATCCCTTTATTCACCGATTCCGTGCTGCGGCCATTGACGATCACTTCCGCACCGCTTTCTGCCAGCCCTCTGGCAATGGCGAACCCGATCCCGCCGGTTGAGGCGGTGACCAGCGCCACTTTCCCCGCAAAGTCGATTTTCATCATCTGCTCCTTATCGTTTTAACGTTCGAACCTTAAAGCGTAGCAGGTGAAGATGGCGGCTCCTGGCTAAAAAGGCGCAGCAGCGTCTCAACCTGCTCATCAAGCGGGGCGAGGGTACGCTTCACAATCAGATGGAGCGGCGTTGCCCTGCGTGCGCCGTGGCTCAGCGGCAGGCGTTTCAGTACGCCCTGATCCAGCAGCGTCTGGATGCGTTCCTCTGGCAGCCAGCCGTAGCCGACCTGAGAGACAACGGCCTCGATGGCGGCGTCGATGGTGGAGAAGGTCCACGACTCGCCGGCCGCAGGCGCGGCGGGCTGGCTGTCCGCAATCTGGATGAGCGGCCACGGGCTAAGCATCTCATCATTTAGCGGCGCGTCGAGATGAAAAAGGGGATGCTGGTGATGGGCCACGGCAACAAAGTCGATATTCATCAGCCATTCGCCAAGCCCGGTCATGTCCTGGCGGCGGGTTAGTATCATCACGTCCGCTTCGACGTTCAGGGTGTCCACGCGGCTATTTTCCAGCACCTCGGTGAGATGCACCTGGGTTTGCGGATACCGCTGCTGGAATTGTCTTAAAATCGCAAACAGCCTGCGGCGGGGAAAAATACTGTCTACGATCAGATCGATTCGGGTTCGCATGCCGCTGCGCAGCGTCGCGGCGCGCGTCTCAACGTAAGAGAACGCCTTAAGCAGCGGTTTCACCTGATTCAGCAAGAATTCTCCTGCGGGCGTGAGGACGGCCCGTCTCCCTTCCACCACCAGCAGCGCAACGCCCAGGCGCTCCTGCAGCAAAGAGAGGTTGTAACTGACGGAAGACTGGCTGCGGTGTGTCTGTTCTGCCGCTTTGGCAAAACTGCCGGCTTCGACCACTTTTTCCAGGAGTGACCACTGTTCAAGGGTTGTTTTGTGCATAACCTATCTAATTTTTGAATTAATTTGATTCAAACATAGCGTTATTAATTCATTTTTTGAAGGGGTACGATACGTTCATCAAAACAAAGGAGACATATTATGAGCAACTTCGACAAACATGACTTAAGCGGCTTCGTCGGCAAACATCTGGTATATACCTACGATAACGGCTGGAACTACGAAATTTACGTCAAAAATGAAAACACCCTCGACTACCGTATTCACAGCGGCCTGGTCGGAAACCGTTGGGTGAAAGATCAGCAGGCATACATCGTTCGCGTTGGGGAGAGCATCTATAAAATCTCCTGGACCGAGCCAACCGGTACCGACGTGAGCCTGATTGTGAACCTGGGCGACAAACTGTTCCACGGCACCATCTTCTTCCCGCGCTGGGTCATGAACAATCCGGAGAAAACCGTCTGCTTCCAGAACGATCATATTCCGCTGATGAACAGCTATCGCGATGCAGGCCCGGCGTATCCAACGGAAGTGATTGATGAATTTGCCACCATCACCTTTGTACGCGACTGCGGTGCAAATGACGAAAGCGTAATCGCCTGCGCGGCCAGTGAATTACCGAAAAACTTTCCAGATAACCTGTAATAAGCGCGACAATTAACTAAAAACAAAAGTTCCCGGCTATTTCATATTATTTTGAAATAGCCGGGATTTTTTTTGTTTGTTGAGGGTTGGTTTAAATGAATTCATTTCAAAATGTTGCTGAAGATCACACTAAAAATATTTAATATTAATTTAACTTGTTGTTTTTAAACTATCTGCTAGTTGTCTTATAACGTTGCAAACGTTGTCTTAATTTTTCCCTAAGGAAAGAGAGCTACTTTGATATGAGTTTATGGTTCGTTGAAATAATCGAACTGTCATTTGGTTAATATCAAAAACGTGCCATTTTTATTGCAAGGAAATTAATAATGAGTGATTTTCTGCCTTTTTCGCGGCCGTCGATGGGCGCTGAGGAAATTGCGGCGCTTCAGGACGTTTTGATGTCGGGCTGGATCACCACTGGGCCTAAGAATCAGGAACTCGAAGAGGCATTCTGTCAGCTTACCGGGAATCAGCATGCGATTGCCGTCTGTTCCGCCACCGCAGGCATGCACGTCACGCTGATGGCGCTGGATATTGGCCCGGGCGATGAAGTCATTACGCCTTCCCAGACCTGGGTCTCCACCCTGAATATGATCGTGTTGCTGGGCGCCACGCCGGTCATGATTGATGTGGACAAAGACACGTTGATGGTGACCCCAGAAGCCGTTGAAGCCGCCATTACCCCGCGTACCAAAGCCATTATCCCCGTACATTATGCCGGCGCGCCGTGTGACATCGACGCTATTCATGCCATTGGTGAACGTCACGGTATTCCGGTGATTGAAGATGCGGCCCACGCCGCGGGAACGTACTACAAGAACCGCCATGTGGGCTGGAAAGGGACGGCGATTTTCTCCTTCCACGCCATTAAAAATATGACCTGCGCGGAAGGCGGCCTGGTGGTCACCGATAACGCCCGGCTGGCGCAGCGGATCCGCAGTCTGAAATTCCATGGCCTGGGGGTAGACGCCTATGACCGCCAGACGCACGGGCGTGCGCCGCAGGCGGAAGTCATTACTCCCGGTTATAAATACAACCTGGCAGATATCAACGCCGCGCTGGCGCTGGTGCAGTTAGGCAAACTGAAAGAGGCCAACAGGCGCCGTGAGGAAATAGCACAACGCTATTTGCGTGAGCTTGCCGATACGCCGTTCCAGCCGCTGACCATTCCGTCATGGCCGCACGTGCACGCCTGGCACCTGTTTATTATTCGCGTTGACGAAGCGCGCTGCGGGATCTCACGCGACAACCTGATGGCGGCGCTGAAGGAGAAAGGCATCGGTACCGGTCTCCACTTCCGCGCGGCCCACACCCAAAAATACTACCGCGAGCGTTTTCCTGATGTATCGCTCCCGAATTCTGAATGGAATAGCGCGCGTATTTGTTCTCTCCCTCTTTTCCCGGACATGACTCATGACGACACAACCCGCGTCATTACCGCACTCCATCAGCTTGCAGGACATTGATATGTTCAGTGCACCGCCTGTACAAAAAGTATCCGTGGTCATCCCGGTTTATAACGAGCAGGAGAGCCTGCCCGAACTGATCCGCCGCACAACGGCCGCCTGCGACACGATGGGCAAGGCTTACGAAATTCTGCTGGTGGACGATGGCAGTAGCGATAATTCCGCGCTGATGCTGACCGAGGCCGCGCAGACCGAAGGCAGCCACATTGTTGCCGTGCTGCTCAACCGCAACTACGGCCAGCACTCGGCAATCATGGCGGGGTTCAGCCACGTCACGGGCGATCTCATCATCACCCTGGACGCTGACCTGCAAAACCCGCCGGAAGAGATCCCGCGCCTGGTGGCCAAAGCCGACGAAGGCTACGACGTGGTCGGCACGGTCCGTCAGAACCGTCAGGACAGCCTGTTCCGCAAGCTGGCCTCGCGTACCATCAACCGTCTTATCCAGCGCACGACCGGTAAAGCGATGGGCGACTACGGCTGCATGCTGCGCGCCTACCGCCGCCATATTGTCGACGCCATGCTCCATTGCCACGAGCGCAGCACCTTCATTCCGATTCTGGCGAATACCTTTGCCCGTAAGGCAACGGAAATTCCGGTTCTGCACGCCGAGCGCGAGCACGGGGAATCGAAGTACAGCTTTATGCGTCTCATCAACCTGATGTATGACCTCATCACCTGCCTGACCACCACGCCGCTGCGTCTGCTGAGCGTTTTCGGCAGCATCATTGCGCTGGCGGGCTTTGCGATTTCTGTCCTGCTGGTGGTACTGCGCCTGGTCTTTGGCCCGCAGTGGGCGGCGGAAGGGGTCTTCATGCTCTTTGCCGTGCTGTTTATGTTCATCGGCGCCCAGTTTGTCGGGATGGGCCTTCTCGGTGAATACATTGGCCGTATCTATAACGACGTTCGCGCGCGTCCGCGCTACTTTATTCAACGTGTTGTCCGTCAGGAACACAAAGCATCTCAAGAGGAAATTCACCCATGAAAGCTGTTGTATTTGCGTATCACGATATGGGGTGCACGGGCACGCTGGCCCTGCTGGAAGCGGGCTATGACATTGCGGCAATCTTTACCCATCCGGACACGGCTGGAGAGAATAACTTTTTCGGCTCCGTGGCGCGTATCGCCGCCGAGCGCGGGATCCCGGTCTATGCGCCGGACGACGTTAACCACCCGCTGTGGGTAGATCGCATTCGCGCCCTCGCGCCTGACGTGATTTTCTCGTTCTACTATCGCAACCTGCTTTCCGATGAGATCTTAGGTCTGGCCGCAAAAGGCGCCTTTAATCTCCATGGCTCTCTGCTGCCAGCCTACCGTGGCCGCGCCCCGCTGAACTGGGTGCTGGTGAACGGTGAAACGGAAACCGGCGTGACGCTGCACCGCATGGTGCATCGTGCGGATGCGGGCGCTATCGTGGCACAGCAGAAGGTCGCTATTGATGCGGACGAGACCGCGCTGCAGCTGCATCAGAAGCTGAACGCGACGGCACAGACGCTGCTGCGTGATGCCCTTCCCGCCATCCTCAGCGGCACCTTCAGCGAGACCGCGCAGGACGAGAGCAAGGCAAGCAGCTTTGGTCGCCGCACGCCGGAAGATGGTCGTCTGGACTGGAACAAACCGGCTCGCCAGCTGCACAACCTGGTGCGCGCCGTGACCGACCCGTGGCCGGGCGCGTATAGCTTTGCGGGCGTAAGCAAATTTATCGTCTGGAAATCCCGCGTGCGTGACGACATTCCTGCCGCGAAGCCGGGCACCGTCGTCTCCGTCTCCCCGCTGGTAGTGAGCTGCGGCGAGCAGGCGCTGGAGATCGTTACCGGACAAACCGACAACGGTCTGTACGTTCAGGGCACACAGCTGGCGCAGTCTCTGGGCCTGGTGGCCGGGGCGCTGATCACCAGCGCACCGGTGGTTGCCATCAAACGCCGCACCCGCGTGCTGATCCTCGGCGTGAACGGCTTTATCGGTAACCACCTGACCGAACGTCTGCTTAAGGACGATAACTACGAGATTTACGGTCTGGATATCGGCTCCGATGCCATCAGCCGCTTCCTCGACAACCCGCGCTTCCACTTCGTGGAAGGGGACATCAGCATCCATTCCGAGTGGATTGAATACCACATTAAGAAATGCGACGTGGTGCTGCCGCTGGTCGCCATTGCCACGCCAATCGAGTACACCCGTAACCCGCTGCGCGTGTTCGAGCTGGACTTCGAAGAGAACCTGAAGATCATCCGCGACTGCGTGAAATACGACAAGCGCATCATCTTCCCGTCCACCTCTGAAGTGTACGGCATGTGTACCGATAAGAACTTCGATGAAGACACCTCCAACCTGGTGGTCGGGCCGATCAACAAACAGCGCTGGATTTACTCCGTTTCCAAACAGCTGCTGGACCGCGTGATTTGGGCCTACGGTGAGAAAGAGGGCCTGCGCTTTACCCTGTTCCGTCCGTTCAACTGGATGGGCCCGCGTCTGGATAACCTGAACGCGGCGCGTATCGGCAGCTCCCGTGCGATCACCCAGCTGATCCTGAACCTGGTCGAAGGCTCGCCGATTAAGCTTATCGAAGGCGGCAAGCAGAAGCGCTGCTTCACCGATATCAGCGACGGTATCGAAGCGCTGTTCCGCATCATCGAAAACAAGGATAACCGCTGCAACGGTCAAATCATCAACATCGGCAACCCGGACAATGAAGCGAGCATTCGCGAGCTGGCCGAGATGCTGCTGGCCAGCTTTGAGCGCCATCCGCTGCGCGATAAGTTCCCGCCGTTTGCCGGTTTCCGCGAAGTGGAAAGCAGCAGCTACTACGGTAAAGGCTATCAGGACGTTGAGCACCGTAAGCCAAGCATTCGCAACGCGAAGCGCTGCCTGAACTGGACGCCGACGGTGAAGATGGAGCTGACCATTGATGAGACGCTCGATTTCTTCCTGCGCACCGTGGAGCTGTCGGAACAGGCCTCATGAAAAAAGTCGGTTTACGCATTGATGTCGATACCTTCAGGGGAACGCGTGACGGCGTACCCAAACTGCTGGAACTGCTGAACAAGCACGGCGTGCGTTCAAGCATTTTCTTCAGCGTGGGGCCTGACAACATGGGACGCCATTTATGGCGTCTGGTTAAACCGGCATTTCTGTTCAAAATGCTGCGCTCGCGCGCAGCATCCCTCTACGGCTGGGATATTCTGCTGGCCGGCACCGCCTGGCCCGGCAGACGCATCGGCGCGGGTAATGAAGCCGTTATCCGTGAGGCGGCGCAGCATCATGAGGTGGGTCTGCACGCCTGGGATCACCATGCCTGGCAGGCCTGGGCGGGCGTCTGGGATATCCCGCGCCTGTCCCGCGAGGTTGAGCGTGGGATGCTGGAGCTGGAGGCCATTATCGGCCAGCCCGTGCGCTGTTCCGCCGTGGCGGGATGGCGCGCGGATCAGCGCGTCGTGAAGGCCAAAGAGGCCTTCGCGTTTCGCTACAACAGCGATTGCCGCGGAACCGAACCCTTTTTGCCGCTGTTAGGCGAAAATCGCTACGGTACGGTGCAAATTCCGGTCACGCTTCCCACCTGGGATGAAGTGGTCGGGCGCGAGGTGAAGGCTGATGAGTTCAATCGCTTCATTCTGGACCGCATTCATCGTGACGCCGGTACGCCGGTGTATACGATCCATGCCGAAGTGGAGGGGATTGCGTATCAGCATGATTTCGACGAGCTGCTGACGATAGCCGCTCAGGAGGGCATTGAATTCTGCCCGTTGAGCGAGCTGCTGCCAAACGACCTCAGCACTCTGCCCGTGGGCAAAGTTGTGCGTAATGAAATGGCTGGCCGGGAAGGCTGGCTTGGCTATCAACAAACCGTGAGTCCGGTCCCATGAAAACAGCCCGTTATGGCTTAGCGCTTCTCGCACTGTTTATCGTTTACTACCTCATTCCTGTCGATGTCCGCCTGCTTTGGCAGCCTGATGAAACCCGCTATGCGGAAATCAGCCGCGAAATGCTGGCCTCCGGAGACTGGATTGTCCCGCATTTTCTGGGGCTGCGTTACTTTGAAAAACCGATAGCCGGCTACTGGATCAACAGCATCGGGCAGATGCTGTTCGGGCACACGAATCTTGCCGTGCGCGCCGGGTCCATTTTCTCCACCGGGGTCGCGGCGCTGCTGGTGATCTGGATGGCCTGGCGTCTCTGGCGGGATAAGCGGGTAGCCATTTTCTCCGGTCTTATCTTCCTGACGCTGTTCCTGGTGTATGGCATCGGCACGTATGCGGTGCTGGATCCTATCATCACCCTGTGGCTGGTGGCGGCGATGTGCAGCTTCTGGCTGGCCTCACAGGCGCAAACCGTGGCCGGAAAAGCGGGTGGCTATGTGCTGCTCGGGCTGGCCTGCGGAATGGGGGTGATGACCAAAGGCTTCCTGGCGCTGGCGGTACCGGTAATTGGCGTGCTGCCGTGGGTCATCGCCCAGAAGCGCTGGAAAGAGGTGCTGATTTTTGGCTGGCTCGCGATCCTGAGCTGCGTGCTGATTGTTCTGCCGTGGGGGCTGGCCATTGCGCAGCGTGAGCCTGACTTCTGGCGCTACTTCTTCTGGGTTGAGCATATTCAGCGTTTCGCCCAGAGCGACGCGCAGCACAAGGCCCCGTTCTGGTACTACGTGCCGTTCCTGATTGCGGGCAGCCTGCCGTGGCTGGCGCTGCTGCCCGGCGCGATTCGTCTGGGCTGGAATGACAGACAAAGCGCGGGGGGCGGGTTCTATCTGCTGGGATGGGTGGTGATGCCGCTGCTGTTCTTCAGCATCGCTAAGGGCAAGCTGCCGACCTATATCCTGCCGTGCTTTGCCCCGCTGGCTATCCTGATGGCGCGCTATGCCTGCCTCGCGGCGGAAAAAGGCGCCAGAGCGTTACGCATTAACGGCGGGATTAACCTGGCGTTTGGCGCTATCGGCGTGGTGGCGGCGCTGGTGGTCTCGCCGTGGGGATTGTCTAAGCATCCCGTCTGGACCTCGGTGGAACTGTATAAAGTGTTCTGCGCGGTGGTCGCGTTCCTCGTCTGGGCGGCGGTAGGCTGGTTTACGCTCAGGCAGAGCCATCAGCGCTGGTGGCTGGCGGCGCTGTGTCCTGCGGGCCTGGCGTTGCTGATTGGTTTTGCCATTCCTAACCTGGTGGTGGATTCCAAACAGCCGCAGTCGCTGGTCGACACCGTGCGCGAGCCGCTGCAGGACAGCCGGTTTGTGCTGGCCAATAACGTGGGCGTGGCCGCAGGCCTGGCGTGGGAGCTGAAGCGCAATGACATCATGATGTTCGATCAGAGCGGCGAACTGCGCTACGGGCTGGATTATCCCGATGCGAAAGATCGTTATGTTGATAAAGATGACTTCGCGCAGTGGCTGGCGGCGCATCGCCAGCAGGGGCGCATATCGCTGGTGATTCTATTGTCAAAACACGACGATATCGCGCGCGAAAATCTGCCAGAGCCGGACAGCGTCTATATCCAGGGTCGTCTGGCCTACCTGCAGTATCTGCCGAAGTGATGACCTGGATCTGGCTGGTACTCGCAAGCCTGCTCACCTGCGCGGGGCAGCTGTGCCAGAAGCAGGCTACCCGTCCGGCGAAAGCCGGGCGGCGCGGCGTGCATATCGCGCTGTGGCTTGGCCTGGCGCTGCTGGCGCTGGGCTGCGGCATGCTGGTCTGGCTGGTGGTGCTGCAACGCCTGCCCGTCGGCATTGCTTACCCCATGCTGAGCCTGAATTTTGTCTGGGTGACGCTGGCGGCGAAGGTATTCTGGCGTGAAAACGTCGCGTCGCATCACTGGCTGGGGGTCGGGTTGATCATCATTGGGATTGTTGTTCTGGGAGGGAGCCTGTGAAAGGGGTATTCTGGGCGTTATGCAGCGTGCTGTTAGTCAGCGCGGCGCAGCTGTTGCTGCGCTATGCCATGCAGGCACTGCCGCCCGTCAGCGATGTTCTGGCGCTTATTTCCGCGCTGTGGCACTTCTCATCCGGCACCGGCGCGCTGCTGCTGGGGTTGATGGGGTATGTGGCCTCCATGGGCTGCTGGTATCTGGCGCTGCACCGCATGGCGCTCAGCAAAGCGTATGCCTTGCTGAGCCTCAGCTACATCCTGGTGTGGGGTGCCGCGATCCTGCTGCCGGGCTGGGAGGAGCGCTTCTCATGGCACGGGCTGGTGGGGGTCGGATTTATTATTCTGGGCGTGTTGACGATTTTTCGACCAGCACGTCGTCAGCAGAGTGGATCAGCCCGGCGCTGAGCTCGAAGGGCGTCGCGGTACAGACCGCCAGACTCAGCGAGTCTATTCGGCAGTGGCTGACCGAGTGAAACGCGCTGGCGGTACTGTCAATGCTCACCATTTGCCAGGCGTGGCCGCCGCACTGCTTAACGATCGCTTCCTTCCGCGTCCAGATGCGCCAGAATGCCGTAAGCTGGCGCTCTGGCGTTTCCTTTTCCAGCTCTTCATGCTCGCCGCCGCTGAAGACGGCATTGGCGAGCGTGTGCCAGTTATCCTGCGGGCGAATACGCTCCAGGGAACAGCCCACGTTACCTTCGTCACTGATAATTAACGCAATGTCATCATCCGAGTGGCTAAGGCTAAACCACAGCGGATAGTCGCCGGCAAAAAGGGGCTTCCCCTGTTCGTTGTGGATAATCTCCGGGAGCGACGCCGGGGCCAGCAGACGCGAAAGCAACCCGCGTCCCGCCAGCCAGCGCGCGCGCTGATTGCCTTCCGGCGCGTGTCGGGAAAGCGCTTCAGCCCAGCGGCTGGCGCTCAGCGAGGAGATTTTTCCCAGAAAAACCTGGTACATATAACGTCTGGCCCTTCAGTCAAAACAGCGCGTCGCAAAGTTGCGCAGCGAAACCATTACTATAATCTATTGTCCCCGGTAATGGCTAACCCGACCAGCGGCTTAGCCCGGTAACCGGCTTTTTGGCCGCCCCGGCCCGAGCAGGATCGCCAGCTTGCTGCCGCCTTTGGTGGTCTCCATCCAGATCTTACACACGCTGGTCAGGGGGACAGACAGCAGCATCCCGACCGGGCCGAGCAGCCATCCCCAAACCAGTAAGGATAAAAACACCACCAGCGTCGACATGCCGAGCCGGTGTCCCATCATGCGCGGCTCAAGAATATTCCCCAGCACCATATGCACGACGAGGAACAGCGCGCCGACCAGCATGCATTCGTAAAAACCGTTAAACAGAAACGCCTGAATCATCGGCGGCACGGCGGAAAGCACCGCGCCAATATTGGGCACGTAGTTAAGCAGAAACGCCAGTACGCCCCACATCAGCGCGAACTGCACGTCCATCAGCATCAGCCCCAGCCAGACAATCACCCCCGTCCAGACGCTCAGGAGGGTTTTCAGCGCCAGATATTTAGAGACGCCCTTCAGCGCCCGGTGCAGGCCGGCAATGTGGATCTGCGGATTATTTAACGCAAAGCGCAGCTTATAGGGGACGTGGCGGACTTCGAACAGCATAAACACTACCGTCATGACCAGCAGCAGAATGCTGGCCATCGCGCCGGACAGCCCCGTCATCAGGGTGGTTGCGTAGGTCATGACCTTCTCGGAATCCATCCTGCGCAGCATCCGTTCGGGTGAGATATGCAGATTAAGAAAGGGCACCATCTCCTGCAGCGCCACAATTTTACGGGTCAGCTCTTTGTTGTACTGCGGCAGCATGGTGGAGAATTCACTCAGCGAGGCCGCCAGCACGCCGAAGAGCGCCGTCAGGGCAATCAGCATCACGATGACGACGATGGTGATGGCAACCGGACGGCTCACCCCACGGCGTAAAAACCAGGTGACCAGCGGATTAAGCACGATGGCAAAAAAGAGCGCCAGCAGGAGCTGAACAATAATGTCGGCGGCAGCATGGATACCCGCAAGGATAACCACCAGGCAGGCGAGCTTTAATAAGATGTGGAGTCCTGCTTTGTCGGACGGGTTAGCGATCATGCGTGTTCCTTAATATGATGACCCGGTAAGTGTAGTGCCCGGGCCTCGCTTCGTCTGGCACCGTTAATCTGAAAGTCGGGGCTGATTTTCTTATTGCGCCGTGGTAATAGTGAAACACTGTTGTAAAAAATCCAGGTAGAACCCCATGCCCGAACCCGCCGCTGAACCGGCACTGAGCGGACTGCGCCTCAATCTGCGCATCGTTTCCGTTGTGATTTTTAACTTTGCCAGCTATCTCACCATCGGCCTGCCGCTGGCGGTCCTGCCGGGCTATGTCCATGACGTCATGGGCTTCAGCGCCTTCTGGGCGGGGCTGGTAATTAGCCTGCAGTATTTCGCTACGCTTCTCAGCCGCCCGCATGCCGGGCGCTACGCGGACGCGTTCGGACCAAAAAGCATCGTAGTCGTGGGGCTGTGCGGCTGTTTCCTCAGCGGCCTGAGCTACCTGCTGGCGGCCACCACCAGCCACTGGCCGCTGGTCAGCCTGGCGCTGCTCTGCCTGGGGCGCGTTATCCTCGGTATTGGGCAAAGCCTGGCGGGAACCGGCTCGACGCTGTGGGGCGTGGGGGTGGTTGGCGCGCCGCACATTGGCCGGGTGATCTCCTGGAACGGGATTGTCACCTACGGCGCGATGGCGCTTGGGGCGCCGCTCGGCGTGGCCTGCTATGCGCTTGGCGGGCTGTATGGGCTGGCCGTCACCATAATGGCGGTCGCGCTGCTGGCGATCCTCTTTGCGCTGCCGCGCCCGAAGGTGAAGGCCAGCAAGGGCAAGCCGCTGCCGTTTCGGGCTGTGCTGGGACGCGTCTGGCCGTACGGCATGGCCCTGGCCCTGGCGACCACCGGTTTCGGCGTCATTGCGACCTTCATTACCCTGTTCTACGACGCCAAAGGCTGGGACGGCGCGGCCTTTGCGTTAACCCTGTTCAGCTGTGCGTTCGTTGGCGCGCGCCTGCTTTTTCCTAACGGCATCAACCGCCTGGGCGGGCTGAACGTGGCGATGATCTGCTTTGCGATAGAGATTGTCGGGCTGCTGCTGACCGGAATAGCGATGGTGCCCTGGGTCGCGAAGGTGGGCGTGTTCCTCGCGGGGGCAGGCTTTTCCCTGGTCTTCCCGGCGCTGGGCGTGGTGGCGGTAAAAGCCGTGCCGCAGCAGAATCAGGGCGCGGCGCTGGCGACCTATACGGTGTTTATGGATATGTCGTTAGGCATTACCGGCCCGCTGGCGGGGCTGGTGATGGCCTGGGCAGGCGTGCCGGTGATTTATCTTGCCGCGGCGGGTCTGGTGGTCATTGCGCTGCTGCTGACGTGGCGGCTAAAAAAAGGGCCCCCGGTGCAGGCACCGGAGGCCACGTCATCATCGTGAAGGTTACTGGATCGCGATGGTGTTAATGATGTTTTCAGCCGCCGTCTGCGCTTTCTGCTGATCTTCCGCTGGCAGGGTGATCTGCAGGGTCAGCAGTTTGTTATCGACCTTGCCCAGCACGACAGAAGAGTACGCGGTCTGGCCTTTGGCGGAGATGATGCTGTCGAGCTGTTGCAGCGTGTGGCCTTTCAGCTCGATGGATTTATTGGTCACCACCTGCAGCTGCGGGTCGCGGCCGCGCTGCTGATCTTCCAGACGTTTGGACAGCACGGCCAGGTCTTCGCTGGTGTCGTCGCCCACAATCACAATGACCGCTTTCTGCCCGGTTGCGTCGGAGTAAACGTGCATGTTGTTCGCCTGGGTGCCCAGCTTGCCGCTCTGGTCAGTCATATCGGCTGGCAGAGAGAAAGTGAGTTTGCCATCCATCAGATTCACCGGCTGACCGGTCGCGTTGCTCTCTGCGGATGCGCCCTGAGCAGGCGTTTTCGTGTCGCTGTTATCACAGGCTGCAAGACCCACAACCAGCAGGCCAATCCCGACATATTTAACCAGATTGCGCATTGACTTCTTCCTTTCGATAAACGGCCATAACGGCTCATTCGCCCATCTTATCACAACTGATAAAGCGAACCCTTAACCAGCCTGCAATGCCGTGATTTCAGATTTATCTGCCAGCCTTTTCAGCAGCATATTGAGCAGTACGCCGTACATCGGCAGGAAGAAAACAATGCTGATGAGGACCTTGAAGCAGTAGTCCACCAGCGCGATTTCCATCCAGTGCTCGGCCATGAACGCGTCCGGGCTGCGCCAGAAGGCGATGAAGAAGAAGGCCAGCGTATCGCTCACGTTACCGAACAGCGTGGAGGCAGTAGGCGCCATCCACCAGCGATGGTTCCGACGCAGGCGGTTAAACACGTGCACGTCAAGGATCTGCCCCAGCGCGTAGGCCATAAAGCTTGCCGCAGCGATACGGGCAACAAACAGGTTGAAGTGGGTTAACGCCTCAATGCCCTGCCAGCTTCCCATATAAAACAGAGACGACACTACGTACGAGATGAACAGCGCCGGAAGCATGACCGCAAAAATAATGCGGCGAGCCAGCGGGGCGCCAAAGATACGCACGGTTAAATCCGTGGCGAGGAAAATAAACGGAAAGCTGAATGCGCCCCAGGTCGTATGGAAACCAAAGATGGAGATCGGGAGCTGCACCAGATAGTTACTGGAGGTGATCACCAGCAAATGGAAAAGCGAAAGCCAGAACAACGCTTTTACGCGCTGTGATTCAGAAAACTGCGTCATATTGTGACCTTTTTATACGTTGGGGTGAGGGAACCCAATAAAAACCGCAGCATGATACTGCTTTAGCCGGACATTGCAATGGTTAGTTTTTACGCAATCGTTAACCTGGTTTGCATTGCGCGCAACCGGGCGTAAACTACAGCCGTTTTTACCAGACCGAGAAGACCATGACCGACCTGTTTTCCAGCCCAGACCACACCCTTGATGCCCAGGGCCTTCGCTGCCCGGAACCGGTAATGATGGTGCGTAAAACCGTGCGCAATATGCAGACCGGTGAAACGCTGCTGATCGTTGCCGACGACCCGGCCACGACCCGCGATATTCCCGGTTTTTGTACCTTTATGGAGCATGAGCTGGTGGCACAGCAGACAGAAGCGCTGCCGTATCGATATTTGATTCGTAAGGGCTAAGTTTTGTAGGCCGGGTAAGGCGAAGCCGCCACCCGGCAAAAATACGTCCTCTGCGGCCTGATGCCCACCCCGGCCCTCTCCCACGGGGAGAGGGAGAAAGTCAGCCTTTCATCCACGCGCGGATCCCGTCCAGGAACATCTGCGTCGCCATCATCACCAGAATCAGCCCCATCAGGCGTTCCAGCGCGTTCACCCCTTTCTCGCCCAGCAGGCGCAGGAATAGCGAAGACTGCAGCAGGATAATAAACGTCCCGCCCCAGGCGATCAGTAGGGCAATTACCAGGTGGCTCATCTGGTTCGGATACTGATGCGAAAGCAGCATCAGCGTGGCCAGAATGGTCGGCCCGGCGACGAGGGGAATCGCCAGCGGCACGATAAACGGCTCTTCACCCGCAGGCAGGCCGCTGCTGCTGCCTTCCGCGCTCGGGAAAATCATCTTAATGGCAATCAGGAACAGAATAATCCCGCCGGAAATCGACACGGTTTCAGCGCGCAGGTTCAGGAACGCGAGAATTTTTTCACCTGCAAACAGGAAGATAAACATCACCAGCAGGGCGATGAGCAGCTCGCGGATCATGATCGCCCGGCGGCGCTTCGGCTCGGTGTGCTTTAGCACCGACATGAAGATAGGCAGGTTACCCAGGGGATCCATAATCAGGATCAATAAAACCGCGGCGGAAATGATTTCACTCATGTAAATTATCCCTGAACATCTCTAAGGTTATTATGATAATTAGCTGTATTTCTGATTGCCGGGCAATCATCGATTAATTTCGCTTGCGACTTTGGCAGCATTTTGTAATGTGAAGCATATCCCAGTTCAATACTGGCTTGCACAATCAGCACACACCCTCAGCAGGAAAAAAATGCTATGAAAAACGTTGGTTTTATCGGCTGGCGCGGTATGGTCGGCTCTGTACTCATGCAACGCATGGTTGAAGAGCGCGACTTCGACGCTATCCGCCCGGTCTTCTTCTCCACTTCTCAGCTTGGCCAGGCTGCTCCGTCCTTTGGTGGTACCACAGGCACGTTGCAGGATGCTTACGATCTGGAAGCGCTGAAGGCACTCGACATTGTTGTGACGTGCCAGGGCGGCGATTATACCAACGAAATCTATCCAAAGCTGCGTGAAAGCGGCTGGCAGGGCTACTGGATTGACGCAGCCTCATCGCTGCGCATGAAGGACGATGCCATTATTATTCTCGACCCGGTGAACCAGGGGGTTATCACCGACGCCCTGAACAGCGGCGTGAAAACCTTTGTCGGCGGTAACTGCACCGTCAGCCTGATGCTGATGTCCCTCGGCGGCCTGTTCGCGCAGGATCTGGTGGAGTGGGTCTCCGTGGCGACCTACCAGGCCGCATCCGGCGGCGGCGCGCGCCACATGCGCGAGCTGCTTACCCAGATGGGCCAGCTGCATAACAGCGTCGCGACCGAGCTGGCAAACCCGGCCTCCGCAATCCTGGATATCGAGCGTAAAGTCACCGATCTGACCCGCAGCGGCGCGCTGCCGGTGGATAACTTTGGCGTACCGCTGGCCGGCGGCCTGATCCCGTGGATCGACAAACAGCTGGATAACGGCCAGACCCGCGAAGAGTGGAAGGGCCAGGCTGAGACCAACAAAATCCTCAATACCGCGAACACCATTCCGGTTGACGGTCTGTGCGTACGTATCGGTGCGCTGCGCTGCCACAGCCAGGCCTTCACCATTAAACTGAAAAAAGATGTGTCTATTCCGACCGTGGAAGAGCTGCTGGCCGCGCACAATCCGTGGGCGAAAGTGGTACCAAACGATCGCGACATCACCATGCGCGAGCTGACCCCGGCTGCCGTGACCGGCACGCTGACCACGCCGGTTGGCCGCCTGCGCAAGCTGAACATGGGGCCGGAGTACCTCTCCGCGTTCACCGTTGGCGACCAGCTCCTGTGGGGCGCCGCCGAGCCGCTGCGCCGCATGCTGCGCCAGCTGGCGTAATAATTTGTTAACGACCGGGGGTGATTTTCACCCCCTTTTTTTGCGTACTACATGGAGTAACACGCGTATGCCTTATTTTTTATCAGGAGTCATCTAGAGCGTTGGCTATGCTTTAAGGAAGAGTCATTTCTTACCTGAGGTTCGAACGGAACAGAATGGATGCACATTTTTGTGCTGTCCCGTTCAGGTCACATTAAAAGTCGTCCCGGAGCGCTTAAAAAGGACGACATAAAAAACAGGATGAATACCATGTCCGATCGTGTGGATAGAGACGTGATTAATGCGCTTATTGCGGGTCATTTTGCCGACCCCTTTTCCGTGCTGGGGATGCACCGTACAGAGGCGGGTCTGGAAGTTCGGGCGCTGTTACCGGATGCCACCGAAGTCTGGGTGATTGAGCCCAAAACCGGCCGCAAGGTCGGTAATCTTGAATGCCTCGATTCTCGTGGCTTCTTCTCGGGCGTGATGCCCCGCCGTAAAAACCCTTTTCGCTATCAGCTTGCCGTTCTCTGGCACGGCCAGCAAAACCTGATTGACGATCCTTACAGCTTTGGCCCTCTGCTGAAGGAGATGGATGCCTGGCTGCTCTCCGAAGGAACGCATCTTCGCCCTTATGAAACGCTGGGTGCCCATGCCGATACCATGGACGGCATTACCGGCACGCGGTTCTCCGTGTGGGCGCCTAACGCCCAGCGCGTCTCCGTGGTCGGCCAGTTCAACTACTGGGACGGTCGCCGCCACCCGATGCGCCTGCGTCGGGAAACCGGCATTTGGGAGCTGTTTATCCCCGGGGCGCACTACGGGCAGCTGTATAAATTCGAGATGATCGACGCCCACGGCAAGCTGCGCATTAAAGCCGACCCGTATGCCTTCGAGGCGCAGATGCGCCCGGACACGGCGTCGCTGATTTGCGGCCTGCCGGAGAAGGTGGTCCAGACGGAAGAGCGTAAACAGGCCAACCGCTTTGATGCCCCCATCTCCGTCTATGAAGTGCATCTTGGCTCCTGGCGTCGCCACACCGATAACAACTTCTGGCTCAGCTACCGGGAGCTTGCCGACCAGCTGGTGCCGTACGCCAAATGGATGGGCTTTACCCACCTTGAGCTGCTGCCGGTCAATGAGCACCCGTTCGACGGCAGCTGGGGCTACCAGCCCACCGGTCTTTATGCGCCGACCCGCCGCTTCGGCACGCGCGATGACTTCCGCTATTTTATTGATGCCGCGCACGCCGCCGGGCTGAGCGTCATCCTCGACTGGGTGCCGGGCCATTTCCCGGCGGATGATTTCGCGCTGGCAGAGTTTGACGGCACGAAGCTGTACGAGCACAGCGACCCGCGCGAAGGCTATCACCAGGACTGGAACACGCTGATCTACAACTACGGTCGGCGTGAGGTTGCAAACTACCTGGTCGGGAACGCCCTGTACTGGATCGAGCGCTTCGGCATTGATGCCCTGCGCGTGGATGCGGTGGCGTCGATGATCTACCGCGACTACAGCCGCAAAGAGGGCGAGTGGATCCCGAACGAGTATGGCGGCCGCGAAAACCTGGAAGCCATTGAATTCCTGCGCAATACCAACCGCATTATCGGCGAGCAGGTGGACGGTGCCGTGACCATGGCGGAGGAGTCGACCGACTTTGCGGGCGTCTCGCGACCGCCATCCTCAGGCGGTCTGGGGTTCTGGTATAAGTGGAACCTGGGCTGGATGCACGACACGCTCGACTACATGAAGCTGGATCCGGTTCACCGCAAGTATCATCACGATAAGCTGACGTTCGGGATACTCTACAACTACACCGAAAACTTCATGCTGCCGCTGTCGCACGATGAAGTGGTGCACGGCAAAAAGTCGATTCTCGACCGCATGCCGGGCGACGCGTGGCAGAAGTTTGCCAACCTGCGCGCCTACTACGGCTGGCTGTTTGCCTTCCCGGGTAAAAAGCTGCTGTTTATGGGCAACGAGTTCGCGCAGGGGCGCGAGTGGAACCACGATACCAGCCTCGACTGGCACCTGCTGGAAGGCGGCGACAACTGGCACCACGGCGTGCAGCGCCTGGTGCGCGACCTGAACCTGACCTATCGCCACCACAAGGCGCTGCACGAGCTCGATTTCGATCCTTACGGCTTTGAGTGGCTGGTGGTGGACGACCACGAGCGTTCGGTGTTTGTCTTCGTGCGGCGTGACAAGGCGGGTAACGAGATCATCGTCGCCAGCAACTTTACGCCGGTGCCGCGCGAACACTACCGCTTCGGCATCAACCAGCCGGGCAAATGGCGCGAAATCCTCAATACCGATTCGATGCACTACCACGGCAGCAACGCCGGTAACGGCGGGCTGGTGCAGAGCGACGTCATCGAAAGCCACGGGCGGCCAAACTCCCTGTGCCTGACGCTGCCGCCGCTTGCCACCATCTGGCTGATGCGGGAGGGCGAATGACGCAGCTTACGGCAGGTCATCCCGAACCGCACGGCGCGCGTTTTGACGGTAAGGGCGTGAACTTCACGCTTTTTTCCGCTCACGCTGAGCGGGTAGAGCTTTGCGTGTTTGATGGGGAAGGTAACGAGCACCGTTACGATCTCCCCGCGCGCACGGGGGATACCTGGCACGGCTATCTGGCCGGAGGACGGCCAGGCATGCACTATGGCTTTCGCGTACACGGCCCGTGGGAACCGGCGCAGGGTCACTGGTTTAACCCGGCGAAGCTGCTGATTGACCCGTGCGCGCACCGCGTCGATGGCGAGTTTAAAGACAACCCGCTCTTCCACGTGGGCTACGGCGAGCCCGACCATCGCGACAGCGCGCCCTTCGTGCCCAAAAGCGTGGTGGTGAACGATCTGTACGACTGGGAAGACGATGCTCCGCCGCGCACGCCGTGGGGCAATACCGTCATTTATGAAGCCCACGTCAAAGGGCTGACCTGGCTGCACCCGTCTATCCCTAAGGAGATGCGCGGCACCTATAAGGCGCTCGGGCATCCCACCATGATCGCCTACCTGAAACACCTCGGCATCACCGCCCTTGAACTGCTCCCCGTCGCCCATTTTGCCAGCGAACCGCGCCTGCAGCGGCTCGGGCTGAGCAACTACTGGGGCTACAACCCGCTGGCGATGTTTGCGCTCGAACCGCGCTATGCCGTCCATCCGGAAAAAGCGCGGGAGGAGTTCCGCGATGCGGTGAAGTCGCTCCACGCGGCGGGCATTGAGGTCATTCTGGACGTGGTGCTGAACCACAGCGCAGAAAGCGATCTCGACGGCCCGACGCTCTCCATGCGCGGAATTGATAACCGTAGCTATTATTGGATCAGGCAGGATGGTGATTATGAGAACTGGACCGGCTGCGGCAACACGCTCAACCTCAGCCATCCGGCGGTCACGCATTTTGCTTATGAATGCCTGAAATACTGGGTAGAGACGTTCCACGTCGACGGTTTTCGTTTCGACCTGGCGCCGGTGATGGGGCGCACGCCAGCGTTCAGCCAGCAGGCGCCGCTGTTTGAGGCGATAAAAAACTGTCCGGTGCTCTCGCAGGTGAAGCTCATCGCGGAGCCGTGGGACATTGGAGAAGGTGGATATCAGGTCGGGAATTTCCCGCCGCTGTTTGCCGAGTGGAACGACCACTATCGCGATGCCGCGCGCCGCTTCTGGCTGGAGCGGAATCTGCCGCTGGGGGAATTTGCCGGGCGCTTTGCCGCGTCCAGCGATCTCTTTAAGCGCGACGGCAAACGCCCGTCGGCCACCGTTAATCTGGTGACGGCGCACGACGGTTTTACGCTCAGGGACTGCGTTTGTTTCAATCAGAAACACAATGAGGCAAACGGCGAAGAGAATCGCGATGGGACTAACAATAACCATAGCTTTAACCATGGTATAGAAGGGTTAGGCGGAAGTCTGGATGTGATAGAGCGGCGACGCGCCAGCGTCCATGCGCTGCTGACCACGCTTTTATTGTCGCAGGGCACGCCGATGCTGCTGGCGGGCGATGAGCACGGTCACAGCCAGCACGGCAACAACAACGCCTATTGCCAGGATAACACCCTGACCTGGCTTGACTGGGGGGAGGCCAACAGCGGGTTGATCCATTTCACCGCCGCGCTGATCCACCTCCGCCAGCAGATCCCCGCCCTTACCGCCGATCGCTGGTGGGAAGAGGGTGACGGCAACGTTCGCTGGCTGAATAAAGACGCGCAACCGTTAAGCGCGCAAGAGTGGCAACACGGCGTCCCACGCCTGCAAATCCTGCTGTCGGATAAATGGCTGGTCACGCTGAACGCGACGGATGACGTCGCAGAGATTGTTTTACCTGACGGGGAGTGGCGCGCCGTTCCCCCCTTTGCCGGAGCGGATAATCCGGTAGTAATGGCTGTCTGGCACGGGCCTGCGCACGGAGTGTGCGTATTCCAAAGATGATAAAAAAGGAGTTAGTCATGGTTAGATTAGAGAAGAACGATCCCTTAATGTTGGCACGCCAGCTACCCTTAAAAACGGTTGCCCTGATACTTGCGGGCGGGCGTGGTACCCGCCTGAAAGATTTGACCATCAAGCGCGCCAAGCCTGCCGTTCACTTCGGTGGTAAGTTCCGCATCATCGATTTTGCCCTCTCCAACTGCCTGAACTCGGGCATTCGCCGCATTGGCGTCATTACGCAGTATCAGTCGCACACCCTGGTGCAGCATATTCAGCGCGGCTGGTCATTCTTCAGCGAGGAGATGAACGAGTTTGTCGATCTCCTGCCTGCTCAGCAGCGCGTTCACGGCGAGAACTGGTATCGCGGGACGGCGGATGCGGTGACCCAGAACCTCGACATCATTCGTCGCTATAGCGCGGAATACATTGTCATCCTCGCCGGGGACCACATCTACAAGCAAGATTACTCCCACATGCTGATCGACCACGTCGAAAAAGGGGCGCGCTGCACCGTGGCGTGTCTGCCGGTGCCCGTTGCCGAGGCGACGGCGTTTGGCGTGATGCACGTGGATGCCGACGATAAAATCATCGACTTCGTTGAAAAACCGGCGAACCCGCCAACCATGCCGGGCGATGACACCAAATCGCTCGCCAGCATGGGGATCTATGTCTTTGATGCAGATTATCTTTATGAGCTGCTGGAAGAAGACGACAAAGACGAAAACTCCAGCCACGACTTTGGCAAAGATATCATCCCGAAAATCACCCAGGCTGGCATGGCATATGCACATCCTTTCCCGCTGTCCTGCGTGCAGTCCGATCCGAACGCGGAGCCTTACTGGCGCGACGTGGGCACGCTGGAAGCGTACTGGAAAGCGAACCTCGACCTGGCGTCGGTCACGCCTGAGCTGGATATGTACGATCAGAACTGGCCGATTCGAACCCATATGGAATCCCTGCCGCCGGCCAAGTTCGTGCAGGACCGCTCCGGCAGCCACGGCATGACGCTGAACTCGCTGGTGTCCGGCGGGTGCATTATCTCCGGTTCGGTGGTGGTGCAGTCGGTGCTGTTCCCGCGCGTGCGGATAAATTCATTCTGTAATATCGATTCGGCAGTCTTATTGCCGGATGTCTGGGTAGGGCGCTCGTGTCGTCTGCGTCGTTGCGTGATCGACCGCGCCTGCGTCATCCCTGAGGGGATGGTCATCGGTGAAAACGCGGAAGAAGACGCGCGTCGTTTCTACCGTTCGGAAGAGGGGATCGTGTTAGTTACACGGGAAATGTTGCGGAAGCTGCAGATCAAACAGGAGCGATGATGCAGGTTTTACACGTATGTTCTGAGATGTTCCCGTTGTTAAAAACGGGCGGTCTGGCAGATGTTCTGGGTGCATTACCGGCAGCGCAAATCGCCGGAGGCGTGGATACCCGAGTCCTGCTGCCCGCCTTTCCGGATATCCGGCGCGGCATTCCTGATGCAAAGGTTGTGACCCGCCGTGAAACGTTTGCCGGACGCATTACCCTGCTGTTTGGACATTACAATGGCGTAGGGATTTACCTGATCGACGCGCCGCACCTGTACGACCGACCGGGCAGTCCGTATCACGATACGAACCTGTTCGCCTACACCGATAACGTGCTGCGCTTTGCGCTGCTCGGCTGGGTCGGCGCTGAAATGGCGACGGGGCTGGATCCGTTCTGGCGCCCGAACGTGGTGCACGCGCATGACTGGCACGCCGGGCTTGCCCCGGCGTATCTCGCCGCGCGCGGCCACCCGGCGAAATCGGTCTTCACCGTGCATAACCTGGCGTACCAGGGGATGTACTACGCGCACCATATGAATGACATCGATCTGCCATGGTCGTTCTATAACATGCACGGGCTAGAGTTCAACGGGCAGATCTCGTTCCTGAAAGCCGGGCTGTACTACGCCGATCACATCACGGCGGTCAGCCCAACCTATGCGCGAGAAATCACCCAGCCGGCGTTTGGCTACGGCATGGAAGGGTTGCTGCAGCAGCGCCATCGGGAAGGCCGCCTGTCGGGCATTCTGAACGGCGTGGATGAACAGATCTGGAGCCCGGAAACCGATCTCCTGCTGGCGGCGCGCTATGGCCGCGATTCCGTGGAAGACAAAGCGGAAAACAAACGCCAGCTGCAGATTGCGATGGGCCTGAAGGTTAACGACAAAGTGCCGCTGTTTGCGGTGGTCAGCCGCCTGACCAGCCAGAAAGGGCTGGATCTGGTGCTGGAGGCGCTGCCCGGTTTGCTTGAGCAGGGGGGACAGCTAGCGCTGCTTGGCGCGGGCGACCCGGTGCTGCAGGAAGGTTTCCTTGCCGCCGCCGCGGAACACCCGGGGCAGGTGGGCGTGCAGATTGGCTACCACGAGGCGTTCTCGCACCGCATCATGGGCGGCGCGGACGTCATCCTGGTGCCCAGCCGCTTCGAACCCTGCGGCCTGACGCAGCTTTACGGCCTGAAATACGGCACGCTGCCGCTGGTGCGCCGCACGGGCGGGCTGGCGGATACCGTATCCGACAGCTCTCTGGAAAACCTGGCGGACGGTATCGCCAGCGGGTTTGTCTTTGAGGACAGTAATGCCTGGTCGCTGCTTCGGGCGATTCGGCGTGCTTTCGTCTTGTGGTCCCGCCCATCGCTCTGGCGTTACGTTCAGCGTCAGGCGATGTCCATGGACTTTAGCTGGCACGTCGCGGCGCAGTCGTACCGCGATCTCTATCAACGCTTGATGTAACGAGGCGAAGTTACTGATATGAACGCTCCATTTAGCTACTCTTCACCCACGCTCAGCGTTGAGGCGTTAAAGCACTCTATCGCCTACAAGCTGATGTTCACCATCGGGAAAGATCCGGTTATTGCCAACAAGCACGAGTGGCTGAACGCCACCCTGTTTGCGGTGCGCGACCGTTTAGTTGAACGCTGGCTGCGCTCAAACCGCGCCCAGCTCTCGCAGGAAACGCGTCAGGTTTACTACCTGTCGATGGAATTTTTGATTGGCCGCACGCTGTCCAACGCGCTGCTGTCGCTCGGCATTTACGACGACGTCAAAACCGCCCTGGAAGAGATGGGGCTGGATTTAGAAGAGCTGATTGACGAAGAGAACGACCCGGGCCTCGGCAACGGCGGCCTGGGGCGTCTTGCCGCCTGCTTCCTCGACTCGCTGGCGACGCTGGCGCTGCCGGGCCGCGGCTACGGCATTCGCTACGACTACGGCATGTTCAAGCAGAACATCGTCGACGGGCGGCAGAAAGAGTCCCCGGACTACTGGCTGGAGTACGGCAACCCGTGGGAGTTCAAGCGCCACAACACGCGCTACAAGGTGCGCTTTGGCGGGCGTATTCAGCAGGAAGGAAAAAAATCCCGCTGGGTGGAAACGGAAGAGATCCTGGCCGTGGCCTACGACCAGATCATCCCCGGCTACGACACCGACGCCACCAACACGCTGCGCCTGTGGAGCGCCCAGGCGAGCAGCGAAATTAACCTCGGTAAATTTAACCAGGGTGACTACTTTGCGGCGGTGGAAGATAAAAACCACTCCGAGAACGTTTCCCGCGTGCTGTATCCGGACGACTCGACCTACTCGGGCCGCGAGCTGCGCCTGCGTCAGGAGTATTTCCTCGTCTCCTCGACCATTCAGGACATCCTCAGCCGCCACCACCAGCTGCACAAAACCTACGCCAACCTGGCGGAGAAAACCGCGATCCACCTTAACGACACCCATCCGGTGCTCTCTATTCCGGAGCTGATGCGCCTGCTGATCGACGAGCATAAGTTCAGCTGGGATGACGCCTTTGAGGTGACCTGCCAGGTGTTCTCGTACACCAACCACACGCTGATGAGCGAGGCGCTGGAGACGTGGCCGGTGGATATGCTCGGCAAAATCCTGCCGCGCCATCTGCAGATTATCTTTGAGATTAACGACTACTTCCTTAAGACCCTGCAGGAGCAGTATCCGAACGATACCGGGCTGCTGAGCCGCGCGTCCATCATTGATGAATCGAACGGACGCCGCGTGCGCATGGCCTGGCTGGCGGTCGTCATCAGCCACAAGGTCAACGGCGTGTCCGGGCTTCACTCGAACCTGATGGTGCAGTCGCTGTTTGCGGACTTCGCGAAGATCTTCCCGACGCGGTTCTGCAACGTGACCAACGGCGTCACCCCGCGCCGCTGGCTGGCGCTGGCCAACCAGCCGCTCTCGGAGGTGCTGGACGAGAACATTGGCCGCACCTGGCGTACCGACCTGAGCCAGCTGAGCGAGCTGGAACAGCATATTGATTTCCCGACGGTGAACAAGGCCGTGCGCGAAGCCAAGCTGCTGAACAAAAAGCGTCTGGCGGTCTGGCTGGCGATGCACCTCAACGTGGTGGCAAACCCGAAGGCGCTGTTCGACGTGCAGATCAAACGCATCCACGAGTACAAGCGTCAGCTGATGAACGTGCTGCACGTGATCACCCATTACAACCGCATCAAGGCCGATCCGACGGCCGAATGGGTGCCGCGCGTGAAGATCTTCGCCGGCAAGGCGGCGTCGGCCTACTACATGGCGAAGCACATCATTCATCTCATCAACGACGTGGCGAAGGTGGTCAACCAGGATCCGGACATTGGCGACAAGCTGAAGGTGGTCTTCATTCCGAACTACAGCGTCAGCCTGGCGCAGCTGATCATCCCGGCGGCGGATCTCTCTGAGCAGATTTCCACGGCGGGGACGGAAGCGTCCGGCACCAGTAACATGAAGTTTGCCCTTAACGGCGCGCTGACCATCGGCACGCTTGACGGGGCGAACGTCGAGATGCTGGAGCACGTGGGCGAAGAAAATATCTTTATCTTCGGTAATACGACGGAAGAGGTGGAGGCGCTGCGCAGGAAAGGCTACTCGCCGCGTCAATATTACGAAGAGGATGAAGAGTTGCGCCAGGTGCTGACGCAGATCGCGACCGGCGTGTTTAGCCCTGATGAACCGAGCCGCTATCGCGATCTGGTCGATTCGCTGATTAACTTTGGCGATCACTACCAGGTGCTGGCGGATTACCGCAGCTACGTGGACTGTCAGGACAAGGTGGACGAGCTGTATCGCCAGCCGGAGAAGTGGACCAGCGCCGCGATGTACAACATCGCCAATATGGGCTATTTCTCGTCTGACAGGACCATCAAGGAGTATGCCGATACGATCTGGCATATTGATCCGGTGAGGCTGTAAAAACAAAGCCCGGTGGCGCTGCGCTTACCGGGCCTACGGGATCGAGTAGGCCGGGTAAGGCGGAGCCGCCACCCGGCTTTTTTCAATTACGACGCTAACGACAGCTCACGCTTTCCCGCATTTTGCAGCAGCCACTGCGCCACGCGAGACTGCTGCTCGGCATTCAGCCACATCCCTTCTTTGGTGCGGCGCCAGATGGCGTCGTCCAGACGACGCACCCACTCGTGCTCCACCAGATAGCGCAGCTCGGCTTCGTACAGCTCGTGGCCGAAATGCTCGCCCAGATCCGCAATGTCCTTCGCCTCACCCAGCAACAGCTCGGTATTGCTGCCGTAGGTGCGGGCGTAGTGGCGCGCCATGCCTTCGGTGATGAACGGGAAGCGACGGCGCAGCTTCGCGGCGTAATCATCGCGGTTATCGCCGATATCACCGCCGGGCAGTACCGCGCCCTTGGTCCATGCCGGGCCAATGCCTTTATAGTACGGCGCCAGTTTTTCCAGCGCGTGCTCGGCCAGCTTGCGGTAGGTGGTAAGCTTGCCGCCAAATACCGACAGCAGCGGCGCCTGGCCGTCAACGTCGTGAATATCCAGCGTATAGTCACGGGTAATCGCCTGCGGAGAGTCAGACTCGTCATCGCACAGCGGGCGCACGCCGGAGTAGGTCCAGACCACGTCGTCGCGCGACAGCTGTTTCTTAAAGTGCGCGTTATACACTTTGAGCAGGTAGTTCACTTCGCTCTCGTCGATCTCCACGCTTTTCGGGTCGCCTTTGTACTCCACGTCGGTGGTGCCAACGATCGAGAATTCGTCCATCCACGGGATCACAAACACGATGCGCTTGTCTTCGTTCTGCAGAATGTAGGCCTGCTTCTGGGTATGCACGCGCGGTACCACGATGTGGCTGCCCTTGATCAGGCGGATGCCGTACGGTGAAGGCAGATGCATGCCGTCATCGAAGAACTGCTTCACCCACGGACCGGTGGCGTTCACCAGGCCGCGCGCTTTCCAGCTGAATTTCTCGCCGGTATCGATATCTTCCGCTTCCACAATCCACAGGCCGTTTTCACGACGGGCAGCGGTCGCGCGGGTGCGGGTTTTCACCTCGCCGCCTTTCTTCTCGACCATCTGCGCATTCGCCAGTACCAGACGCGCATCGTCCACCCAGCAGTCGGAATATTCGAATCCGCGCACGATTTCAGGCTTAAGGACCGATTCTGAGCCAAAACGCAACCCTTTCGAACCCGGGAGGCTGGTGCGTTTACCCAGATGATCGTACATAAACAGACCAATTCGGATCATCCACGCCGGACGCAGGTGCGGGCGATGGGGCAGGCGGAAGCGCATCGGAATCGCCAGATGCGGGGCCATTTTGAGCAGCACTTCACGTTCGGCCAGCGCTTCGCTAACCAGGCGGAATTCGTAGTGTTCCAGGTAGCGCAGGCCACCGTGAATCAGCTTGGAGCTGGCGGACGACGTCGCGCAGGCGAGATCGTTAGCTTCCAGCATCAGTACGGATAAACCGCGTCCTGCGGCATCGACCGCAATACCGGCACCGTTGATGCCACCGCCTATCACAATCAGATCTTTGGTTTCCATAACACCCTCATGCACTTTCGTTAAAGCTCAGAAATGTTCGATATCGCTCATGATAGCAAAGGAACGCGCTTTTGGTAACATCAAAAAAACAATTTAGAGTGATATGGATAACATAATGGCGTTTACCCGCCGCCAGGACGTACACTACGGGGTAAAATAGTGCGGTCTGATGCCCTTTCCCCTCACCCTAACCCTCTCCCCAGAGGGGCGAGGGAATGGTTTGCTCCCTCTCCCTTATAAGGAGAGGGCTGGGGTGAGGGTCAGCAAGCCGCATAAAATCTGAATAATCGAAAGAGAACACCATGGATCAGTTTGAATGTATTAACGTAGAAGAAGCCCACCAGAAGATGCACCAGGGAAAAGCGGTGCTGGTGGACATCCGCGATCCGCAGAGTTTTGCGATGGGCCATACCCCGGGCGCGTTTCATCTCACCAACGACACGCTGGGCGCGTTTATGCGCGATAACGACTTCGACACGCCGGTCATGGTCATGTGCTACCACGGCAACAGCAGCAAAGGCGCGGCGCAGTATCTGCTCCAGCAGGGTTATGACGCGGTTTATAGCGTCGACGGCGGCTTCGATGCCTGGCATCGTCATTTCCCGGCGGAAGTGGAATACGCGTTTGAGCGCTAATCCCGCTATACTGTCCCCTTTTGTGTGGAAATAAGCGACCGCTGCCCATGTTGATGATCACCTCTTTTACCAACCCGCGCGTCGCCCAGGCGTTTGTCGACTATATGGCGACGCAGGGCGTTATTCTGACTATTCAGCAACATACGCAGACCGACGTCTGGCTGGCCGATGAGAGCCAGGCCGGGCGGGTAAACGAGGAGCTGGCGCGTTTTCTTGAGAACCCGGGTGACCCTCGCTATCTGGCGGCAAGCTGGCAATCCGGCCAGACGGGCAGCGGACTGCACTACAGCCGCTTTCCCTTCCTTGCCACTATTCGCGAACGCGCGGGCCCGTTTACGCTGCTGCTGATGGCGGCCTGCATTATCGTCTTCATTATTATGAACGTGGTGGGCGACCAGAGCGTGATGATTGCCCTGGCCTGGCCCTATGACCCGTCTCTTGAGTTTGACGTCTGGCGCTACTTTACCCACGCGCTGATGCACTTCTCGGTGATGCATATCCTCTTTAACCTGCTGTGGTGGTGGTATCTCGGCGGCGCCGTTGAAAAGCGCCTGGGCAGCGGCAAGCTGATCGTTATCACCATTATCAGCGCCCTGCTGAGCGGCTACGTACAGCACAAGTTTAGCGGGCCGTGGTTCGGCGGGCTGTCGGGCGTCGTGTATGCCCTGATGGGCTACGTCTGGCTTCGCGGGGAGCGCGATCCGGAAAGCGGCATCTATCTGCAGCGCGGATTAATAACCTTTGCGTTAATATGGCTAATTGCCGGATGGTTTGATCTGTTTGGTATGTCTATCGCCAACGGTGCGCACGTCGCCGGGCTGGCCGTGGGGCTGGCGATGGCCTTTGCCGACACGCTCCATGCGCGAAAACGAACATAATTCTCAGGGATAATTGATGAAACAAACACAACGTCATGACGCCATTATCGAGCTGGTTAAAAAACAGGGATACGTCAGCACCGAAGAGCTGGTCGAGCAGTTTGCCGTCAGCCCGCAAACCATCCGTCGTGACCTGAACGACCTGGCCGATCAGAACCGTATTCTTCGCCACCACGGCGGGGCGGCGCTGCCGTCCAGTTCGGTCAACACCTCCTGGCACGACCGTAAAGCCACGCAGACGGCGGAGAAAGAACGCATTGCCCGTAAAGTGGCAAGCCAGATCCCCAACGGGGCGACGCTGTTTATTGATATCGGCACCACGCCGGAAGCGGTCGCCCATGCCCTGCTGGATCACGAGAACCTGCGCGTGGTGACCAACAACCTGAACGTCGCCAACACCCTGATGCAGAAAGACGATTTCCGCATCATCCTCGCGGGCGGCGAGCTGCGCAGCCGCGACGGCGGGATTATCGGCGAAGCGACCCTCGATTTTATCTCTCAGTTCCGCCTCGACTTCGGCATTCTGGGGATCAGCGGCATCGACAGCGACGGCTCGCTGCTGGAGTTTGATTACCACGAGGTGCGCACCAAGCGCGCGATCATTGAAAACTCACGCCACGTGATGCTGGTGGTGGACCATTCCAAGTTTGGCCGTAACGCGATGGTGAACATGGGCAGCATCAGCATGGTGGATGCGGTCTATACCGACGTGATGCCGCCGGCGGGCGTCATGCAGGTAATTAAAGATAATAATTTGCAGTTGGAATTGTGCTAACGGTTGTGTAGGGTGGCGCTGCGCTTACCCGACCTACAACACCCGTAGGCCCGTGCAAGCGTAGCGCCGCCGGGCAATGAATTACACTCCGTAGCCCATCATCTTCAATAATTGCTGCGCATGCTGCACCGCGTCCTGACGATGCGCCACGCCCAGCTTCTGGTATAGGTTGCGGATGTGCGTTTTGATGGTGGTCGCCGCCACCGCCAGCTCGCCGGCAATCTGCTCGTTGCTGTAGCCGGAATAGATCAGCCCCAGCACCTGCCATTCTCGCTGGGTGAGCGGGCTGGTGCGGATAAGCTCCGGCACTTCCGGATGGTTCAGCAGACGTTCAACAAAGTTCTCATCAAAATGCGCGAACTTGTGCCGATGGTGCTGGTTAATCTCGCGCAAAATACGCTGGGCGCGATGCTGATCCAGCTCCGGCAGCGTGTTGAGCTGAATAAGCTGGCGCAGCTGCTGCGCCATCACTTCACCCTCAATCACAAAGTGGCTGATAAACCCGGTGCGGTTCGCCAGCTGCAGCGCTTCCAGCAGCACGCGCTGGGCGTCGTTTTTACGACCCGCCTGCCAGTAAAGCTGGTTAAGCAGCAGCAGGTTGCGGTTCAGGTCGCTCATCAGGCGCAGGCTGCGCGCGTTCTCGTTCAGCTCTTCCAGCACGATCTCCGCGGGCTCTAGTTCGCCGAGCAGGATCTGCGCGCGGGCAATGTTGCGCCACTGGCTCTGCAGGAAGTGGTTGTTCGCAAATTCCGGTTTTGGCGTCTGACGCAGCCAGTTGGCGGCGGATTTTTTATCGCCGGTCATCTGCCAGTAAATCACCCGGACCTTATCGGCGTTTGACACCCAGTCGCTGTGATACTGACCATTGCCGAGCAGGTTTTCCAGGCGGTTAAGATGGTTTCGGGCGTTATCGAGATCGCCCCGCGCCAGCGAGCACTGCACCAGCAGCGCCAGACACTGCAGCTGCTGCTGAGGCTGGAAGCTCGACAGCACGTCCACACCCTGGCGGGCGCAGCTTTCTGCTTCATCCAGACGCGACCACGCCCACAGCAGCTGAGCGCGAATACGCAACAGGAACTCGTGCATCGGCAGCTGTTCCAGATGCTGCTCACGAATCAGCTGGAACGCTTTCTCCTGGTTTTCCCAGGCGGCCTGCAGGAACCCCTGCGCGAATAAAATCTCGCTCTGCTGGATCAGGCTCCACAGCGCGTAGTGCCAGACGTCATGACGACGCGCCATCTGTTCGGTTTGCTGCATGAGTGAAAGCGAACGCGTGAGGTCGCCTTTGCAGTGCAGCACTTCACCATGCACCGAGGTCGCCACGATGCGGCTGTAGAAGTTAGCCAGCGGCAGTTCAGCCAGTGCGACCATCGCCAGCCGTTCCGCTTCTTCCGGATCGCCATCGTTAATGGCCACCTGAGCACGCAGGGCGTTGAACTCGCCGTGCAGGGTGGTATCCATTTCGCTTTCCATCTCCTGCTCGGCGCGCGCCAGCAGGGTATTCACTTCGCTGTAGCGATGCTGGCTTTGCATCAGCCAGGCCTGCAGCAGCACAAGACGCGGGTTCTCCAGCAGGCTTTCCCACGGCAGGGCTTTGAGGGACTCTTCCAGCAGCGTCAGTTCGCTGTGGTTAAACAGGCCCCAGGCATGATTGAGGAGGATATCGCGCAGCATGCTGGCATCACCGGCGGCCAGCGCGTGGTGGATGGCCTCGCTCGGGAAGCCTTGTGCCATCCAGCTTTCGGCGGCGGCGCGGTGGATCTCCGGAAGTTCAACCGCCAGCTCCCACTGACAGCGCTGGCGCAGGAAGCTGCCAAACAGCGGGTGATAGCTAAACCACTCGCCCGGATCGTCCATGCGCGTCAGGAACAGGCCCTGACGTTCAATCTCTTCCAGCTGCAGCTGGCCGTTTTCACAGCCCGTCACCCGCACGATCAGCGCGTCGTTCATGGAGCGCAGCAGGGAGCTTTTCAGCAGGAAATTACGCGTCGAAGGATCGACGCTGTCGAGCACCTCGTCCACCAGGTAGTCAGAAAGGTGGCTGGCGTTGATGCCTGCCAGACGGCGCGCCGACTGATGCGCCGGACTGTTGTTTTGCCGGGCAGAGAGGGCGATGAGCTGCAGCGCGGTGGCCCAGCCGGCAACGTCGTCACACAGACGGCTGCTTTCGGCGGCCTCGATCGGCGAGGTCAGGCGGCAGTCGAAGAACTGTTTCGCTTCCTGATGGGTAAAGGCCAGCTGCTGGCTGCCGATTTCCAGAAGCTGATCGCGCACGCGCAGGTTGGCAATACCCAGCTGCGGCAGGTTGCGTGACAGCACCACCAGCGTCAGGTTTTCCGGCTGATGGCGCAGGAAGAAACGCATCGATTCATGGATCACCGGGTTCGTAATGAGATGGTAATCATCAATCACCACGTAAAGCGGGCGATGCCATTCGGCCAGTTCGATGAACAGCTGAGAGAAAAGGGAGGACAGGCTGGCGTACTGGCGCTTTTGCACCATCACCTCACTGGCGACGCAGTGTCCATGGGTGGCTTGCTGTATTGCGGCAATCAGATAGCTGGCAAAACGTTCTTGCTGATTATCTCCCTCATCAAGAGAGTACCAGCCAAGATCGCTCTTGCCTGCGGCCCATTGCGAAATGAGCGTTGTTTTTCCATAACCTGCAGGACTCGTAACCAGCGCCAGTCGGAAATTATGCGCGCCGGAAAGTTTAGCCAGCAGACGCTCGCGGACCACTGTATGGTCAAGACGAACCGGGCGACTTAATTTAGACGGAATCAACATAGGTTTCACTTCACTGTGGGGAACGAGAGATTTTATTTTTTTTGCGCTTCGTAATTAATGGGTATAAGTTCGGCCAATAAGTTAACTATTGCAAGTTATGTCTGGATTTGGTGGCTGTGAATTTGCACTCTGTCACAAAACATTCAGGCTGAGAATGGAACTTTCTGGAAAGGTGTTTGATGCCCCGTCAATGCTGGCTTGTATGGCTGCGTTGCGGCTGCGCTGAAACTGGTTTCAGGAAGGGATAGTGACGTCGAATTTAATATACTTCTGGTAAAGTTAAGGGAGATTAATAATCTCCTTAGCGATTTCCCGATTGCCGAAATATTATTCTACGTAAGTAATTATTTCGGCGGGGTTTAATTTCACCCGAAACCGCATTTCATTTCTTTGACATTCTCCTCGGTTACTTTTTTATCTTCCGGGCACACTCGAACTATGCTCTGAGAGTGGCCTTGATCACACTTTCCTGCTCATCCCCGCTACTCCTCCCTGTCTAATCCCCCTCGGGAGGAGGAAGAGGGGAAATGAGCCAGGCACACTAGCGCCAACTTGTGTTTTCTTTCTAAAGGATGCCGATCCCCTATGTCACAGCCTACCTTCAACAAAGCTCAATTCCAGGCTGCCCTGACGCGTCAGTGGCAGCGTTTTGGCCTTCATGCTGCAAACGAGATGACGCCTCACCAGTGGTGGCAGGCAGTGAGCGGTGCGCTCGCAGAACAGCTGGATGCTCAGCCTTTGGCAAAGCCGGTGAAGAACCAGCGTCATGTAAACTACATTTCAATGGAGTTCCTGATTGGCCGTCTGACGGGCAACAACCTGTTGAACCTCGGCTGGTATCAGGAGGTTGGCGACGTTCTTAAAGAACACGACATTAACCTGACCGATCTGCTCGAAGAAGAGATTGACCCGGCGCTGGGCAACGGCGGTCTGGGACGTCTGGCGGCCTGCTTCCTGGACTCCATGGCGACCGTCGGCCAGTCGGCTATCGGTTACGGTCTGAACTACCAGTACGGCCTGTTCCGCCAGTCATTCGCTGACGGCCATCAGATGGAAGCGCCGGACGACTGGCATCGCAATACCTATCCGTGGTTCCGCCACAACGCGCAGCTTGACGTGCAGGTGGGCATTGGCGGGAAAGTGACGAAACAAGGTCTCTGGGAACCGGCGTTCACCCTTACCGGCGAAGCCTGGGATCTGCCGGTGCTTGGCTACCGTAACGGCGTGGCGCAGCCGCTGCGTCTGTGGCAGGCGAAACACGCCCACCCGTTTAACCTGACCAAATTCAACGACGGCGATTTCCTGCGGGCCGAGCAGCAGGGCATCGACGCCGAGAAGCTGACCAAAGTCCTCTACCCGAACGACAACCACTTGGCCGGTAAAAAGCTGCGCCTGATGCAGCAGTACTTCCAGTGCGCCTGCTCCGTGGCGGACATCCTGCGTCGCCATCACCTGGCGGGCCGCAAGCTGGCGCAGCTGCCGGACTTCGAGGTGATTCAGCTCAACGACACGCACCCGACCATTGCCATCCCGGAACTGCTGCGCGTGCTGATCGACGAGCATCAGCTGAGCTGGGACGACGCCTGGGCCATTACCAGCCGTACCTTTGCCTACACCAACCACACGCTGATGCCAGAAGCGCTGGAGTGCTGGGATGAGAAGCTGGTGAAAACGCTGCTGCCGCGCCACATGCAGATCATCAACAAGATTAACGACCAGTTTAAAACCCTGGTGGACAAGACCTGGCCGGGCAACAAGGCGGTCTGGGCGAAGCTGGCGGTGGTTCACGATAAGCAGGTACGCATGGCGAACATGTGCGTGGTGAGCGGCTTTGCGGTGAACGGCGTGGCGGCGCTACACTCGGATCTGGTCGTCAAAGATCTGTTCCCGGAATATCACCAGCTGTGGCCGACCAAATTCCACAACGTGACCAACGGCATCACGCCGCGTCGCTGGATCAAGCAGTGCAACCCGCTGCTGGCCGGCCTGCTGGATAAGACCCTGAAGAAAGAGTGGGCCAACGATCTGGACCAGCTCATCAACCTGGAAAAATACGCTGACGACGCGAATTTCCGCGAGCAGTACCGCGCGATCAAGCTGGAGAACAAGGTTCGCCTGGCGGAGTTTGTGAAAGTGCGTACCGGGATTGATATCAGCCCGAATGCGATTTTCGATATTCAGATCAAGCGTCTGCACGAGTACAAACGCCAGCACCTGAACCTGCTGCACATTCTGGCGCTGTACAAAGAGATCCGCGAGAACCCGCAGGCCGACCGCGTGCCGCGCGTGTTCCTGTTCGGTGCGAAAGCGGCGCCGGGCTACTACCTGGCGAAAAACATCATCCTCGCCATTAATAAAGTGGCGGCAGCGATTAACAGCGATCCGAAAGTGGGCGACAAGCTGAAGGTGGTGTTCCTGCCGGATTACTGCGTCTCGGCGGCGGAAATGCTGATCCCGGCGGCGGATATCTCCGAGCAGATCTCGACGGCCGGAAAAGAAGCGTCCGGCACCGGCAACATGAAGCTGGCGCTTAACGGCGCGCTGACCGTCGGCACGCTCGACGGGGCCAACGTCGAAATCGCCGAGAAGGTCGGTGAAGAGAATATCTTTATCTTCGGCCATACCGTGGAAGAGGTGAAGGCCATCAAGGCCAAAGGCTACGACCCGGTGAAATGGCGTAAGAAAGACAAGGTGCTGGATGCGGTGCTGAAAGAGCTGGAAAGCGGTAAATACAGCGACGGCGACAAGCACGCGTTTGACCAGATGCTGCACAGCATGGACAAGCACGGCGGTGACCCGTATCTGGTGATGGCGGACTTCACGGCCTACGTGGAAGCGCAAAAGCAGGTCGACGTGCTGTATCGCGACCAGGAAGCGTGGACCCGGGCGTGCATCCTGAACACCGCCCGCTGCGGTATGTTCAGCTCTGACCGCTCAATCCGTGATTATCAGGCTCGTATCTGGCAGGCAAAACGCTAAGGAAGCGCGATGGAGAGTAAACGTCTGGACAGTGCCGCGCAGGCGGCGGGGATCAGCCTCAGTTACATTAATGCTCACGGCAAACCACAGTCTATTGGCGCCGACACCAAAAGACGTTTGCTGGATGCTATGCACAAAACCGACGCGAAAGCGTCGGCTGCACCGGTGCCGAACGTGAAGGTATTCACCGCAGGCAAAAAGATGGCGCTCGCGGTGGAGGGGCGCGGCGAGTTTAGCTGGCTGCTCACCACCGAAGAGGGGCATCAGCACAAAGGTCACGCCACCGGCGGCAAAACGTTTACCCTTCCGGCGAAGCTGCCGGAGGGCTATCACAGCCTGACGCTCACCCAGGGCGAAGAGCGTTTTCACTGCCGGATTATCGTCGCGCCAAAACGCTGCTACGAGCCGCAGGCGCTGCTGGAAGGCAAAAAGCTGTGGGGCGCCTGCGTGCAGCTCTACACGCTGCGCTCCGACAGCAACTGGGGCATCGGCGACTTTGGCGATCTGAAGAACATGCTGGCCTCCGTGGGCGAGCGCGGCGGCGCGTTCATCGGCCTCAACCCGATCCACGCCCTCTATCCGGCGAACCCGGAGAGCGCCAGCCCGTACAGCCCGTCGTCCCGCCGCTGGCTGAACGTGATTTATATCGACGTTAACGCCTTAGATGACTTCAAAAACAGCCAGGAGGCGCAGGCCTGGTGGAAACTCAGCACCACGCAGCAGGCGCTGAAGCAGGCGCGCGAAGCCGACTGGGTGGATTACTCCACCGTCATGGCGCTGAAAATGGCCGCGCTGCGCCTGGCGTGGAAAGGCTTTTCGCAGCGTGACGACGAGCAGATGTCGGCCTTCCGCGAATTTGTGATGCAGGAGGGGGAAAGCCTCTACTGGCAGGCGGCGTTCGATGCGCTGCACGCGTATCAGGTGAAAGAGGATGAAATGCGCTGGGGCTGGCCGGTCTGGCCTGAAGCGTATCAATCCGTCGACACGCCTGAAGTGAAGGCGTTTTGTGAAAAACATGCCGATGAAGTGGACTTCTACCTGTGGCTGCAGTGGCTGGCGTACAGCCAGTTTGCCGCCTGCTGGCAGGTGAGCCAGGGCTATAAGATGCCGATCGGCCTGTATCGCGATCTGGCCGTGGGCGTGGCGGAGGGCGGTGCGGAAACCTGGTGCGACCGTGAGCTGTACTGCCTGAAGGCCTCCGTGGGGGCGCCGCCGGACATCCTGGGCCCGCTGGGCCAGAACTGGGGATTACCGCCGATGGATCCGCACGTCATGGCGGCGCGCGCCTACGAGCCGTTCATCGACCTGCTGCGCGCGAACATGCAGAATTGCGGGGCGCTGCGTATTGACCACGTGATGTCCGTGCTGCGCCTGTGGTGGATCCCGTACGGTGAAACGGCGGATCGCGGGGCGTACGTGCAGTATCCGGTTGACGATCTGCTGTCGATCCTTGCCCTGGAAAGCAAGCGCCATCGGTGCATGGTGATCGGTGAAGATCTCGGGACCGTGCCGGTGGAAATCGTCAGCAAGCTCCGCGACAGCGGCGTCTACTCCTATAAAGTGCTCTATTTTGAAAACGACCATGAGAAAACCTTCCGCGCGCCGCAAGCGTACCCTGAACAGTCAATGGCAGTCGCGACGACGCATGACCTTCCTACGCTTCGTGGCTATTGGGAAAGCGGCGATCTGACGCTCGGCAAAACGCTGGGCCTCTATCCTGATGAAGAGGTGCTGCGCGGCCTGTATCAGGACCGCGAGCTCTCCAAACAGGGGCTGCTGGATGCGCTGCACAAGCAGGGCTGTCTGCCGAAACGTGCCGGGCATAAGGCGTCATTGATGTCGATGACCGCCACCCTCAATCGGGGCCTGCAGCGCTATATTGCCGACAGCAACAGCGCCCTGCTGGGCCTGCAGCCGGAAGACTGGATTGATATGGCGGAGCCGGTGAACATTCCGGGCACCAGCTATCAGTACAAGAACTGGCGTCGCAAATTGTCCACCACGCTTGAGAAGATGTTTGCCGATGACGGGGTGAACAGGCTGATTAAGGATTTAGATAAGCGCAGAAGGGCGGTGGGTAAGGAGCGATAAATCACACCCCTCACCCCAACCCCTCTCCCCATAGGGGCGAGGGGCTCGATCGGTTCCCTCTCCCCTATGGGGAGAGGGCTAGGGTGAGGGGCATCAAACCACCATATTCAACAGCAGCACCCCGACCAGACCACACACCGAAATAATGGTTTCCAGCGCGGACCAGGACTTGATGGTTTCACCGATCGTCAGGTTGAAGTACTCCTTGAACAGCCAGAAGCCCGGGTCGTTAACGTGAGAGAAAATCACGCTACCGGAACCGACGGCGATAACCATCAGCTCAGGGCTCACGCCCGTGGTGGCAATCAGCGGGGCAACGATACCGCCTGCGGTGATCGCCGCAACGGTTGCAGAACCCAGCGCAATACGCAGAACCGCGGCGATAGACCAGGCCATCAGGAGCGGCGACACGTTGGTTTCATGCATCATGGCAGCGATGTATTTATCCACGCCGCTGTCAACCAGCACCTGCTTGAACGCGCCGCCACCGCCGATGATCAGGAGCATCATGGCAATGATTTTGATGGAAGAGGTCAGCGTGTCGTTGATCTGATCCATTGAACGCCCACGGTTAAGGCCGAAGGTGAACATCGCGATCAGCACCGCAATCAGCGTTGCCATCACCGGGTCACCCAGGAATTCCGCGACGGACAGGAACGCATGGCCTTTCGGCAGAACCATCTCTGCTACGGCGCGCATCGCCATCAGGATCACCGGTACCAGAGAGGTCCAGACGCTGACGCCAAAGCCAGGCATCTCTTCTTCGGTGAAGGTTTTGGCGCTGTACAGACCTTCCGGAATCGGCTTATCGATGCCTTTCAGGAAGCGGGCATACACCGGGCCTGCCAGAATCACCGTCGGGATCGCCAGAATGGTACCGAACAGCAGGGTTTTACCCATATCGGCATGGAAGATGGTCGCGATAGCGGTTGGGCCCGGGTGCGGCGGCAGGAAGCCGTGGGTCACGGAGAGCGCCGCAGCCATTGGCACGCCGACATACAGCAGCGGGATGCTCGCCGCGGCCGCGATGGTGAACACCAGCGGCAGCATCAGCACGAAGCCCACTTCATAGAACAGCGCGAAGCCGACGGTAAAGCCGGTTAACACCACTGCCCACTGAATGTTCTTTTTGCCAAATTTGTCGATAAGCGTGGTGGCAATACGCTGGGCGCCACCGCAGTCCGCCAGCATTTTGCCGAGCATGGCGCCGAAGCCCATGATCAGCGCCAGGCTGCCGAGCGTGCCGCCGACGCCGGCTTTAATGGAGCTGATAACTTTTACCAGCGGCATGCCCTGCATCAGACCGACTGCAAGTGCCACCAGAACCAGAGCGATAAACCCGTTCATTTTGAAACGGATCATCAAGAGCAGTAATAACACAACACCGATAGCAACGATGACTAATGGCATGATTTACCTGGCCTTTGAATTGTTATGGGTAACGTCATTGTTTCAACGACACGTTCCGATTGTCCCAACTGGGAACAGAGAAGTAACGGCACTAATACTGATGCCTTGGAAACCATTAAGTTTAGTCGGCTGTTATGAGTGTGTTTAGTGCCCACGAGAATGATACGGGTAACATGGCGTGATTGAGAATCACCCTGGCAGGCAAAATGTGAATTATGAGACGCAGCTCAACATATAGAGGGAGGTAAACGCAAAACGGCAACGCACGTTGCCGTTTTTAGTGTTTGTTCCCTCTCCCTGTGGGAGAGGGCCAGGGTGAGGGCATCAAACCGCACTGTCTCTGTAGGCCCGGTAAGCGCAGCGCCACCGGGCAAAGACAGACGGCTTAGTAGTAAGAGTGCTCGCCGCGCTGGTGTTCGGTCAGGTCACGCACGCCCTTCAGTTCCGGGAACTCGTTCAGCAGCTGCTTCTCGATCCCTTCTTTCAGGGTCACATCCACCATTGAACAGCCGTTACAGCCGCCGCCAAACTGCAGGATCGCCAGGCCGTCTTCCGTGATTTCCATCAGGGAAACGCGGCCGCCGTGGCCCGCCAGCTGAGGGTTGATCTGGGATTGCAGCAGATACTCGACGCGCTCCATCAGCGGGGCATCGTCAGACACTTTACGCATCTTCGCGTTCGGCGCTTTCAGGGTCAGCTGAGAGCCCAGCTGATCGGTGACGAAGTCGATCTCCGCATCTTCAAGATACGGTGCGCTCAGCTCATCAACGTAGGCGGTGAGCTGTTCAAACTTAAGGGCAGTGTCGGTGGCTTCCACGGCGTCCGGAGGACAATAAGAAACACCACATTCTGCATTCGGCGTGCCTGGATTGATCACAAACACGCGGATCTGCGTCCCTTCTTCCTGATTTGCCAGCAGTTTGGCAAAGTGCGCTTGTGCAGAATCGGAAATACGGATCATAGCTTTGGCCTAATAGTTGACTAAATTACCTGGGTATAATCATACGCCCATTGAAGAAGGGCTACAAGGTACGGCACAGACACCATACCTGAACCGACGCGGCGCCGCTTCGCAAAAGCAGTCGGGAAAGTTCAGCAACGGTACTGCCCGTGGTGACGACATCATCCACAATCGCGATATGGAGACCGTTGACCGGCAATTCAAGCCGAAAGGCATTCTTGAGGTTTCTTTTGCGCAGCCGGGCGCTGAGCTGATGCTGGATGGCGGTGGCATGTACGCGTGTTAGCGCACCGGCCTCGTACCGGCAGCCGAGCCACCGGGCGAGGGGGCGGCAGATTAGGTCACTCTGGTTATAGCCGCGACGCCAGTGCCGACGTCGGTATAAGGGGACATTCACCACCATGTCGACTTTCGCCAGCGCCCGGTGACGTCGTGCCTGCAAAACCGCCAGCAACAGCAGGCGGGCGAGTGGCCGTGCCAGCGCGCTCTGCCCGGAAAACTTCAGCGTGTGAATTAGCCCGCTCAGCGGCGGAACATAATCATCCACCGCCACCAGCGCGCGCCACGGCGGGGACTTTTTCAGGCAACGGCCGCAGGGCAGCGAGGTATTTGTGGCCGGTAAACCACATTGCGGGCAGGTTCCGATTCGCCATTGCAGCGAGCCCGTGCAGACGGAGCAGATGCCCCAGGCGCTGAGGGCAAGCGGCATTTTGCATAGCCAGCACAAGCCGGGCACTGTTAGCATGTTCAACCTCCATGTCAAAAAAGAGAACAGTAACGGATGAAGACGCTGTGGTGGCAGACCGTTGGGACAGGAAATTGCCATCTTGTGCTGCTGCACGGATGGGGCCTGAATGCGGAAGTATGGCATTGCATAAACGAGGAACTTGCCTCGCAATTTACATTGCATCTGGTTGATCTACCGGGGTATGGCCGCAGCCACGGCTACGGTGCGATGACGCTCGAAGAGATGGCGCAGGTGGTGGTTGACGCGGCGCCGCAACATGCCATCTGGCTGGGCTGGAGCCTTGGCGGGCTGGTGGCGAGCCAGATTGCGCTTTCCTGGCCCGAACGCGTAATGGCGCTGGTGACCGTTGCATCTTCGCCCTGCTTCAGCGCGCAGGAGGCGTGGCCCGGCATAAAGCCTGACGTGCTGGCGGGCTTCCAGCAGCAGCTGAGCGACGATTTTCAGCGGACCGTAGAGCGGTTCCTCGCGCTGCAGACGATGGGGACGGAAACCGCGCGACAGGATGCCAGAGCGCTGAAGCAGGTGGTGCTCTCTTTGCCGATGCCGGACGTTGGAGTGCTCAACGGCGGTCTTGAAATCCTGAAAACGGTCGACCTGCGCGAGCCGCTGGCCGCGCTGGCGATGCCGCATCTGCGTATCTATGGCTATCTTGACGGCCTGGTCCCGCGCAAAGTGGTTCCGCTTCTGGATGCGCTCTGGCCGGACAGCGAATCGCAGGTCATTGCCAAAGCCGCGCATGCCCCGTTTATCTCTCATCCGACGGAGTTTTGTTCAGCGCTCGTTGCGTTAAGTCAACGTTTAGACTGATTATTTTCTATCCAGCCTGGAAAAAGTAACACACCGCAACCATACTCGAGATGTCGTTGCGGTTGTTCTGCCTACGATAATCAAAACAACAATCCTATGGAGAGTCAGGCTATGAAACTTGTTACAGGTATTGTCACTTCTCTGGTTATTGGGTCACTGTCCTTTGGCGTCTTTGCGGCAAAAGAGCTGGAAAAAGATAAAGTTGCCGGAATGAATCTGACGAAAATTGGTGAAATTTCTACGTCTGACACCACCGCGCCGATGGACGCGAGAAAAGAGCTGTCGAAGAAAGCGGATGAGCTGGGCGGAACGTACTACGTTGTCACCAGCGCCGAAAAACAGACCAAAAACGTGCGCGCAACGGCGGACGTCTACAAGTAATACGATAAAGCCAGGCAGCGATGCCTGGCTTTGTTAACGCAGCGTCCACCACTCCCTGAGGCAGGCCTTGCCTTCCGGACAGCTTTTACAGCTGCCGGAGAGACAGCCGTCCGCGTCTTCCTGAATCCGCACGGCTTTCCCCATGGCCTCCAGTCTTTCCAGCATGGCATCGATCATCGGCTGCGGCGTATGCAGGCTGAGGCTCAGCTGTTTCGCCTCCATCCGCCCCTGCAGCGCCAGCAGGTCACGAACCTGAATCAACGATGCCATGTGGTGTGCTCCTTAGTGACAGACGCCAGCCGGGCTGCTGCAGCAGGTCGCGGCGGTTTTACGGTTTGCCAGCAGGTCGATGTCGACGCGGCTGCGTGCCCGGCGCAGCAGGCCGAGCACGATCGCGTTAAACAGCACGACCGCGAGAATGCAGATCAGGCTGTAGCGCGGGTGCTGGCTGAAGTTAACGGTCTGATAAAACAGCGTCGCCAGCGAGTAGGCGATATTCAGCCCCCACAGGATGGAGAAGCCCATCCAGCCGCGGCTGGATTCGCGGGCAATTGCCCCCATCACCGAGATGCACGGAATGTAGAGCAGAACGAAGATGAGATAGCTGTAGGCCGCGGACGCGCTGCCAAATTTCTCGCCCATCACGCCCATGGCACCGGTCGCCATTTCGCCGTCGCCTTTGCTGGCCTCAATCGGGTTCGCCAGCACGCTCAGGCTGAAGGTGTCCTTCAGGCTCTGCCAGGTCTCCTCTACGGCACCCAGCAGTTCGTCACCGAGGTGAAACGCGGCCGGATCAAATTCCTGTTCCTGAATGTTCTCCGCGGTGTAAAGCGTGTTCAGGGTGCCGACAACCACCTCTTTCGCCATCGCGCCGGTGAACAGCCCGACGGTCGCCTGCCAGTTATCCTCATGTACGCCAATCGGTTTGAAGACCGGGGTGATGACGCGGCTGACGGAGGCGAGAGCAGAGTCGTTGATGTTATCTGCCGCCTGCCCGCTGAGGGTGAAGCTGTTCAGCGCGCTCAGGAAAATGCTGACGATGACAATCACCTTACCGGCGCGCAGGACAAAGCCTTTCAGGCGCTGCCAGGTCTGGATGACCAGGCTTTTCAGATGCGGCACGTGATATACCGGCAGCTCCATCACGAACGGCGAGGCTTCACCGCGCATAATGGTGTGTTTCAGCATCAGACCCGTGAGAATGGCCATCACGATGCCCAGCACGTACAGCGAGAAGACCGCCAGCGCGCCCTGCTGCCCAAAGAAGGCGGCGGCAAAGACGGCGAAGATGGCCAGACGGGCACCGCAGGACATAAACGGCGCCATCATGATGGTCATCAGACGCTCGCGCGGTGCATCCAGGGTGCGCGCGCCCATCACCGACGGCACGTTGCAGCCGAAGCCGACAATCAGCGGAACGAAGGATTTGCCGGGCAGACCCAGGGCCTGCATCAGGCGGTCCATCACGAACGCGGCGCGCGCCATGTAGCCGGAATCTTCCAGGAACGAGAGGAACAGATACATCATGCCAATCTGCGGCACCAGCGGCAGAACGGTATTGATACCGCCGCCGATCCCCTGCGCGAGGAAGATGGTTAACCATTCCGGGAAGTGCAGGGTGTAGCCCACCCACTGAATCCCGTGTACGAAGATCGCGACGGAACCGGCGTCAAAAATCGGCTGGAGCGCGCCGCCGATGTTGATGGCGAGCAGGAACATCACGTACATCACCAGCAGGAAGATGGGCAAACCGAGGAAGCGGTTAAGCACCACCTTATCCACCGCCGCCGTGAAGCGGCTGGGTTCTGCCGTGAGTGCGTTACTGACCACGTCGCAAATCGAGGCGATGGCCTGGTAACGCGCATCGGCGATGTGCAGCGCCGGGTCGTCCAGCTCGTCGCTGAGACGGGCCACCGTCGCGTCCAGCTTATCTGCCGCATGCCCGGCGTAGGCGCGGCTGTAAATATCCCCTTCCAGCATCTGCAGGCCAAGCCACAGGCGCTGTTTCGCAGGCATGCTTTTGTCCATCTCCTGCGCCAGCAGATCGGCTTCACGCAGCAGCGGCTGCGCGTAATGCACCAGCTCAACGTCGCGATTGCCCGCGTGGCGATCGATCGCCAGCTTCAGGGCATCAATACCGCGAGCGCGCGTCGAGACCAGCGGGACCACCGGGCAGCCCAGGCGCGCGGAGAGCGCATCGACGTCGATGCGCAGCTTTTGTTTCTCCGCAATGTCGAGCATGTTGAGCGCCACAATGCAGGGAATACCCAGCTCCAGCAGCTGCAGCGTCAGGTAGAGGTTGCGCTCGAGGTTGGAGGCGTCGACCACGTTGATCAGCAGGTCAGCGTCACCGCTCAGAATGTAGTGGCAGGCAATTTGCTCATCGAGCGAGGTTTGCGACGAAATGGTGGTAAGGGAGTAGGTGCCGGGAAGATCAACCAGGGTGACCTGGTTGTCCGTTGTCGTGAACTGGCCTTCTTTACGCTCAACCGTCACGCCCGCCCAGTTGCCCACGCGCTGGCGCGCACCGGTCAGCTGGTTAAAAAGCGTTGTCTTGCCGGAATTAGGATTGCCAATTAAGCCAATCGTTAACTTTTTCATTTTTTTAGACTCACTGAAACCGCTGGCTTGTTATCGGGGTAACGCTTCGACTTCTATTAACGCGAGGTCTTTCTTACGCAGGACCAGATTCACGCGCCGGGTTTCGATGTGAACCGGGTCACCTAACGGCGCCACGCGCACGACCTGAAATGACGAGCCGGGCAGCATGCCCAGCGACAGCAGCTTTTGCCGATAGGCCGGGCTAATTTCGCGGGTAAAACCGGTAATTTTCCACGCACTGTCTGGAGTGAATTGCATAACGCCTGATTCCACGAAAGGTTAAATTATCTACTATGGGATGATAATGAGAATAGTTTTTATCAGCAATATTAAAACTGTGACGGAATGTTGTTTACGGTATTAATTTGCGGGCCGTTTGACCTTGCTCAATATTTGCTGAATTGCCTGGAAAACGAAAAGGGGGTATTTGTTAACGGGGTGATAATTGGTGGTTTAAATATGGCTATGCAATCGGTTTCATATATTTCGATATGATTTTATTCCCCTCTCCCCTTTGGGGAGAGGGTTAGGGTGAGGGGCATTGACAACCTTAGCGCTTCTTGCCCATCGCGGCCGCCAGCGCATCCATCATCGCGCTGTTGCCCGCAGGCTGTGCCTCACGTCCGCGCGGTTTTGCCGCCTTCGCTGCCGGGCGCTGCTGCTCGCGGCCGCCGCCATTGCCGCCACGGCGCGCGTTGGTGTCACCCGGCTGCTCGTCCAGACGCATGGTCAGGGCGATACGCTTGCGCTGCAGGTCCACTTCCAGCACTTTGACCTTCACGATGTCGCCCGCTTTGACCACGGTGTGCGGATCTTCAACGAACTTGTCGGCCAGGGATGAGATATGGACCAGACCGTCCTGATGTACGCCGATATCCACAAACGCGCCGAAGTTGGTAACGTTGGTCACCGCGCCTTCCAGCACCATGCCGGGCAGCAGGTCGTTCATGGTTTCCACACCGTCGGCAAAGGTCGCCGTTTTAAACTCGGGACGCGGATCGCGGCCCGGCTTTTCCAGCTCTTTAATGATATCGGTGACGGTAGGCACACCAAATTTGTCGTCGGTAAAGTCCACGGCCTTCAGGTTACGCAGGGCGCTGCTGTCGCCCATCAGATCCTTCAGGGCCTGCTCGGTGGCGGCCAGAATACGTTCCACCACCGGGTAGGCTTCCGGGTGAACGGTGGAAGCGTCCAGCGGGTTATCGCCGTGGTTGATGCGCAGGAAGCCCGCGCACTGCTCAAAGGCTTTTGGCCCCAGACGGCTCACCTTCAGCAACTGCTGGCGGTTCTGAAACTGGCCGTTCTCGTCGCGCCAGGCGACGATGTTCTGCGCCATCATGCGGGTTAAGCCCGCCACGCGGGTCAGCAGGGGAACGGAGGCGGTGTTCAGGTCCACGCCGACGGCGTTTACGCAGTCTTCCACCACCGCATCCAGCTTGCGCGCCAGCTGAGTCTGGCTCACGTCGTGCTGGTACTGGCCAACGCCGATGGATTTCGGGTCGATCTTCACCAGCTCCGCCAGCGGATCCTGCAGACGGCGAGCGATTGAGACCGCGCCGCGCAGGGAAACGTCCAGATCCGGGAACTCCTGCGCCGCCAGCTCGGACGCGGAATAGACCGAGGCCCCCGCTTCGCTGACGATCACCTTCTGTGCCGTCACTTTCGGGAACTGCTTCTGCACGTCGAGGTAGAAACGCTCGGTTTCGCGGGACGCCGTGCCGTTGCCGATGGCGACCAGCTCGACGTTGTATTTTTCACACAGAGCGGCAACCACAACGGCCGCTTTCGCTGCCTGGCCGGTGTGCGGGTAGATGGTGTCGGTGGCGACCAGCTTGCCGGTGCCGTCAACCACAGCGACCTTCACGCCGGTACGCAGGCCCGGATCGAGACCCATGGTCGCGCGCAGGCCGGCAGGGGCGGCCATCAGCAGGTCGTGCAGGTTACGGGCGAAGACGTTGATGGCTTCATCTTCGGCGCGCTCGCGCACGGTGCCCATCAGCTCGGTTTCGAGGTGCATCAGCACCTTGATGCGCCAGGTCCAGCTCACCACGCCTTTACGCCAGGCGTCTGCCGGGGCGTTGTTCAGGCGCAGGCCGAGGTGATCGATAATGATCTGCTCGCAGTGGCTCTCTTTCGGCGGCTCGTCAAACTGCGGGTCGGCATTCAGGGAGAGCTGCAGCACGCCTTCGTTGCGGCCGCGGAACATCGCCAGCGCGCGGTGTGAAGGGGTCGTAGAGATCGGTTCGTGGTGATCGAAGTAGTCGCGGAATTTCGCGCCTTCTTCCTCTTTCCCCGCCACGACGGTAGAGACGATGTGCGCGTTCTTCCACAGGTAATCACGCACTTTGGCCAGCAGCGCGGCGTCTTCGGCGAAGCGCTCCATCAGAATGTAGCGTGCGCCGTCGAGGGCGGCTTTGGTGTCCGCGACGCCTTTGTCGGCGTCGATGAATTTCGCCGCTTCGGTATCCGGATCGTGGGAAGGTTCGTTCCACAGCAGGTCGGCCAGCGGCTCAAGGCCCGCTTCGATGGCAATTTGCCCGCGCGTGCGGCGCTTCGGCTTGTACGGCAGATAGAGGTCTTCGAGTTCGGTTTTGCTCAGGGTGCCGTTAATGGCGCTTTCCAGTTCGCTGGTCAGCTTGCCCTGTTCGCCGATGGACTTGAGGATCGCCTGACGACGTTCTTCCAGCTCGCGCAGATAGCCCAGACGGGTCTCCAGGTTACGCAGCTGCGTGTCGTCCAGACCGCCGGTGACTTCCTTACGATAGCGTGCAATAAACGGCACGGTGTTCCCTTCATCAAGCAGGCGAACGGCAGCTTCTACCTGTTCGGCTCTGGCCTGAATATCACCCGCAATAATGCGGCAGAGCGAATCTTTCATCATGGCTTTATCATCTGTTGAGTCGAAAAAATCAGGGGATAGTTATACGGGCTGACACGGCAAAATGCCAGCCGGGGAGGGCGCTCTCGGACTATTTTACGTAGACGATCTCATTAACATACCAGCTGGCTTCACCGGCTGGGGTCTGCACGACGGCCAGATCGCCCACTTCCTTTTTCAGCAGCGCGCGGGCCATCGGGGAGTCGATGGAGATGTAATCCTTACGACCAAAAATTTCATCGTAGCCGACGATGCGAAAACGCAGGGTGTCACCGTCGTCGTTTTCAATCTCCACCCACGCGCCGAAGAACACTTTGCCCTCCTGCTGCGGGGAATAATCGACGATTTTGAGGTTCTCCAGGCACTTCGTCAGATAGCGAACCCGGCGGTCAATCTCGCGTAGCCGCTTTTTATTGTACTGATAGTCAGCGTTTTCGCTGCGATCGCCCAGGCTTGCCGCCCAGGTCACTTTCTTGGTCACTTCCGGACGCTCTTCGCGCCAGAGATAATCCATCTCTTTTTTGAGTTTTTCATACCCTTCGCGGGTGATCAGGGGCGTTTTCATGGTAAAGCCTTTGCTGCCGTTTTTCTGTCTTGCGCACAATACGTACCACACAGTGTAACAGACAGGATTAATAATGATTTATGTGATGAAATGAGCAGATAAGCTGCTGTTAAATATGCTTTGTAACAATTTCGACTAGAATTTATACCAGAATTAACTGGTCGAATACGTGCACTTTTTTAGAATACGCTGTTACAAAGACTATCCGAACCTTTGGGAGTACACACAATGCAAGAGAACTACAAAATTCTGGTCGTGGATGACGACATGCGCCTGCGTGCGCTGCTGGAACGTTATCTGACCGAGCAGGGCTTCCAGGTTCGTAGCGTCGCGAACGCTGAGCAGATGGACCGTCTGCTGACCCGTGAATCTTTCCACCTGATGGTGCTCGATCTGATGCTGCCGGGTGAAGACGGGCTTTCTATCTGCCGCCGTCTGCGCAGCCAGAGCAACCCGATGCCGATCATCATGGTGACGGCGAAGGGCGAGGAAGTTGACCGTATCGTGGGCCTCGAAATCGGCGCGGACGACTACATTCCAAAACCGTTTAACCCGCGCGAGCTGCTGGCGCGTATTCGCGCCGTGCTGCGCCGTCAGGCGAACGAACTGCCGGGCGCGCCTTCGCAGGAAGAAGCCGTCATTGCGTTCGGCAAGTTCAAGCTGAACCTCGGCACGCGCGAGATGTTCCGTGAAGACGAGCCTATGCCGCTCACCAGCGGCGAGTTTGCGGTGCTGAAAGCGCTGGTTAGCCACCCGCGTGAGCCGCTTTCCCGTGACAAGCTGATGAACCTGGCGCGCGGTCGCGAATACTCCGCAATGGAACGCTCTATCGACGTGCAGATCTCCCGCCTGCGCCGCATGGTGGAAGAAGATCCTGCGCACCCTCGTTATATTCAGACCGTATGGGGTCTGGGCTACGTGTTTGTCCCGGACGGCTCTAAAGCATGAGGCGAATGCGCTTCTCGCCGCGAAGCTCGTTTGCCCGCACCCTGTTACTGATCGTCACCCTGCTGTTCGTCAGCCTGGTGACGACCTACCTGGTGGTGCTGAACTTTGCGATTCTGCCGAGCCTCCAGCAGTTTAATAAGGTCCTGGCTTACGAAGTCCGTATGCTAATGACAGACAAACTGCAGCTGGAGGACGGCACGCAGCTGGTGGTCCCCCCCGCGTTTCGCCGTGAAATCTACCGTGAGCTGGGCATTTCGCTCTACTCAAATGAGGCGGCAGAAGACGCGGGCCTGCGCTGGGCGCAGCACTACGAATTCCTCAGCCAGCAGATGGCGCAGCAGCTGGGGGGGCCGACGGAAGTGCGCGTTGAGGTCAACAAAAGCTCGCCCGTCGTCTGGCTGAAAACCTGGCTGTCGCCCAATATCTGGGTGCGCGTCCCGCTGACGGAAATCCATCAGGGCGACTTCTCGCCGCTGTTCCGCTACACCCTGGCGATTATGCTGCTGGCGATAGGCGGCGCCTGGCTGTTTATCCGCATACAGAACCGACCGCTGGTCGACCTGGAGCACGCTGCGCTGCAGGTCGGTAAAGGGATTATTCCCCCTCCGCTGCGCGAGTATGGCGCCTCGGAAGTCCGTTCGGTGACGCGCGCGTTTAACCATATGGCGGCTGGGGTGAAGCAGCTGGCGGATGACCGTACGCTGCTGATGGCGGGCGTGAGTCATGACCTGCGCACGCCGCTGACGCGCATCCGCCTGGCGACGGAGATGATGGGCGAGCAGGACGGTTATCTCGCCGAGTCCATCAACAAGGACATCGAAGAGTGTAACGCCATCATTGAGCAGTTCATCGACTACCTGCGCACCGGTCAGGAGATGCCGATGGAGATGGCGGATCTCAACGCGGTTCTGGGCGAAGTGGTGGCGGCGGAAAGCGGCTACGAGCGGGAGATTGATACCGACCTTCAGGCGGGCGAGATTCAGGTGCGCATGCACCCGCTCTCTATAAAGCGTGCGGTTGCCAACATGGTGGTCAACGCGGCGCGCTACGGCAACGGCTGGATTAAGGTCAGCAGCGGCTCTGAGCTCAACCGCGCCTGGTTCCAGGTGGAAGACGACGGTCCGGGCATCAAGCCCGAGCAGCGTAAGCATCTTTTCCAGCCGTTTGTGCGCGGCGACAGCGCGCGCAGCACCAGCGGTACGGGCTTAGGCCTGGCGATTGTTCAGCGGATTATCGATAACCATAACGGGCTGCTGGAGATTGGCACCAGCGAGCGGGGTGGGTTGAGCATTCGCGCCTGGCTGCCGGTGCCGGTGACGCGAGGGCAGGTGAAAGAGAGTTAAAAAAAGGGTGGCACGAGCCACCCTTTTTCGTAGGTCGGGTAAGGCGAAGCCGCCACCCGACATGGACTACAGTTTTGGACCCGCGCTCACCAGCGCAGCACCCGCCGGGGTATCGGTGTACTTCTCGAAGTTCTCAATAAACAGCTTCGCCAGCGATTCCGCCTTCTCGCGCCACTGTTCCGGCGAACCGTACGTGTTGCGCGGGTCGAGGATATGCGTATCCACACCCGGCAGCGACGTTGGGATCGCCAGGTCAAACATCGGCAGCGTGAAGGTTTCGGCGTCGTCCAGAGAACCGTCCAGAATGGCGTCGATAATGGCGCGGGTATCTTTGATGGAGATACGTTTGCCGGTGCCGTTCCAGCCGGTGTTCACCAGGTATGCCTGCGCGCCGGATGCCTGCATGCGTTTCACCAGCACTTCAGCGTACTGCGTCGGGTGCAGCGACAGGAAGGCCGCGCCGAAGCAGGCGGAGAAGGTTGGGGTTGGCTCCGTCACGCCGCGCTCGGTACCCGCCAGTTTGGCCGTAAAGCCAGAGAGGAAGTGGTACTGCGTCTGGCTGGCCGTCAGGCGAGATACCGGAGGCAGCACGCCGAACGCATCCGCCGTCAGGAAAATGACCTTCGTGGCATGGCCCGCTTTTGACACCGGCTTCACGATGTTGTCGATGTGGTAGATCGGGTATGAGACGCGGGTATTTTCGGTTTTCGAGGCGTCGTCAAAGTCGATAGAGCCGTCGGCACGCACGGTGACGTTTTCCAGCAGCGCATCGCGACGGATCGCGTGGAAGATATCCGGCTCCGCCTCTTCAGACAGGCGAATGGTCTTCGCGTAGCAGCCGCCTTCAAAGTTAAACACGCCGTCATCGTCCCAGCCGTGTTCGTCATCGCCAATCAGACGACGTTTCGGATCGGTGGACAGGGTGGTTTTCCCGGTGCCGGACAGGCCGAAGAAGACCGCCACGTCGCCTTTCTCGCCGACGTTCGCCGAGCAGTGCATGGAGGCGATGCCGCGCAGCGGCAGCAGGTAGTTCATGACCGAGAACATCCCTTTCTTCATCTCGCCGCCGTACCAGGTACCGCCGATCAGCTGGATACGCTCGGTCAGGTTGAAGGCCACAAAGTTTTCGGAGTTCAGGCCCTGCTCTTTCCACTGTGGGTTGGTGCATTTCGCGCCGTTCATTACGATGAAGTCAGGCGTGAAGTCCTGCAGCTCTTCGTCGGTTGGACGAATAAACATGTTCTTCACGAAATGCGCCTGCCAGGCCACTTCGGTAATGAAACGCACGGAGAGACGGGTGTCGGCGTTAGCGCCGCAGAAAGCGTCGACAATGAAAAGACGCTTGCCGGAAAGTTGATGGGTGACGAGCCCTTTCAGGTGCTGCCAGGTTTCCGGGGAGAGCGGTTTGTTGTCGTTCTTCCCTTTGCCCTTGTCAGCCCACCACAGCGTATCGCGGGTGGTGTCGTCTCGGACGATATACTTATCTTTCGGCGAACGACCGGTAAAAATACCGGTATCGACGGCGATAGCACCAAGATTCGTCAACACACCACGCTCGTATCCTTCCAGTGCTGGATTGAGCTCTTCCTGATACAGCGTATCGTAGTCGGGGTTGTAGACGATTTCCTGGACGTCGTGAATACCATAAGCCTTGAGATCTTGCGGGGTTAAACCAGTAACACGCATATCACTGCTCCTTAGCCAATATGTACTGCCTGAAATTGTAGGGTTTTTCTGAGGTTGTTTACCGCGACGGGGCTCATAGATTCATGCATCTGGACAAAACCCTTACTAACGGAAAACGCTGCGACTCCAGTCACAGCGCAGGCGGATTATCGCAGGAATCGCTTTTTGGGTGGGGAAAATGTTCCTAAAAGGTTAAACGCTGGTGATTTTATCGGAAGGAATGTGAATGTAATCGCATACACGTAAGAAAATTACGTAAGAGTTACATTGGGAAAACGATTCAGCTTGAGGGGGGTTACCCCTCACCCTAACCCTCTCCCCAAAGGGGAGAAGTCACTCATACACCCTCTCCCCTTTGGGGAGAGGGCAGGGTGAGGGGGAAAAGAGGCTTAGTGAACCTGCGGATCCGCCGGGGAGGCGTTGTTGCGGATCTCAGCGATATCCATCGAATTGAACACATAGTGCGTACCGCAGTAGTCACAGTGCATATCAATTTCGCCGTCTTCCGCCATGATGCTGTCGATCTCTTCATCCGGCAGGGTTTTCAGCGCGCCAGCGCAGCGCTCGCGGGAACAGGTGCACTTAAATTCCACGGACTGCGGGTCGTAGACGGTTACTTCTTCTTCGTGGTACAGACGCCACAGCACGTCGGTCGCAGACAGGGTGAACAGCTCTTCCGCTTTAATGGTTTCGGTCAGCGTCGCCAGGTGCTCAAAGTCATTGGTCTGCGCATCCTGCGCAGGCAGAACCTGCAGCAGCATACCGCCCGCAGCGGGCTGGCCGTCCACTTCGCCGGTGCGGATGAACAGGCGCGTCGGCAGCTGTTCAGAACGCATGAAGTAATCTTCCAGGCAGGCAGCGAGGGTGTCGCCTTCCAGACCCACCACGCCCTGATAGCGTTCACCTTCCTCAGGGGAGATGGTGATCACCAGGTAGCCATTACCCACCAGCGTTTTGAGGTCCGCGTTTTCAGGCACGTCGCCCTGAACGCGCGCCACGCCGCGCATCTGCTGCTGGTTATTGCCGTTGATCACCGCCAGCGTCATCGGACCATCGCCCTGCAGCTGCACGGTGATATCACCGGCAAATTTCAGCGTTGCGGTCAGCAGGCTGGTGGCAACCAGCAGTTCGCCCAACAGGGTCTTCACCGGCAGCGGGTAGTTGTGGTTTTCCAGAATCTGTTTCCAGGTTTCGGATACGGTGACCAGCTCGCCGCGCACGGCGAATTGTTCAAACAGATAGCGGTGTAATTGGTCGTGTTGGGCCATTTTCATCTCTCGTGCGGGTGAGGTTACTCGGTCTCACCGTGTTTAAATTTCATCAGATCGCGGCGCTCTTTTTTATCCGGACGCCGGTCCGGGTGGGGCATGGTCAGCGCATTCATTTTGCGCGCCAGCGCGGTCTTCTCGCGCTTTTCTATGCTCTCTGCCGTCTCTTCATAAAGCAGTACGGCTTCCGTTGCGGGCCGCCGCTGTTCGGTAATGGCTTTAATCACCACCGTACGTTCATCGTTGCCCTGACGCAGCGTTAAGGTGGCATTCAGCTCAACCAGCTTGCTCGGCTTGCTGCGCTGGCCGTTGTAATGCACTTTACCGCCGTCAACCATCTCGCGGGCAAGGGCGCGCGTTTTATAAAAACGGGCTGCCCACAGCCATTTATCCAGTCTTACCCCGTCTGAGGGTTTTTCTTTCATGGCGTCTCCTTCACGGTCAGCGAGGGGATCATCTGGCGATAGTCGTTCAGTCCCGGGTGGCGCAGATAGCTTTTTTCAGCCAGGCCAGAGTCAGGATTGGTGACGCCCAGACAGTAGCGAATGCCAAACCTTGCCGCGGAATCCAGAATGGGCTCGCTGTCATCAATGAACAGCGTGCGTTCCGGCTGCAAACCCGTCTCTTCCTTCACCGCATGCCACAAACGCTGATCCTCTTTCGGATAACCAAATGTGTGGGTGGAAAGTAATAAATCAAGGTGCGATGCCAGACCCGTGTGCTCCAGCTTCACCGCCAGGTTATGCGGATGCGCGTTGGTCAGCAAAATACGGCGCTTGCCGCTGGCTTTCAGCGCGTCCAGAAAGGGCACGGTATCCTCGCGCAGAACGGCGCGTGGGCCCTGGGCGGTGGTCATGGCACAAATATCCAGACCGAGGCGCTCGCTCCAGTAGTCAAGACAGTACCAGTTTAGCGTATGTTGGACCGCACTATATTGCGAACGAATGAATGCCTGCGCTTCCGCCGGGGTGATCCCCTGCTGCTGGCCATAGGTTTCAGGAACCAGCGTTTGCCAGAAATAGTTATCAAAGGCGAGATCGAGCAGCGTGCCGTCCATATCCAGCAGAACGGTATCAACCTCCTGCCAGGCGATATCAAGATGCATTAGGGGAACTCCAGCCAGAAGAAACGTGCGCGACAGGGTAGCACATCTTGTCGCGCAACGACGTTATCAGATCAGGCTCTCAGACGAGGGGATCAGCTTAGGGTTGAGGCAGTTTTCGTAATATTGCTGGATGTCGGCAAGCCGCGTACGCGAGCGCTGGTAGCGGCGCAGGGCCATAAAGCCGTTCCAGAAAATGGCGATCAGCATGGCGGTCATCAGCAGGGAGGTGCCGATGTAACGCCACAAACCTGCGCTGTCCGGCATCCGGTGCAGGCCGATGTGGCGCGTGCCGTTGGCATCGGTGTAAATGCTTGTGACAATCCCTTCGGCGCTGAACGGCGTTTGCATCAGCATCTGCGCCAGGCGCTGGAATTGACTCCACTGTTCCTGCGCCGGGTAGTCATACAGCGCAACCTGCGGGTAAGGCTGATCGACCAGGTCGCTGCCCTCATCGCTGACAATGACAAACCCGCCCGGTGCCGGACTGTTCAGCGCCTGAGCCGCACGGGTGGTCTCGCGCATCATGAACGGCGATGTGGAGGTGGCGACCAGGTTATCCAGCGATTCAGCGCTCACCGGACGCAGCAGCACGTTGACGCCGTCCAGCCGTCCCGCTTCGGCGCGTTTCACCAGCGAGTCCCAGTCTTTACTGTTACCCAGGTTAACCAGGGCGTTTTTAAGACGTATGCACTCATCCTGAGAGGAGCATAGGTCCTGCGTTTTCAGGACGATGTCGCCAAAATCATCCAGCAGGACCATGCCTGACTTCTGAATGGCCGAGCGCAGCGCCGGACTGACGCGCGAGTCATCGTCCGGTTTCGGGTGCAGCTGGCGGTTTACCGTCTGGCTAAGGGCCGTGGCTTTATTCACCACTTCGGATTCCGGCAGCGGCAGCGGCGGCGCGTCGTTCCAGACAATTTGCGAGCAATCGAACGGCATGAACGGTGAGCTCTGGCGCGTGTTCCACGCCCCCGGGGCGTGGATATTACACATCCCGGTACCCTTCAGGCGCAGCGTGTCCCCCACGCGTACGCCGGCTTCATCCAGCTTGTTGACGCTGGTCGCTTCAATGGTTTGCGCCCCTTTGATCCACGAGAGGGTGAATTTGATGGGCATATCCAGCGGGACGAAAAGCAGCAGCATCACTAAGACCAGCGCCGCGCCACCGGCGATGACCGCGCTGCGCAGCCAGTGCTGAAGCGGGAAATTTTTCACTTCATCATGCAGGGACAAGAAGCGTCCCTGGCGCACAACGTGGCGGTCAAGGTAGATATCAATATCGGTTTTCTGCCCTAAGTCCTGCGCAATCCACGGCTGCCAGTGGCGCGGGTAGATCAGGTCGATAATGCCGAGCGAAATATTGTTGAGATGTTCCTGATCGTTCTCACCGAACAGGCCCCAGCGCTTTGGCGTACCGCGCAGGCAGTGGATCTCGCGTAGCGAGGTTTTGGCCGGTGGGGCAAAGAGGCCCCAAAGCCCGCCCGCCAGCAGCAGCACCGCGCCTCCCGCCAGCCAGGGAACAAACACATCCGGCGTGAGCAGGCAGAAAAAAAAGAGCAGGAAGGCAGCGACGATCAGAATGGCTTCACGGATGCCGTCCGGGCGGCTCAGCGCGTACTCTTCATGCGTCTCCTGGCGAATGTTCAGCAGTTCGATCTGCTCCGTCTCTTCGCCACGAATGGAGGCCTGCTTCGAGCTCGCCCGCTCCAGCGCAAAGCGCGGGGCTTCCTGAAGGTATTCATTCAGGGTATGGCCGTTAAGCGAGATAACCAGAGGCAACGAGTCGGTGTGGATCAGCTCAACGCTGTTTTCGTCATTAATGTACTGCTCCCAGGACGGGGGCAGATGCACTTCGACGGAATCAAGGTAATAGCGCCATTTATTGGGGTCATCAGTGGTGATGCCGTAGCGCGTGATGGAGCGCGTCACGCAGAGCACGGTATCGCTTTGCGCATTCAGCTTTAGCGCGACGGGCGCAGCGGTGGCCCCCGTTGGCCCAGGCGTTAACTGAGAACGGTTCAGAATTTCGAGATAGTTTTCAACCGCGTCGCGCTCGTCTTGCGTGAGTTTACGCGTGCTTGCTCCCGCGAATGCATTTAAAAAGGGCAGACGGTAACGGCGCTGTGTACGACGCCTGTACAACCATCCTGCAACCAATGCGCTGGCCAGCATAGCAGCGAGAACAATCAAAATGGTGCTCATGCTTTCCCCATCTTACTTATCTTCTTACAGGTGTAGTCATTAGCACCTTTACATTGAACGAGAATCTGAGGTTGGCTATCGGCAAGTATGGCGTCGAACTTGAGCATTCTGAAGCGTATCCCAGTGATCGGTGATGATAGCAAAGCCTGTTATGGCGCGATATCAGCAAATTCCTGGAAACATTTCAACCTCTTGACATTTGTTTTGAATTGAGGATTGATCCCAGTTACGTTGCATAAATGTAAATAAAGAACGATTGACATTGCCGAAACCGTGCGGCGTATCGCACAATAACGCCAGTTCTCACTGCTAAGACCCATCACCATGAGCAAACCATTACAAAAACCCACCATTCTGAATGTTGAAACTGTCGCCAAATCGCGCCTGTTTAATGTCGAAAGTGTGGACCTGGAGTTCAGCAACGGTGTGCGTCGCGTTTATGAACGTATGCGCCCCTCTTCGCGCGAAGCGGTGATGATTGTTCCCATTATCGACGATCACCTGATTTTGATCCGCGAATACGCTGTGGGAACGGAATCTTACGAGCTTGGGTTCTCGAAAGGGCTTATCGACCCGGGTGAAACCGTCTTTGAAGCGGCAAATCGCGAGCTGAAAGAAGAGGTGGGTTTTGGCGCGCATGAGCTTTCATTCCTGAAAAAACTGAGCATGGCGCCGTCCTATTTTTCCAGCAAAATGAATATCGTGGTGGCGGAAGATCTCTATCCTGAATCGCTGGAAGGGGATGAGCCGGAGCCGCTGCCTCAGGTTCGCTGGCCGTTAGCGCACCTGATGGATCTGCTGGAAGACCCTGACTTTAATGAGGCTCGCAACGTGAGCGCGCTGTTCCTGGTACGGGAGTGGCTGAAGGGGCAGGGGCGACTGTAGGCCATAAAAAAGCCGGGTGGCGGCTTCGCCTTACCCGGCATACGATGCTGTGCCCGGTTTTTACCGGGCATTTTTATGCTTAGAACAGCTCGTGCGTCTCGCCGTTATCGATAATCTCTGTACCCACCTCATGCACCGCCTGCGTGGTTGGCTGGGTGCCCTCGATGAAATACTCTTCGCGACTGTTACCGCCGTTGGCGAGCTGGCCCGTGCTGCGGTCGATATTAACCGTCACCACGCCCGGCGGCGGCGTCAGCGGCTGCTCCGGCACGCCTTCAAGAACGGATTTCATGTACGCATCCCACGCCGGCTGTGCGCTTTTCGCGCCGCCTTCGTAGCCGGAAATCTGATCTTTAATCGCGCCGGAGGCCGTCGTACGACCTAAGTCGCGGCGGTGATCGTCGAAACCGATCCAGACCGAGGTCACCACGCCCGGCCCGTAGCCGGAGAACCACGCATCTTTCGAACTGTTGGTTGTCCCCGTTTTACCGCCGATATCATGGCGCTGCAAATCACGCCCTGCGCGCCAGCCGGTGCCCTGCCAGCCCGGTTCACCGAAGATGTTGGTGTTAAGCGCGCTTTTGATCAGGAACGACAGCGGCGTGTTGATCACATGCGGGGCATATTCCGGCGCGCCGGTCTGCGCGACCAGCGACTGGTTAGCCTGCTCCAGCTGCGGCTGCGGCACGACGATGTTTGGCTGCTCCTGAGACACGGCTGGATCTTCCATGTCCTTGTTTTCAAGCACCTCGGATTTCGGCGTATTGCCGTAAATCACCGGAATATCGCAGTCAGGACAGGCAATCTTCGGCTTCGCCTCGAACAGCACGCCGCCCTGATCGTTTTCGATCTTGCTGATGAAGTACGGGTCAACCAGGAAGCCGCCGTTGGCCATTACCGAGTAGCCACGTGCAACCTGAAGCGGCGTAAAGGAGGCGGAGCCTAACGCCAGCGATTCGGTGCGAACGATGTTCTGGGCCGGGAAACCGAAACGCTGCAGATACTCTGCGGCATAGTCGACGCCCATCGCGCGCATGGCGCGCACCATCACCACGTTTTTCGACTGCCCCAGGCCCTGACGGAGGCGAATAGGACCGGCATACTCCGCAGGGGAGTTCTTCGGCTGCCAGTCGGAACCGGCACCGGCATCCCAGCGGGAGATTGGCACGTCGTTAAGGATGCTGGCCAGGGTCAAGCCCTTATCCATCGCGGCCGTGTAGAGGAACGGTTTGATATTGGAACCAACCTGACGCAGCGCCTGGGTGGCGCGGTTAAATTTGCTCTGGTTGAAATCAAACCCGCCGACCAGGGCCAGAATTGCGCCGTTCTGCGGGTTGATAGAGACGAGGGCCGAGTTGACGTCCGGCACCTGCGCCAGCCACCAGGATTCCCCCACCTTGCGCACCCAGATTTGCTGCCCGGCCTGTACGGCATCGGTCACTTTACGCGGCGTGGCGCCCTGAAGGGTGTCCGAACGGTACGGACGCGCCCAGCGAATACCGTCCATGCGCAGGGAGACGGAGGTACCGTCCGCGAGCGTCGCCACGGCTTCCTGAGGATCGGCCTGCGTCACCACGGCTGGAAGGAGCGGGCCGTAGGTGGGCAGCGCCTTCAGCGTACTGGTGATTTTTTTGCTGTCCCACGCGCTTTCGCCCACCTTCCAGAGCACGTTTGACGGGCCGCGATAGCCGTGACGCATATCGTAGTCCATCACGTTGTTCCGTACCGCTTCCTGCGCCGCCTGCTGGACTTTGCGGGTGACGGTGGTGTACACGCGATAGCCATCTTCATAGGCCTTGTCGCCGTAGCGATTCACCATCTCCTGGCGAACCATCTCGGTCAGGTAAGGAGACGCAAAGGCAATTTCCGGGGCATGGTAGTTAGCGTCAATGACATCGTTACGCGCCTGGTCGTACTCGCTCTGGCTGATATAGCCTTCGCTCAGCATACGTGACAGGACGACGTTACGACGCGCGGTGGCGCGATCGAGCGAGTAGAGCGGGTTAAACGTGGACGGCGCTTTTGGCAGACCGGCGATGGTCGCCATTTCGCTTAAGGTGAGTTGCTCAACAGGCTTACCGAAGTACACCTGTGCGGCAGCCCCCACCCCGTAGGCGCGGTAGCCCAGGTAGATTTTGTTGAGGTACAGCTCAAGGATTTCGTCTTTGCTCAGCAGTTGCTCAATGCGGATCGCAAGAAACACCTCTTTAATCTTACGTATCAGCGTCTTTTCAGGGCTGAGGAAGAAGTTACGCGCCAGCTGCTGCGTAATGGTACTCGCCCCCTGGGAGGCGTGACCCGAGAACAGCGCAATGCTTGCGGCACGGAAAATCCCCACCGGATCGACGCCGTGGTGCTCGTAGAAACGGCTGTCCTCCGTGGCGATAAAGGCTTTCACCATTACGGGTGGAATTTGGTTTAAGGTCAGCGGGATACGACGCTTCTCGCCATACTGCGCCATCAGCTCGCCATCGGCGCTATAGACCTGCATCGGGATCTGGAGGCGCACATCGCGAAGCGTGGCGACATCAGGTAGCTGTGGCTCAATATATTTGTACAAACCGTAAATCGAGCCTGCTCCCAGCAGAATGCAACAGACTGCAAGGATGAATAAATACTTTACGAACTTCACCGGAGATTTCCCATTTGGTTTCACTTGGGCAGTTTCTAAACAATCGCGCAGTAGTATAAAGGCAAGCCTGATTCATTGATATAGCCGTCAAGGAGACGGACGATAAGGAGATCGTGAAGCATGGCTTTCAAAACATGGCAAACGGGCGTTCATATTCAACAGGATAGGGTGCGGATCGTCGCGTTGGCCCGCGAGAAGTCCGGCTGGTGCTTGCGCCGCTGGTGGGCGATTCCTCTGGGCGAAGGCATCATTCGTGACGGCAAAATTTGTCAGCCAGAACAGCTGGTTGATGCGTTGCGCGACTGGCGGAAAACGCTGCCGCACTATCACCGGGTGTTCCTCTCATTCCCGGCGTCACGGACCCTGCAACGCTCGCTTCCCCGTCCGACCGTTGCGCTGCGCGACAGCGAGCAGCTCTCATGGCTTGGCGCCGCGCTCGCGCGCGACCTGGAGATGTCGGCCGATACGCTCTGCTTCGATTACGCGCAGGATACGTTCAGCAATACCTTTCACGTGACGGCCGCACAAAACAAAGAGGTCGATACCCTTCTGGCGTTAGCGAAAGCGCTGCGTTTGCGGCTGGTGACCATTACGCCGGATGCCAGCACGCTGGCGAATCTTCTGCCCGCGCTGGCACCGGCGCAGTGTGTCGCCTGGCGGGACGATCGCCAGTGGCTGTGGGCGATGCGCCACCAGTGGGGGCGGCGCTTGACTACCGAAGCAGAAAACGTGGCCGATCTGGCGGCACTGCTGGCTCTGCGGGCGGATGACGTTGCGCTTTTTGATAGCCAACGTGAGCCGTGGGACATTCTGGTACGCTGCCATGCTCCACTTCCGGAATGCGGGGCGGATTATACCGTTGCGCTGGCGTTAGCCATGAGCGAGGTGCCTGGATGAGCATCATGAACTTTATGCCCTGGCGACAGCAGCGGCGCGCCCGGTGCCTGCGTTTCTGGGGCGTACTCTGGGTCGGCACCGTGCTGTTGACGCTCGCGGCCATTTTCTGTCTGCGGATGAATCCTCTCGTGAGGATCCAGGCGCTGCAAGCGGATCTGAGGGGAGCGCAGTCCGTGCAGCATGTGCTCCTCTCCCGGCAGAGACTCGCCGCACAAGGGCCGATGCCAGAGCAGGAACGTCAAGAACGCGCGTGGCAGCCCGTGCTGACCTCTCTCTCCGCCGCCATTCCTTCTCAGGTCTGGCTGACAGAGCTGCGCTTTCAGCCTCCCACTCTGATATTGACCGGGTATGCCATCACCCTGCCGGCACTGACTGCGCTGCGCGATGCGCTTGGCCAAATAGCGGGTTTTACCCCCGGAACGGAGGGGGAGCTTCGGCAGGACGGTCAGGGGCGCTGGACGTTCATCCTCCATCTTAAAAGCGAGGGGTAGCGCGTGGACGCTCTGTTAGAACGCTGGTGCGAAAGCCGCCCCTGGGGGCGGGTGCTCTTCTGGTGTCTGGGAAGCCTGCTGGCAGGACTGGCCGCGTGTGGCACCTTGCTCCGACCGGTAGACAGGCAGTGTGCTGAACTAGAACGCCAGCTGATGGAGAACGTCAGGGCTAACGCAGCGTTATGGCCTGCTGTCAGACAGATGCCGTTTCGTTCAGAAACGGCAGTAGCACGGGCGAAAATGCCGTTTTCCCCGCTCGATTTTCAGGGCGATGACGCGGCGCTGGTGCACTGGAAGCCCCTGCAGAACGGAGGGGAACTGATGCTGGATCTGGAGTGGAAAGCACTCCCGGCGCTTTTTTCCCGGCTGGCGCAGCGGGATGTGCAGATCGTCGCCTTTACGATTGCGCCACAAGGTACGGCGTTGCGCCTGCGCCTGGAGCTGGAACATGCGAAATAGCACACGATATCTGCTGGTTTGCTCAGCGCTGCTATTAACCGGCATGCGCGACCCGTTTCGCCCGCCGGACGATCCCTGCGCCCTCGGCGAGCTGGCCCAGTGGCACTATCGCGGCATGGTGAGAGGGCAGCAGGCCACCGGCATTTTACAGGATGGACAGAAGCGCTGGTACCGGCTGAAAACGCATGAGCGCTTCCCGGCAGGCTGGACGATAACAGACATCAATGAAACGGAACTGGTTGTTGACGTGGGTGAGGCATGTAAACCAGGAATATGGACGTGGCAACGAGAAGGAACGAAGAAGAATGAATCTACGGATAATGCTGTGGCTACTGGCGTTCAGCCATCCGCTGTGGGCCGCCGCGCCAAAACCGATCACGCTGGTGGTGGATGACGTTCCCGTCGTCCAGGTGCTGCAAAGCCTGGTTGCACAGGAGAAACGTAATCTGGTGGTATCGCCTGACGTCAGCGGCACGCTTTCGCTTAACCTGACGCGCGTTCCCTGGCGTCAGGCGCTGCAGACGGTGGTGAGCAGCGCAGGCCTCGTTTTGCGGGAAGAGGGCGGGATTTTTTACGTGCACACCGCAGCCTGGCAGCGTGAACAGCAGGAACGCGCAGAACAGGAGCGGGCGCGACGACAGCTTGATGCACCGCTGGTGTCTCACGGCATCCCTTTTTCCTATGCCGATGCCGGAGAGCTGCAAAAAGCCGCGGAAAAGCTCCTGAGCCCAAAGGGGAGCTTATCCGTCGACAAACGCACCAACCGGCTGCTGATTCGGGATAACCAGACGGTAGTGGATACGTTGCAGCGCTGGGCCGCCCAGATGGATATTCCGGTCGAACAGGTCGAGCTGGCGGCGCATATTGTGACCATTAATGAAAAAAGCCTGCGCGAGCTGGGGGTGAAGTGGAGTCTCGCCGACGCGACCGACGCGGGCAAGGTTGGACAACTCACGACGCTGGGCAGCGATCTCTCCGTCGCCAGCGCCACCAGCCACGTGGGCTTTAACATCGGGCGGATCAATGGTCGACTGCTGGATCTGGAGCTCTCTGCGCTGGAGCAGAAACAGCAGGTCGATATCATCGCCAGCCCGCGGCTGCTGGCCTCGCATATGCAGCCGGCCAGCATCAAGCAGGGAAGTGAAATTCCGTATCAGGTGTCAAGCGGTGAGAGCGGGGCAACTTCCGTTGAGTTTAAAGAGGCGGTTTTGGGGATGGAGGTCACACCGGTGGTCCTGCCCGGTGGACGCGTGCGCCTGAAATTACACATCAGCGAAAATATGCCGGGACAGGTCCTGCAGCAGGCGGACGGCGAAACGCTGGCGATCGACAAACAGGAGATAGAAACCCAGGTGGAGGTAAAAAGTGGAGAAACGCTGGCGTTGGGTGGAATTTTTTCGCAGAAGAACAAAACCGGCAGCGACAGCGTGCCGGGGCTTGGAAAAATCCCCTGGCTTGGGCAGCTTTTTCGCCACGACGGGAAGGACAATGAACGGCGCGAGTTAGTGGTATTTATTACGCCACGCCTGGTGGGTATTCGCTGACGGGTGACAATCCCCGCAATGATTTTGCATTCAGATTGTTGCAGATGTTTGACGTGGGGCATGAATTAGCATACAAGGAGTACCGATTTGAGTTGGACTGACGTCTTATTACCTTATGCGTCCGGCGCGGTGATTTAATCAGTTGCCAAACAAGCCGGAGTATTGAGATAATTTTTAGTCTGACTCTCGCTCTATTGCATATGAGGTTTCAGTTCATGTCCTGCTACGCTGGGTGTCTGCGAAGCGGGGATTACCATTAACGAATAGTCTTAGTAGTACCGATAAAATGGCAGAGAAACGCAATATCTTTCTGGTTGGGCCTATGGGTGCCGGCAAAAGCACTATTGGGCGTCAGTTAGCTCAACAACTCAATATGGAATTTTACGATTCTGATCAAGAGATTGAGAAACGAACCGGAGCTGATGTGGGCTGGGTTTTCGACGTAGAAGGCGAAGAAGGTTTCCGTGACCGAGAAGAAAAAGTGATCAACGAACTCACGGAAAAACAGGGCATCGTTCTGGCAACAGGCGGCGGCTCTGTGAAATCTCGCGAAACCCGCAACCGTCTCTCCGCCCGTGGCGTAGTGGTCTATCTTGAGACGACCATCGAGAAACAGCTGGCACGTACGCAGCGCGATAAAAAGCGCCCGCTGCTGCAGGTTGAAACGCCACCACGCGAAGTTCTGGAAGCGTTGGCCGATGAACGCAATCCGCTGTATGAAGAGATTGCCGATGTGACCATTCGTACTGACGACCAGAGCGCTAAAGTGGTTGCAAACCAGATTATTCATATGCTGGAAAGCAACTGATTCTGGCTTTATATACACTCGCCTGCGGGTAAAAGCATTAAAGGTGGATGTCGCGTCATGGAGAGGATTACAGTTACTCTCGGGGAACGTAGTTACCCTATCACCATCGCGGCTGGTTTGTTTAACGACCCAGCTTCCTTTTTACCACTGAAAGCGGGTGATCGGGCGATGCTGGTCACCAATGAGACGCTGGCTCCGCTTTATCTCGACCGCGTACGCCACCTGCTTGAGCAGGCGGGCGTAAAAGTCGACAGTGTGATTCTTCCCGATGGCGAGCAGTATAAAAGCCTGACGGTACTGGATACCGTCTTTACCGCATTGCTGCAAAAACCGCACGGTCGCGATACAACACTGCTTGCCCTGGGCGGCGGTGTTGTGGGCGATCTGACCGGCTTTGCGGCCGCAAGCTATCAGCGTGGCGTTCGTTTTATTCAAATCCCGACCACGCTGCTGTCCCAGGTCGACTCCTCTGTCGGCGGCAAAACGGCAGTCAACCACCCGCTCGGCAAAAATATGATTGGCGCGTTCTACCAGCCCGCATCGGTGGTGGTGGATCTCGACTGTCTGAAAACCCTGCCGAAGCGCGAGCTGGCTTCCGGTCTGGCAGAAGTGATCAAATACGGCATTATTCTGGATGGCGAGTTCTTTAGCTGGCTTGAAGAGAATATGGATGCGTTGTTGCGCCTGGATGAGGCTAAGCTGGCATACTGCATTCGCCGTTGTTGCGAACTGAAAGCAGAAGTTGTCGCCGCAGACGAGCGTGAAACGGGCTTACGTGCTTTACTGAATCTTGGGCATACGTTTGGTCACGCCATTGAAGCCGAAATGGGTTACGGCAACTGGCTGCACGGCGAAGCCGTCGCGGCTGGCATGGTGATGGCTGCCCGCACCTCTGAACGTCTGGGCCAGTTTAAGCCGGAAGAGACGGCACGCATCATTGCGCTGCTTGAGCGTGCAGGCTTGCCGGTGACCGGGCCGCAGGAGATGTCGGCGCAAGCGTATTTACCCCACATGATGCGCGATAAAAAAGTATTGGCAGGTGAGATGCGTCTTGTACTCCCGCTTGCAATAGGGAAGAGTGAAGTGCGCGGCGGAGTGCCGCACGATGTCGTTCTTGGCGCTATCGCTGATTGTCAGCTGGCGTAAAAACTAGAAAGGTCAGGCCACTGTCGCAGGTGGTCGTTTAGCTTCAGGTGAAATGCAAAGTCGTTGGCATAAGCCTTTGAGTGGGGTGTTAAATGGATGAATTCAAACCAGAAGACGAGCTGAAACCCGATCCCAGCGATCGTCGTACTGGTCGTTCTCGTCAATCTTCAGAACGTGATAGCGAGCCGCAGATCAACTTTGACGATGTTGATTTGGATGCAGACGATCGTCGTCCTTCGCGCAGCCGCAACGTGCACGAAGAGCGAGCAGAAGAGGATTATGAGTCCGAAGAAGATTCAATGGACGAACAGCCTGTAGAGCGTCGCCCGCGTAAACGTAAAAAAGCCGCTGCGCCAAAACCGGCTTCCCGCCAGTATATTATGATGGGCCTCGGCGTTCTGGTGCTTGTGCTGCTGATTGTCGGCATTGGCTCCGCGCTGAAAGCACCGTCAACGAATTCAACCGAGCAAACCGCCTCCGCCGAGAAGAGCATCAACCTGTCCGGTAACGATGCGTCCAACCAGGCGAATGGCGCACAGCCTGCACCGGGTGCCACTTCTGCAGAGCAGACCGCGGGTAACACCACGGCGCCGCAGGATGTTTCTCTGCCACCTGTCTCTTCCACCCCTGCTCAGGGTCAGGCACCTGCAGCGCCTGAAGGCCAGCAGCGCGTAGAAGTTCAGGGAGATCTGAACAATGCGCTGACGCAGCCGCAGAACCAGCAGCAGGTTGATAACGTTGCGGTGAACTCCACGCTGCCAACTGAGCCGGCAACCGTTGCACCGATTCGCGGCGGTAACGCTCAGCCGCAAACGGCTACCGCTGCAACCGAAACCAAACCGCGCCAGACGCAAACTGCGACGCGTCCTGAACGTAAGCAGGCGGTGATTGAGCCTAAGCGTGAAGCCAAACCTCAGGCCGTAGTCAAAGCGCCTGAAGTGAAAGCCGCTCCGGCACAGCCGAAACACACTGAAACGGCAGCGGTGAGCGAGCCTGCTAAAGCGCCTGTCACCCAGACTGCGCCAAAAGCCACGGCGACCACCACGGCACCGGCTGCCACCGCGGCGCCTGCAGCGACGGCAACCGCCTCCAGCAGCGCGGCAGGCAAAACGGCCGGTAACGTCGGATCGCTGAAATCTGCGCCATCCAGCAACTACACGCTGCAGCTGAGCAGTTCGTCTAACTATGACAACCTCAACAGCTGGGCGAAGAAATCAAATCTGAAAAACTACGTTGTTTATCAGACGACCCGTAACGGTCAACCGTGGTATGTGCTGGTAAGCGGTGTTTATTCGTCTAAAGATGAAGCAAAACGTGCCGTTGCGGCGCTGCCAGCTGATGTTCAGGCGAAAAACCCGTGGGCGAAACCGATTCATCAGGTTCAGGCCGATCTGAAGTAATGTTTAAAGCGCAGGATGCTGTCGGAGCTTTCTCCACAGCCGGAGAAGGTGTAATCAGTTAGTCAGCATGAAAAAAAATCGCGCTTTTCTGAAATGGGCAGGGGGGAAATACCCCCTGCTCGATGATATTAAAAAGCACCTGCCAAAAGGCGAGTGTCTTATCGAACCTTTCGTGGGTGCGGGATCGGTGTTCCTCAACACCGATTTTTCTCGTTATATCCTGGCGGATATCAACAGCGACCTTATCAGCCTCTATAACATCGTTAAGCTGCGTACCGATGAGTACGTCGCAGAGGCGCGCAAACTGTTCACGCCCGAGACCAATAGCCCGGACGTTTATTATCAGTTCCGCACGGAGTTTAACCAGAGCCAGGATCCGTTCCGCCGCGCACTGCTGTTCCTCTATCTCAATCGGCATGGTTACAACGGCCTGTGCCGGTATAATCTGCGTGGGGAATTTAACGTGCCTTTTGGCCGCTATAAGCGCCCGTATTTCCCACAGGACGAGTTGTACCACTTTGCCGAAAAAGCACAGAACGCAGAGTTTCATTGCCTCTCCTACGAAGAGTGTATGGAGCTGGCAGGCGTAAACTCGGTGGTTTACTGCGACCCGCCATACGCGCCGCTGTCTGCAACGGCGAACTTCACCGCTTATCACACCAACAGCTTCAGCCCTGCCGAACAGGCGCGTCTGGCGGAGATGGCGGAAAAGCTGGTCAGCAAAAGAATTCCGGTGTTAATTTCGAATCACGACACGCCTGATACGCGCGAATGGTACAAAGCCGCGAAGCATTTTCAGGTCAAGGTGCGGCGCAGCATTAGCAGCAACGGCGGCACACGTAAAAAGGTGGACGAACTCCTGGCTCTTTATCGCCCCTGAGCCGTTTTGCCCGCCGGTAAACACATTTCAAGGAGAAGCGGATGAAACAGTTTTTGATTGCTCCCTCAATTCTGTCGGCCGATTTTGCCCGCCTGGGTGAAGATACGGCTAACGCACTGGCGGCTGGCGCGGATGTCGTCCATTTCGACGTGATGGATAACCACTACGTTCCTAACCTGACCATCGGTCCGATGGTGCTCAAGGCGTTGCGTAACTACGGCATTACCGCGCCGATCGACGTACATCTGATGGTAAAGCCGGTTGATCGCATCGTGCCTGACTTCGCCGCGGCGGGTGCCAGCATCATCACTTTCCATCCGGAAGCCTCTGAACACGTGGACCGCACGCTGCAGCTGATCAAAGAGAACGGCTGTAAGGCGGGCCTGGTGTTTAACCCGGCCACGCCGCTGAGCTACCTCGACCATGTTATGGACAAGCTGGACGTGATCCTGCTGATGTCCGTCAACCCGGGTTTCGGCGGTCAGTCGTTCATTCCTCACACGCTGGACAAGCTGCGCGAAGTGCGCCGTCGTATTGATGAGTCAGGCTACGATATTCGCCTGGAAGTGGACGGCGGTGTGAAAGTGAATAACATTGGTGAAATTGCGGCGGCAGGCGCGGATATGTTCGTTGCCGGTTCAGCCATTTTCGACCAGCCGGATTACAAAAAAGTCATTGATGAAATGCGCCGCGAGCTGGCGAAGGTAAGTCATGGATAAATTGCAGACAATTCGGGGTGTGGCGTTTGACCTCGACGGCACGCTGGTCGACAGCGCGCCGGGCTTAACGAGCGCCGTGGACCAGGCGCTGTATGCCCTTGAGCTTCCCGTTGCGGGTGAAGAGCGCGTGGTAACATGGATTGGTAACGGCGCCGACGTTCTGATGGAGCGCGCGTTAACGTGGGCGCGTCAGGAGCGCGCGTCGCAGCGCTCTGCCCAGGGTAAACCGAGCGTCGATCACGCCGACATCCCGCAGGATGAGCAGCTGCGTATTCTGCGCAAGCTGTTCGATCGTTTCTACGAAGAGACCGTCGAGGAGGGCAGCTTCCTGTTCCCGGACGTTCAGGAAACGCTGAGCGCGCTGCATGCCGAAGGCATCCCGCTGGGTCTGGTGACCAACAAGCCCACGCCGTTCGTTGCGCCTCTTCTTGAAGCGCTCGATATCGCGAAGTATTTTTCCGTAATCGTGGGCGGCGATGACGTGCAGAACAAAAAGCCGCATCCGGAACCGCTGCTGCTGGTGGCAGGAAAATTATCCTTAATGCCTGCGGAGCTGCTCTTTGTCGGCGATTCCCGCAATGATATTCTGGCTGCCCGCGCGGCAGGGTGTCCTTCCGTCGGATTAACCTATGGCTATAACTATGGTGAGTCCATCACGCTTAGTGAGCCGGATGTGGTCTTCGACCACTTCAAAGATTTGTTGCCCGCTCTCGGGCTTTCGCACAGTGAACATCAGGAATTGAATCATGACTAAGCCCATCGTTTTTAGTGGCGCGCAGCCTTCAGGTGAATTGACCATTGGTAACTACATGGGTGCGTTACGTCAGTGGGTCAGCATGCAGGATGACTACCATTGCATTTACTGCATCGTCGATCTCCACGCGATAACCGCGCGTCAGGATCCTGAGAAGCTGCGCAAAGCCACCCTCGACACGCTGGCCCTGTATCTGGCCTGCGGCATCGATCCTGAGAAGAGCACCATCTTCGTTCAGTCTCACGTGCCGGAGCACGCGCAGCTGGGCTGGGCGCTGAACTGCTACACCTATTTCGGCGAGCTGAGCCGCATGACCCAGTTCAAGGATAAATCCGCGCGCTATTCTGAAAACATCAACGCGGGTCTGTTTGACTATCCGGTGCTGATGGCGGCTGACATTCTGCTGTACCAGACCAACCAGGTTCCTGTCGGTGAAGACCAGAAACAGCATCTGGAGCTGAGCCGCGATATCGCCCAGCGCTTTAACGCGCTTTATGGCGAGGTGTTTAAAGTGCCTGAGCCGTTTATTCCGAAATCGGGCGCACGCGTCATGTCGCTGCTGGAGCCGACCAAGAAGATGTCCAAGTCTGACGATAACCGCAACAACGTTATCGGCCTGCTGGAAGATCCGAAATCGGTGGTGAAAAAGCTCAAGCGCGCGGTCACCGACTCCGACGAGCCGCCGGTGGTGCGCTACGACGTGCAGAATAAAGCGGGCGTTTCCAACCTGCTGGATATCCTCTCCGGCGTGACTGGCCAGAGCATTCCTGAGCTGGAACAGCACTTCGAAGGCAAGATGTACGGCCACCTGAAAGGTGAAGTGGCAGACGCCGTTTCCGGCATGCTGACCGAGCTTCAGGAGCGTTATCATCGCTTCCGTAACGACGAAGCTTTCCTGCAGAAGGTGATGAGAGACGGCGCGGAAAAAGCCAGCGCGCGCGCGTCCGAAACCCTGAAAGCGGTATACGAAGCGATTGGGTTTGTCGCGAAACCTTGAGTCTGCTTGCCGGGTGGCGCTAACGCTTACCCGGCCTACGGGATCGTGTAGGTCGGGTAAGGCGAAGCCGCCACCCGACTAAAAGCCGCAATGCCAACGTGCTATACGTTAATGATGAGAGAACCAGTTCAGCTTCTCGCGCAGTTCAACCACGCGGCCTACCACGATCAGCGCCGGGCTTTCAACCTGCTGCGCCAGCTCGCCTAACTGGGTCAGCACGCCATCCACCACGCGCTGCGTTATGGTGGTACCGTTTTCCACCAGCGCGACGGGCATATCCGCCTCCATGCCGTGCTCCAGCAGCTTCGCCTGAATGGTAGCGGCCTGATTCAGCCCCATATAGAACACCAGCGTCTGCTTTTCGGCGGCCAGGTTATGCCAGTCCAGCTCGCAGCCAGTTTTGAGGTGGCCCGTCACCAGACGCACGCTCTGGGCGTAATCCCGGTGGGTCAGCGGAATACCTGAGTAGGCTGAGCAACCGGATGCCGCCGTAATGCCCGGCACCACGGAGAACGGAATACCTGCGCTGCACAGGGTTTCCAGCTCCTCGCCGCCGCGCCCAAAGATCAACGGGTCGCCGCCCTTAAGGCGCACCACGCGCTTGCCTTTCTGCGCCTCGCGAAGCAGGATCTGGTTAATCTCCTCCTGCGGCACGCAGTGGTAGCCCGCGCGTTTGCCCACGAAGACGCGGTCGGCGTCGCGACGCACCAGGTTCATAATGTCGTCAGAGACCAGACGGTCATAAACCACGATATCCGCCTGCTGGATCTGCTGCAGGCCTTTCAGCGTCAGCAGGCCCGCATCGCCCGGGCCCGCGCCAACCAGCACCACTTCACCGCGGTGATCCAGCGGCTCGCTCAGCAGCCGTTCGGTCGTCTCTTCAACGGCTTTAGTGTCCTGGTTCGCCAGCGACTGCGCCAGCCTGTCGTTCACAAAGAATTTTTCCCAGAAGCGGCGGCGCTCGCCCACGGTCGCGAAGGTTTGCTTCACGCGGGCGCGGAGCTGCCCGGCGTAGTGGGCAATCTGACCGAGGTGCTGGGGCAGCATGGCCTCCAGTTTTTCCCGCAGCAGCCGGGCGAGAACCGGCGAGCGTCCGCCGGACGACACCGCAATCATTAGCGGCGAGCGGTCGATAATCGACGGCATAATAAAGCTGGCCTCTTTCGGCGCATCCACCACGTTGCAGAAAATGCGGCGCGCTTCGCAGGCATCGCTGACGCGCTGGTTCACGTCATCATTATCCGTTGCGGCTATAGTCAGCCAGCAGGTATCCAGCAGGGATTCGTCAAACTCTCCCTGAACCAGCGTGAGCATCCCTTCCCGGGCCCAGACCTCAAACTGCGGGGCGAAGGCGAGGGCGTTGACGGTCAGTTGGGCCCCCGCTTCCAGCAGCAGGCGCGCTTTGCGCTCGGCCACATCGCCGCCGCCCACAAGCAGGCAGTCGCGATGGCGTAATTGACAAAAAATCGGCAGGTGATCCACGACATTACCTCACAGCATTCATGGAGGGACAGGAATTGACGTCAGGATAACAGCAGGAATCGCCGAAAATATACGGTTTTTCCTGCCGTTACCCATAAGGGGTCATAAGCTTTTCATATTGAAAAGGCGAGGGAATTAGCCCTGTAGCTGCACCTTGCCGTCCTTCACGCGAACGTCGTAGTGCTTCACCGAGTAGTTTTCATCTTCCATGCACAGTCCGTCACGTAAACGGAAGCGCTGCTTTTTCAGCGGGCTGGCGACCCACAGTTCGCCCTGATGCTCCGCAATCAACCCACGGGAGAGCACGCTGGCCTCGAAGAACGGGTCGATGTTGCTGATGGCAAAGAGCTGTTCATCGTGGCGAGGGCGGAAAATCGCAACCTGCTCGTTGCCCAGCAGCGCGCAGACGCCGGTTGCGGGGATAATGTCGTTAATATCGCAGATGGTTATCCACTGGCTCATGCGTTTTCCTCCACCAGCGTGACCGGGATACGTTCATACGGTGTCGCCGGACGATGCTGTTCACGCTCTGGCACAACCTGTACATTCGGGTCGCGCTGAGTGCTGTTGATAAAGTGTTTGAAGCGCGTCTGCGCCGCCGGGGTATTCACGGTTTCGGTCCACTCACAGATCACCGCTTCGCGCAGGCGAGCCATCTCTGCTTCCAGATGTTCGTTCAGGCCCAGCTTGTCGTCGATGATCACCGCTTTCAGGTAGTCGATGCCGCCTTCCAGGTTATCGAGCCAGGAGGCGGTACGGGTCAGCTTATCGGCGGTACGGATGTAGAACATCATGAAGCGGTCGAGATACTGAATCAGCGTGTCGTGATCGAGATCCGCGGCCAGCAGGTCCGCGTGGCGTGGTTTCATCCCGCCGTTACCGCAGACATACAGGTTCCAGCCTTTTTCGGTGGCGATAATCCCCACGTCTTTACCCTGGGCTTCCGCACATTCACGGGTACATCCCGAGACGCCGAACTTCATTTTGTGCGGGGTGCGGATGCCTTTATAGCGGTTTTCCAGCTCCACGCCGAAGCCGACGCTGTCGCCCACGCCATAGCGGCACCAGGTGCTGCCCACGCAGGTTTTCGCCATACGCAGCGCCTTGGCGTACGCGTGGCCGGTTTCGAAGCCTGCTTCAATCAGCTGGCGCCAGATTTCCGGCAGGTCGTCCTTCTGCGCGCCAAACAGGCCGATGCGCTGGGAACCGGTGATTTTGGTGTACAGGTTAAATTCGCGGGCGATGCGGCCCACGGCCACCAGCCCTTCCGGCGTGATTTCGCCCCCGGCCGAGCGAGGGATGACGGAGTAGGTGCCGTCTTTCTGAATGTTCGCGAGGAAGTTGTCGTTGGTGTCCTGCAGCGGCGTGTGCTCGGGTTTGAGCACGTACTCGTTCCAGCAGGAGGCCAGCAGGGAGCCGACGGTCGGTTTACACACTTCACAGCCGTAACCCTGGCCGTGTTTCGCCAGCAGTTCGTCGAAGGACTTGATGCCTTCCACGCGGATCAGGTGATACAGCTCCTGGCGAGAGTAAGCAAAGTGCTCGCACAGGTTGTTGTTCACTTCGATGCCCTGTTTCGCCAGCTCGGCGTTCAGCACCTGGGTGACCAGCGGAATACAGCCGCCGCAGCCGGTACCGGCTTTGGTTTCCGCTTTCAGCGCCGCAACGGTGTGACACCCTTTGTTGATCGCGGAGATCAGCATGCCTTTGGTGACGTCGAAGCAGGAGCAAATCTGGGCGCTGTCCGGCAGTTTATCCACGCCGATGGACGGTTTGCCGCTGGAGGCGTGCGCCGGGAGGATCAGCGCGTCCGGGTTTTCCGGCAGCTCGATGGCGTTCAGCACCAGCTGGAGCAGGTTACCGAAGTCGCTGGTATCGCCGACCAGCACCGCGCCGAGCAGGGTTTTATTGTCCTGGCTGACGATGAGGCGTTTGTAGACCTCTTTGCTTTCGTCGAGATAGACGTAGCTGCGAGCGCCAGGCGTGCGGCCATGCGCATCGCCAATGCCGCCCACGTCCACGCCCAGCAGCTTCAGCTTGGCGCTCATGTCTGCGCCGGTGAAGGCGTTTTCGCTGCCGAGGATATGGTCCACGGCGACCTGCGCCATTTTATAGCCCGGCGCCACCAGGCCGTACACGCGGTTGTTCCAGCTGGCGCATTCGCCGATGGCGTAAATATCCGGGTCGGAGGTCTGGCAGGTGTCGTTAATCATGATCCCGCCGCGCTGCGCCACGGCCAGACCGCACTGGATCGCCAGCTTGTCGCGTGGGCGAATCCCGGTGGAGAAGACGATGAAGTCCACTTCCAGCTCGCTGCCGTCGGCAAAGCGCATGGTTTTGCGGGCTTCGGTGCCTTCCTGCACGATCTCTTTGGTGTTCTTGCTGGTGTGAACCTTCACGCCCATGCTTTCGATTTTACGACGCAGCTGGTCGCCACCCATGTGGTCCAGCTGTTCGGCCATCAGCATCGGGGCAAATTCGATGACGTGGGTTTCAACGCCGAGGTTTTTCAGCGCGCCCGCGGCTTCCAGACCCAGCAGGCCGCCGCCGACCACCGCGCCGCGCTTGCTGCGGCGGGCGCAGGATTCGATGGCGTTGAGATCTTCAATCGTACGGTAAACGAAGCAATCCTGAGTTTCAGAACCTTTAATCGGCGGGATCCAAGGGTACGAGCCCGTCGCCATGATCAGCTTGTCGTAAAAAACCGTACGTCCGGCGCTGGAGTGGATCACTTTTTCCTGACGGTTAATGGTGATGGCGCGTTCGCCCACCAGCACGTTTACGCCATGCTTCTCGTAGAAACCTTCGCGCACCAGAGAGAGCTCTTCGGCGGTATGATGGGAGAAGTAGGAAGAGAGGTGCACGCGATCGTACGCCTTGCGGGGTTCTTCACAGAACACGGTAATATCGAACCGCTCAGCATCGGCCTTATCGAGGAGATCCTCAATAAAGCGGTGGCCGACCATGCCGTTACCGATGATAGCGAGTCTGACTTTGCTCATTTTTGCCTCGATTTCTTTTCTATTATTGCCTACCTTAACGATTCAGCAGTGGCGCTTATTGATGCAAATCAAATACGTCTTCGCCTACCCCTTAGGGGGTATATGTCTGATTTGTCAGGATTTTTATAAGTAGCGGAAATCGCAGGCTTTTCGTGCTCGCTGAATTTGTGTACAAATCAGGGGCGGTTTTACAAAAATCGAGATGCCGGATTATCGGCGGCGTTTTAGGAGAAGGTATGTCTACATCACCGTTATGGCTTGTGCAGAATGTTCGTTTACCGGGTCGGGAAGGACTGTGGCAACTCGCCATTGAGAACGGGCGATTTGGTGACATCACCCCGATGGACGACACCCGCGCCGAAAGTTATGAAGTATTGAACGCGCGCGGCGGGCTTGCTCTCCCGCCGTTCATCGAGCCGCATATCCATCTTGATACCACCCAGACGGCGGGCGAGCCGAACTGGAATCAGTCCGGCACGCTGTTTGAAGGCATTGAGCGCTGGGCGGAACGCAAGGCGCTGCTCAGTCACGAGGATGTCAAAGCGCGCGCCTGGAAAACGCTGAAGTGGCAAATTGCCAACGGCATCCAGTTTGTTCGCACCCACGTGGATGTCTCCGACCCGTCGCTCACCGCCCTGAAGGCGATGCTGGAGGTGAAGCAGGAGGTCGCCCCGTGGGTGACGCTGCAAATCGTCGCGTTCCCGCAGGAGGGGATCCTCTCTTACCCGAACGGCGCGGCGCTGCTGGAAGAGGCAATAAAGCTGGGGGCCGACGTGGTGGGGGCGATCCCGCACTTCGAGTTCACCCGCGAGTATGGCGTGCAGTCGCTGCATATCGCCTTCGAGCTGGCGAAGAAGTATGACCGTCCGCTGGATATTCACTGCGATGAAATCGACGACGAGCAGTCGCGGTTTGTCGAGACGGTTGCCACGCTGGCGTACGAGGCAGGGATCGGCCCGCGCGTGACGGCCAGCCATACCACCGCCATGCACTCCTACAACGGGGCATATACCTCGCGGCTTTTCCGTCTGCTGAAGATGTCGGGGATTAACTTCGTCGCTAACCCGCTGGTCAATATCCACCTCCAGGGACGCTTTGACGACTATCCGAAGCGCCGCGGCATCACCCGGGTGAAAGAGCTGCAGGAAGCGGGCATCAACGTCTGCTTTGGCCACGATGACGTCTTCGACCCGTGGTACCCGCTCGGCACCGGCAACATGCTGCAGGTGCTGCACATGGGGCTACACGTTTGCCAGATGATGGGCTATCCGCAAATCCACAGCGGCCTGAATCTGATAACCCACAACAGCGCCCGAACCTTTGGCCTGAGCGATTACGGTATTGCCACGGGCAATCCGGCGAATCTGGTGATTTTGCCTGCGGAGAGCGGGTTTGAAGCGGTGCGCTGTCAGGTGCCGGTGCGCTGGTCGATTCGTCAGGGGCGGGTGATCGCCACGACGCAGCTGGCGCAGACGTGGATCCAGATGGATATCGGGGGAGAGGAGGTTAGCTTTGCCAGAAACAGCCCCTCTGCCGAGCGCAAAGGGGCATAGGGTTTAGTGAGACGCTGCTGCCGCGTTGTGCTGGCGGTGGCGGGTCACGAAGCCCAGAACGAAGCACATGATGAACACCACGGCATACAGACCGTTAGCGGTGTGCAGCGCCGCCAGCGGGCCGCTGTGGGCCACGATCGGGCCAGTGACCACGAAGGTGAGCATGGTGCCGATGGTGCCGCAGGTCAGCACGAAGTTAACCAGCTTCGGCGAGGCCACTTTGGTCTGCAGGGAGCCCAGCGTGATGATCGAGGTGTAAATCGCGCTGGAGAAGAAGCCCAGGGTCATAATGAACCACGGCATATTGTCCGGGGAACCGTTGATGAACAGATACATCAGCACGGTGGCCAGGCCCGCCAGCACGGTCAGAATGCGCTGCAGATCGAAGAAGCGCAGGATGAAGCTAAACGCCCACATGCCGAACATGTAAGACATCCAGAAATCGCTTACCAGCTTGCCCGCGTCGTTCAGGCTCATGCCCAGGCCTTTGGCGTATTCCGGCACCCAGGAGATAAAGCCCAGCTGGCCCAGGATGTAGCACAGGGCGGCGATGGAGAGGAACAGCACGCCGATGCCCCATTTCTCTTTCGCAACGGGCTCTGCGGTGGTTTGCGCTTGTTTGCCCAGCACCGGGAATTCACAGCCGAAGGTCAGGATAAAGATCGCGACGTAGACCAGACCAATGCAGGCGTAGACCCAGTACCACTCGATGCTGCGCGCCAGCAGAACGGCGGCAACCATCGGGAAAATCATCCCGGCCATGCTGAAGAAGGAGTCGGTAAACAGCAGGCGCGCGCCGCGCTGGCGGCCTTCATACATGTGGGTAATGAGGAACGTACCGATCGACATGGTGATCCCGCTGACCAGGCCGAGCACGAACATCGCGGCGGAGAACAGGGCGATGCTGTGGCTCAGCATCAGGCCCGCCACGGCGGCGACCATCAGCACAAAGCCAAAACGCAGCTGGGTTTTCAGCGGCACGATTTCCATCAGCCAGGCGTTCAGGAAGATAGAGATCAGGATCCCTGCATTGAGGAAGGTGAAGGTGTTACTCATGCTGGATACGGGCAGCTGGAAGTAGTCTGCGATATTCCCCATCACCATCCCGGTGACGATCACCAACGCGCCGGTCAGGGCGTAGGAGAAGAAGCTGATCCATGTGAGCTTGATGCGATTGCTGTTAGTCATGTCTGGCCTGTTCAAAAAAACAAACGCGCCCGGCGGGCGCTGAGAGCGGGCAGATTTTAGACATTAAAGTGATCTATTCATATCTTTTAAGAGAAATTTGAACTTCATTGCAGGTTTTTATGTGATCCGGATCACATAAAAAGGCGCTCTAACCAATCGTTTGCGTGGTTACAACTGTTTCAATTTCGTAAAATTAGGTAAAAGGCTGGTCTCCGTTCATACTGCTCTTTAGAATCAAGCCATTCGCTTTTTATACTGCGCTTTGTTAAGGAATTCTCATGCTCAAATCAACGCTGGCGGCTGTCGCAGCTGTGTTTGCTCTTTCTGCCGTTTCCCCTGCTGCGCTGGCAGCCAAAGGGGACCCTCACGTTCTGCTGACTACCTCTGCCGGGAACATTGAGCTGGAACTGAATAGCCAGAAAGCTCCGGTTTCTGTGAAAAACTTCCTCGACTATGTGAACAGCGGTTTCTATAACAACACCACCTTCCACCGCGTGATCCCGGGCTTTATGATTCAGGGCGGCGGTTTTAACGAGCAGATGCAGCAGAAACAGCCGAACCCACCTATTAAAAACGAAGCGGACAACGGCCTGCTGAACAAGCGCGGTACCATCTCCATGGCGCGTACGGCAGACAAAGACAGCGCGACCAGCCAGTTCTTCCTCAACGTCGCGGATAACGCCTTCCTCGACCACGGCCAGCGCGATTTTGGCTATGCCGTCTTCGGTAAAATCGTGAAGGGGATGGACGTGGCGGACAAGATTTCACAGGTACAAACGCACGACGTCGGGCCGTACCAGAATGTGCCGTCAAAACCTGTCGTCATCCTCTCTGCAAAAGTTCTGCCGTAACCTTCTTCGACACGGGCGATGCTCGCCCGTGTTGTGACCCTCCCTGCGAAAGCGCGTTTTGCTGCTTATACTTGTGGCAAACGGACTATTCAGGGAGGCGTTTAGTGAAAAAACTCACCGACAAGCAAAAATCCCGTCTCTGGGAGCAGCAGCGTAGCGTCAACTTTCAGGCCAGTTGTCTCCTTGAAAAAGGTCATGGTCCCTCAGAACCTCATATTGAAACGCTGGCGCTGGGGCCTTCCGCGCCCGGGTTGCCCCATCTGTGCCTTATTCACCGCCATCTCTACCGCAGAGAGATGAAGCAGGCCGGCGAATTCCGTACCGACGATATTTTTAAGGATGACATTCCCTTCTGCCACTTTGAGTACATCGAAAAGATGGGTAACGAGCTGATGGCGGCGCTGGAAAGCGAAAAGTATCTTGCGGGGCTTGAGCGCGCGACGTTTGTTGACAGAGCTAGCCACTATTACTGCGAAATCAATATGCTGCACCCGTTTGTGCGCGGTAACGGCATTGCCCAGCGCGTATTCTTTGAGCAGCTGGCCATCCACGCGGGTTACGCGCTGGACTGGCGCGATATCGATCCCGAGCAGTGGGTGGCGGCTAACCGCAGCGGCGCAACGGGCGACTTGACGGCGCTAAACGCGATCTTTGCCAAAGTAGTGAGCGAAGCGCGGGAATCTGAGTAGAATAGGGCGGCATTTTTTTCGGGAGCCGCCATGATTCTGCTGATTGATAACTACGATTCCTTCACCTGGAACCTTTACCAGTACTTTTGCGAACTGGGTGCAGAGGTGGTTGTTCGTCGCAACGACGAGATCGATCTCGCCGAGATTGCGACGCTGGCGCCGCAGAAAATCGTGATTTCACCCGGCCCCTGCACGCCGTCAGAATCCGGCGTGTCTCTGGAGGTTATCCGCCACTATGCCGGCAAGCTGCCCATTCTGGGCGTCTGCCTGGGCCATCAGGCGATTGCCCAGGCGTTTGGCGCCACCATCGTGCGTGCCGCGAAAGTGATGCACGGAAAAACCTCGCCGGTCACGCATACCGGCACCGGGGTATTCACGGGGCTCAATAATCCGTTAACCGTGACGCGCTACCACTCCCTGGTCATTGACCCGCCGACGCTGCCCGCCTGCTTTGAGGTGACGGCCTGGAGCGATACCCAGGAGATCATGGGGATTCGCCACCGCGAGTGGGACCTCGAGGGCGTGCAGTTCCACCCGGAAAGCATCCTCAGCGAGCAGGGGCATGACCTGCTGGCTAATTTCCTCCATCGCTGAATATCTGTTGCCTTACTGTGATTTTTTATGCATATTTTGTGGTTATATTTTCACAAGCACTGTGACGTAAAATGGATGGGCATGACATGGCAACTGAACAACCAGCAATTACCCGCGCAACATTCGATGAAGTGATCCTGCCGATTTATGCACCGGCTGAGTTTATCCCGGTGAAGGGGAAAGGCAGCCGCGTCTGGGATCAACAGGGTAAAGAGTATGTGGATTTCGCGGGCGGTATTGCGGTCACGGCGCTGGGTCATTGTCATCCCGCGCTGGTTGAGGCGCTGAAAACCCAGGGCGAAACCCTGTGGCACACCAGCAACGTGTTCACCAACGAGCCGGCGCTGCGTCTGGGCCGCAAGATCATTGATGCGACCTTTGCCGAGCGCGTGCTGTTTATGAACTCCGGCACCGAAGCCAACGAAACCGCCTTTAAGCTGGCGCGCTACTACGCCACAACCCGCCACAGCCCGTACAAAACCAAAATCATCGCCTTCCACAACGCCTTCCACGGACGCTCCTTCTTTACCGTCTCCGTTGGCGGCCAGCCGAAGTATTCCGACGGCTTTGGTCCGAAACCGGCCGACATCGTTCACGTGCCGTTTAACGATCTGCACGCGGTGAAAGCGGTGATGGACGACCACACCTGCGCGGTAGTCGTTGAGCCGATCCAGGGTGAGGGCGGCGTGACGGCGGCCACCCCGGAATTCCTGCAGGGGCTGCGCGCGCTGTGCGATGAGCATCAGGCGCTGCTGGTCTTTGATGAAGTGCAGTGCGGGATGGGGCGTACCGGCTCCCTGTTCGCCTATATGCACTACGGCGTGACGCCGGACATCCTGACCAGCGCCAAAGCTCTCGGCGGCGGTTTCCCGGTGAGCGCGGTCCTGACGACCCAGGAGATCGCCTCCGCGTTCCACGTTGGCTCCCACGGCTCCACCTACGGCGGTAACCCACTGGCGAGCGCCGTGGCGGGTGCCGCGTTCGACATTATCAACACCCCAGAGGTGCTGAACGGCGTTAGCGCGAAGCGCGAGCTGTTTGTGAAACACCTGCAGAAGATTGACGAGCAGTACGACGTGTTCAGCGAAATTCGTGGCATGGGTCTGCTGATCGGTGCTGAGCTCAAGCCGCAGTACAAGGGCCGCGCCCGCGATTTTCTGCATGCTGCAGCCCACGAAGGGGTAATGGTGCTGAATGCGGGGCCGGACGTGATGCGCTTCGCGCCGTCGCTGGTGGTGGAAGATAAGGATATTGAAGACGGGCTCACCCGCTTTGCCGCGGCGGTCGGGAAGATCGTTAAAGGCTAATACTCGGTTCGTTTTAACCGTCGCGTTAACCAAATGCCGTGATGCGGGCGCTGACGCCATGCCACCGACGAAATGGTGTGCATGGTGTTCAGATGCCCCAGCACGCGCTGCAAGTGCTGCTCCAGCGTGCTCATCGGCCCGTGGGTCAGCGTCTCCGGCGCTTCCAGAATGTTCGAATCCCCCGACTCACCCGGCGCGTCATACTCCAGACGCTGCTGACACCGCTGCAGGGCAATTTCACACGACTGCAAATAGCGCTGCGCCAGGTCCGGCGTCAGCATCGTGTGCTCGCGCGCCAGCGTGGTCATGGCGTTAATGTGCTCAACGATAAACTGGCTGTGCGTGACCCAAAGCTTCATGTCCGCCAGATAGTGCGCGTTAAAGCCCGGCTCCTGCATCGCCTGGCTGAGCGAGTTAAACAGGGCGTTGTGCGCCTGATTAACTTTCATCCGCTGATACGCCAGAGGGGAGGGCTGCGGGTCGTCGCTCAGGATCAGACGAATGGCCTGCTGGTCGGCCTCCAGCGCGTCGTGGGCGTTCTGGCGCAGCAATCCGCTTTGCCACTGCGGCCAGAGCCAGACCATACCGCCGAAGGCAATCAGACACCCAATCAGCGTATCGATCAGGCGGGCAACGATAAACTGTTCGCCGTTGAGCGTAAGCAGCTGAAGGGTATATACCGCCGTTACCGTAAAGCCCACCATCGCCCAGCCGTAGTTTTTGCGGATAATCAGGTAGCTTACCAGGGTGACCGCCAGCATCCCCGCCAGGGTATAGCCTTCCGGCACGTGAAAGTGCAGCGTTACGCCCGCAATAATCAGCCCTGCCATGGTGCCGCCAGCCCGGTGCAGAATACGCACCCGCGTGGCGCCGTAGCCGTTCTGGGTGACAAACAGCACGGTCATTAAGATCCAGTAGGGTTTCGGCAGATGCAGCGCCATGCCCATCAGGCTGGCGATGCTCAGCATGACGCTAATCCGTGCGGCGTTACGCAGAGCGGACGACTTAAGGGACAGGTAGCTTTTGAGCGCGGGCAATAGCGGCAGCCGCTTCTGCGTATCCGCCATCAGGTCGCGGGGATACAGCGGGCGCTGGGTGCGCAGCACGCGGGCGATGCGGCTGAAGTGCCAGGCGGCAAACTGGCCGACCGGGTTATCCGGATGCTGACGGGCAATTTTCTCCAGCGCGCCGAGCTGTTTTTCCATGTTAAAGCGCGTGGGGTAGCGGTGATAGAGAATATCGTCCGCCAGCACCCGCAGGCGCGCGGAAACGGTCTGCGCGTTCCAGCGGATGACCGCTTCGGCGTGGCTGCGCTCGACCAGCTTTTGCACCTCCTGCGGATGGTGCAGGCTCACCGATATATGCTCCTGCAGATCCAGCCCCACCTGGAAGGTGCGCAGCAGCCGTTTATATTCGTGGTTCTTGTTGGCGGCGAGCATATGCAGCTGCTGATAGCACTGGCTTATCAGATCCACCACCTTCTGCTGGCGCGCCAGCAGCGGCGGTAAGGATTTTTCCGGATCGGTATGCTGGGTCAGCAGGGTGTATTTGGCTTCGCAGTACTCCGCCAGCTGCACGTAGAGCAGGCTCAGCGATTCGCGCAGCGGCTGTTCCCGCCACAGCCAGAACCAGAACCAGTTAAATACCCCGTACCACAGCGTGCCGAGGGCGTAGATCAGCAGCGGCTCCCACACCGGCATATTCCCGGCGAGGCTCAGGGTGAAGATGGCCGCAATCAGCGACGCGGGAAGCAGGCGCGCGTGCAGCGAACTGATTTCTGCCGTGACGCCCAGCGTCATCGCCAGGACGGTCAGGATCAGCGGCAGCGGGATATCCCGGGCAAGCAGAAGCTGCACCGCAAGGCTACAGCCCGCAAACAGGCCGCCACCGATAATCAAGCGTTTGAAAAAGCGCTTATGCGGCGTGTCCAGACCGGCGATGTTGCAGCAGGCGGGCACGAGGGAAAACAGCAGGCCCTGCTGAAGATGTCCAAGGATCAGGCCTATGGCCACGGGAAGACACAACACCAGCGTTTGCCGCAGTGCGTAGTTAACTTCCGGGTGATAGATCAGCCTGCGCCACATGGGGAGTAGAGACAAAAACGGCGTGACACCTTGCGATGGCACGCCGCTTAAGCGGAATTAACGCGTTCCGTAGACCACGATGGTTTTACCGTGGGCGGAGATCAGGTTCTGATCTTCGAGCATTTTCAGAATACGACCCACTGTTTCACGGGAGCAACCGACGATCTGACCAATTTCCTGACGGGTAATTTTAATTTGCATGCCGTCCGGGTGGGTCATGGCGTCTGGCTGTTTCGCCAGGTTCAACAGGGTTTGAGCGATACGACCCGTCACGTCCAGGAAGGCGAGGTTACCCACTTTCTCTGAGGTGACCTGCAGACGGCGCGCCATCTGGGAAGAAAGACGCATCAGGATGTCCGGGTTTACCTGGATCAGCTGACGGAACTTCTTGTAAGAAATTTCAGCCACTTCACATGCTGTCTTTGCACGAACCCAGGCGCTACGTTCCTGGCCCTCTTCAAACAGGCCCAGTTCACCGATGAAATCGCCCTGGTTCAGATAAGAAAGGATCATCTCTTTCCCTTCTTCATCTTTGATCAGCACTGCCACCGAGCCTTTAACGATGTAATACAACGTTTCCGCTTTTTCACCCTGGTGAATCAGCGTGCTCTTTGATGGGTACTTATGAATGTGGCAATGAGACAAGAACCATTCGAGAGTCGGGTCTGTTTGCGGTTTGCCAAGCACCATGCGCTGTTATCCTCTGTTATAAGCTGTCACCAGAGTCATCAGATGCATCCGGACTCTGGGGTTGCAATCGAATTCTTACCCATACCCTGGGAAGTCGGCTACCGTAACGTTTCGCAGCCAGTAAAGTTTGATGTCCTCTGCATACATGTGTAACGTCAATGTATTACTGTAGCATCCAGAGTGTTTTAGCATAGCTTTCGCCGCGTGTCTCCTGGTGTCTCGCTTCAGCATGATGCAGGTCGCCTTCCATTGCGAGAAATGTAACGCACGCGTAATCTGTCACCAAAAATGCAACGTTGGAGTTTAAGAATATGCAAGCGCGCGTGAAATGGGTTGAAGGTTTAACGTTCCTGGGCGAGTCCGCGTCGGGGCACCAGATTTTGATGGACGGTAACTCCGGCGATAAAGCGCCAAGCCCGATGGAAATGGTGCTGATGGCGGCAGGGGGATGCAGCGCGATTGACGTGGTGTCGATTCTGCAAAAAGGCCGTCATGACGTAACGGATTGTGAGGTCAAACTCACGTCAGAACGTCGCGAAGAGGCGCCACGCCTGTTCACCCACATTAACCTGCACTTTGTGGTGACCGGTAAAGCACTGAAGGACGCGGCGGTTTCCCGTGCGGTGGATCTGTCTGCGGAGAAGTACTGCTCTGTGGCGTTAATGCTGGAGAAAGCGGTAAAAATCACCCATTCGTATGAAGTGATCGAGGCTTAAAAACAAAGCCCGGTGGCGCTGCGCTTACCGGGCCTACAACTGCACGAACGTAGGCCGGATAAGCGAAGCGCCATCCGGCAACAGACGTCACGCAATCTGCTTTCCCTCCATCAACCGCTCCACCAGCGGCGTCATGATGAGCTCCATCGCCAGCCCCATTTTTCCGCCCGGCACCACCAACGTATTCATGTGAGAAATAAATGAGCCCTGCAGCATCGCCAGCAGCCAGGGGTAATCAATGCCTTCGAGATTGCGGAAGTGGATCACCACAAAGCTCTCGTCCAGCGAGGGGATGCTTTTGGCCGCGAACGGGTTGGAAGTGTCCACCGTCGGCACGCGCTGGAAGTTGATGTGGGTGCGGGAGAACTGCGGCGTAAGGTAGTTGATGTAATCTTCCATGGAGCGCACCACCGAGTCCATCACCGCCTCTCGCGAATGGCCGCGCTCGCTCATGTCGCGCGTCAGCTTCTGGATCCACTCCAGGTTTACGATAGGCACCACGCCAACCAGCAGGTCCACGTGGCGCGCCACGTCGTGCTGAGGGGTGACCACGCCGCCGTGCAACCCTTCATAAAACAGCACGTCGGTGGGTTCCGGCAGCGGCTGCCAGGGAGTAAAGGTGCCCGGTACCTGATTCCAGGGAACGGCTTCATCATAGGTATGCAGATACTTGCGTGACTGCCCTTTGCCGCTCTGACCGTACTCAATGAAGGTTTGTTCCAGCAGGCCGAAGTCATTGGCTTCCGGGCCGAAGTAGCTGATGTGTTTACCCAGATCGCGCGCCTTCCGGATGGCCATGTCCATCTCCGGACGCGTGTAGCGGTGAAAGCTGTCGCCTTCGACCTCCGCCGCACGGAGATTCAGCTGGGCGAAAATCTTGCGAAAGGCGAGGCTGGTGGTGGTGGTTCCCGCACCGCTCGACCCCGTAACGGCAATAACCGGATGTCTGGCAGACATAGCAACTCCCTGACTGAAAAAGTGGAAGATCAGCCGTGAAACGCGTTGCGGGGCATGATATTCACCGTCTCATGCAGTTCTGACCACACCAGCACCACGTCGCCGCTTTTCAGCTGGCGCTTAACATCGTTGACCTTTTGCTCAAGCGAGCGTTCCTGTTCACCATAATCGGTGCCTTCGCGTAATACAAAGCTTTCAATCAGATTATCGAGCGTTTCGGGAGCCAGATCCTGCCAGGGAATAATCATTTTGCACCGTCCAGATAAGGGGTTAGCCAGTCAGGAATACGCGTCTCAAGCCACATTTTCGGGCGGCGCAGCGTCCCGCCGATAAACCCGACGTGGCCGCCGTGCTCGGTCAGCTGATACTGAACGTTGTCGGGCAGGAATTCCTGAGCGGGGATCGAGTGATGATCCATAAACGGGTCGTCTTTGGCGTGAATGATCAGCGTCGGCTGGGCGATCTTGCTGAGCAGCGGCATGGCGCTGCACTGGCGATAATAATCAATCGCATCGGCGAAGCCGTGGATTTTCGCGGTGATCAGATCGTCGAACTCGCGAATGCGGCGCACCTTTTTCAGCTGGTGCAGGCTGACCGGCAGGGTATCCGGGTAGGCCTTCAGCTTACGCGCCGCGTTGGCCTTCAGCAGGTTGAGCAGGTAGCGCTGATAGACGCGGGAAAACCCTTTTTCCATATGGTAGCTGCACTGCTCCAGCATAAACGGCGCGGAGACAATAACGGCGGCATCCAGCGGGACGCTTTCGCCCTCTTTGGCCAGCAGACAGGCCAGCATATTGCCGCCCAGCGAATAGCCCACGGCCGCCGTTGGCACCGTGCCGTAATTTTCCCGCAGCCAGTGCAAAAACCAGGTTCCGTCTTCGGTTTCGCCCGAGTGATAGATACGCTTCTGACGATTTGGCTCGCCGCTGCAGCCGCGAAAATGCATCACCACGCCGAGCCAGCCGCGCGCTTTTGCCGCTTCAACTAAGCCGTGCGCATACGGGCTGTGCAGGCTGCCTTCCAGACCGTGAAAGACCACCAGCCGCGGCTTATGGCGCGCCTGCTCCGGTGATTCGCTCCAGGCGAGATCCAGAAAATCACCGTCCGGCAGGTCAAGCCGCTGCCAGTGCGGCGTGAACTGAACCTTGCGGCGGATCAGCCGCGGCAGCATGGTCTGCAAATGGCAGTTGGCCACGCCGCGCATGGGCACGAACTCGGTGCTGTCTTCGGCTGCAATGTCGAAGCCTGATGGAATGATTTGGGTCATAAGGGCGATGCTGATTCTTGTCAGATATTAACGATACTTTCCGAATTGTACCCCGTTTAGCCTGGTTTTCCGAAACATGAACTGATCCCGATCACAAATCTTTACCTTGATTATTACTCTCAGGCTAATGATTCCGCTCTACGCTTAATTGATGCCTTTCTCACCAGAGCGCACACTTTACTCAACGTTAAGCAAATCAAAATGATTAGCTGAATCAGGAGGTTAATAATGTTATCTGGGCAAACACCCACCCGGCAATGGAACACGCGACGCAGCGAAAAAGCGCGTCGCCTGGCGTCCGTACCGGTGCAGGGCAAGGTACTGCCAACCGGCGATCTCGTCGCCATGCTGGAAAAACTGATCGCGCCTGGCGACAAGGTCGTTCTGGAAGGTAACAACCAGAAGCAGGCGGATTTCCTTTCCCGCTCGCTGGCCGAAGTGAACCCGCAAGTTGTCCACGACCTGCATATGATCATGCCGAGCGTCGGGCGCAGCGAGCATCTGGATATCTTCGAGAAAGGCATCGCCCGCAAGCTGGACTTCTCCTTCTCCGGCACCCAGAGCCTGCGAATCTCCCAGCTGCTGGAAGATGGTCAGCTCGAAATCGGCGCTATTCACACCTACATCGAACTTTACTCACGCCTCTACGTCGACCTCTCGCCCAACGTGGCGCTGATTGCCGGCTTTAAGGCAGACCGCAAGGGCAACCTCTACACCGGGGCGAGCACCGAAGATACCCCGGCGCTGGTGGAAGCCGCCGCCTTCCACGACGGCATCGTCATCGCGCAGGTGAACGAGCTGGTGGACGACGAATGCGATCTGCCGCGCGTGGATATTCCGGGCTCCTGGATTGACTATGTTGTCGTTGCCGACAGGCCGTTCTTTATCGAACCGCTGTTTACCCGCGACCCGCGCCTGATTAAACAGGAGCACATCCTGATGGCGATGATGGCGATCAAAGGCATCTACGCGGAACATCAGGTGCAGTCCCTGAACCACGGGATCGGCTTTAATACCGCGGCGATTGAGCTGCTGCTGCCGACCTACGGCGAACAGCTTGGCCTCAAGGGCAAAATCTGTAAGCACTGGACGCTGAACCCGCATCCGACGCTGATCCCCGCCATCGAAAGCGGGTGGGTCGAAAGCGTGCACTGCTTCGGCGGCGAGCTGGGGATGGAAGAGTACATCCGCGCCCGTCCGGACGTGTTCTTTACCGGTGCCGACGGCTCGATGCGCTCCAACCGCGCGTTCTGCCAGCTGGCCGGTCAGTACGCGGTCGATATGTTTATCGGCTCAACCCTGCAGGTTGATGGTTACGCCAACTCCTCAACGGTGACCCGCGGCCGTCTCTCCGGCTTCGGCGGTGCGCCAAACATGGGGCACGACCCGCACGGTCGTCGCCACGCCACACCGGCCTGGCTGAACATGATCACTGAACCAGACCCGATGCAGCGCGGTAAAAAACTCGTCGTGCAGATGGTCGAAACCTTCCAGGCGGGCGTGAAGCCGACCTTCGTGGAAAAACTCGATGCCGTTGACGTGGCGAAAGCCTCCGGCATGCCGCTGGCGCCCGTGATGATCTACGGCGATGACGTGACGCACGTGCTGACGGAAGAGGGGATTGCCTACCTCTATCGCGCCAAAGATCTTGAGGAGCGTCGGGCGATGGTTGCCGCCGTGGCGGGGATCACCGATATCGGCCTGGGCGTGGACGCTAAACGCGTGGCGGAACTGCGCCAGAGCGGCAAGGTTGTGTATCCGGAAGATATGGGCATTCGCCGCACCGACGCCACCCGCTCTCTGCTGGCGGCAGGCAGCGTGTCGGACCTCGTTGAATGGTCCGGCGGCTTGTACAACCCGCCTGCGAAATTCCGGAGCTGGTAATGAAACTTCTGCCCCAGATTCAGGTTGAAGGCGGTGCCGAATGGCTGGCGCGAACCGCCACGCAGTGTCTGATTGACGAAGCACGTTTAAGCCCGAAACCCGGTCTGGTGGACAGTCGGGGGAACGGCGCGCACCACGATTTATCCCTTGCGCTAATGGAGCGCTCCGCGCACAGCCTGACCCCGACGTTTCAGGCGCTGGCGCAGCAAAGCTGGCAGCGTCCGGCAGATATTGCGCTTCGGCAAACCGTTGGCCGTCTTGGCCGTGAAGGCGAGCAGCAGATGATGGCTGCAACCGGCGGCGTAAACACCCATCGCGGCGCGATTTGGGCGCTGGGGCTGCTGGTTAGCGCGGTGGCGATGCTGGGCGGGAATGAAGGGGCGCACGACGTCGCCCGCACCGCCGCGCAGCTGGCAACGCTGCCGGACGACGCGGCTCCGAAGGTGTTCAGCAAAGGCCTGCGCGCCACGCACCGCTACCGCGTGCCGGGCGCGCGCGAAGAGGCTCAGCGGGCGTTTCCGCACGTTATGCAGCGCGCGCTGCCGCAGCTTCGCCTGAGCCGCCTCAGCGGCAGCAGCGAAGCGCACGCCAGGATCGACGCGCTGATGGCGATCATGACCTCGCTCACCGACACCTGCGTGCTGTCGCGCGCGGGAATGGAGGGGCTGGACGCCATGCAGGACGGCGCCCGTGCGGTGCTGAATGCCGGAGGCTCTGCAACGGCTGCGGGCCAGCAGGCGCTGGCGAGCTTAGACCGTCAGATGCTGGCGCTTAACGCTTCGCCGGGCGGCGCAGCCGACCTGCTTGCCGCCACGCTGTTTCTCGATCGCATCGAAACGCCTTATTCAAAGCATTAAGAGGATGTTGTGGAAAAAATCACATTGACCGTGCCAGCCAGCCGCGCGTTAAGCGGCAGGTCGCTGGCAGGCGTCGTCGGCTCCGGGGATATGGAGGTGCTCTTCACCGCCGAACCGGGACAGACGTTAACCATTGATATCACCACCTCCGTCGACAACAGCCGGGGGCGCTGGGAGGCGCTGTTCAACCGCCTGCAAACCGTCAGCAGCCTGCCGGCGGGAAAACTGACCATTCATGATTTCGGCGCGACGCCGGGCGTGGCCCGCATTCGTATCGAACAGGTTTTTGAGGGGGTGAGCCATGCGTGATGACAGCAGCTTTATCGAACTGAAAGCGCGGCAGCGCGCGCAGGCCCTGCTCGACGCAGGCAGCTACCGCGAACTGCTGGACCCGTTTGAAGGCATTATCTCGCCGTGGCTTGGGCCGCAGGGGATTGTGCCGCAGGCGGACGACGGGATGGTGGTAGCAAAAGGCACCATCAACGGTCAGCCAGCCGTTGTCGTGGCGATTGAAGGCGCGTTCCAGGGCGGCAGCATGGGCGAAGTGTCCGGTGCCAAAATGGCGGCGGCGCTGGAGCTGGCGGCGGAGGATAACCGCAACGGCATTCCGACTCAGGCAGTGCTGTGTCTTGAAACCGGCGGCGTGCGCCTGCAGGAAGCAAACCTCGGCCTGGCGGCGATTGCCGATATCCACGCGGCGATTGTGGACCTGCGTCGCTACACGCCCGTCATCGGGATTGTGGCCGGAACCGTGGGCTGCTTCGGCGGGATGTCCATTGCGGCAGCGCTGTGCAGCTACCTGATTGTCACCCGCGAAGCGCGCCTCGGCCTCAACGGCCCGCAGGTTATCGAGCAGGAGGCGGGCATTGAGGAGTACGACTCCCGCGACCGTCCGTTTATCTGGAGCATGACCGGGGGCGAAGTGCGCTATCAAAGCGGGCTGGTGGATGCCCTGGTGGGTGACGGCGTGCACGCGGTGAAAGCGGCGATGAACGATGCGATTGCCAAAGGCGTCCCCGCGAAACACCGCACCGATAACTACGACGATTACCTGACCCGTCTGACGAATTTCGACACCCGCAAGCAGGCCGATGCCGAACAGATTAACGCGCTTTTTGCCCGGGAGGTGAAATGATGAGTAATTCAAAAAGCCGTGGCGAACGCTGGCTGGAAACCCTCGCCCCAAACGCCAAACGTGTGGCAGGACTGTGCCCGTCCGTGCAGGCGGCAGACGGCGAGCTGAACGGCGAAGCGGTGCGCTTTGTCGCCGTGGTGCCGGACGCCAACAACCACTTCCCGCGCGCGGCGAAAGGGGAAGTCGGTCTGCTGGAAGGCTGGACCCTGGCGAAAGTGGTGAGCGAAACCGTGGCCGAGGATGCCAGTAAGTCCGTGAAGCGCCCGATTGTGGCGGTGATCGACGTCCCCAGCCAGGCCTATGGCCGACGCGAAGAGGCGTTTGGTATTCATCAGGCGCTGGCCGGTGCGGCAGCTGCGTATGCGAATGCACGCCTGGCCGGTCACCCGGTGATTGGGCTTATCGTCGGCAAGGCGATGTCCGGCGCGTTTCTGGCGCACGGCTACCAGGCCAACCGCCTGATTGCCTTCAACGACAAAGGCGTGCTGATCCACGCGATGGGCAAAGAGTCTGCGGCGCGCATTACGCTGCGTACCGTCGACGCGCTGGAAAAACTGGCGGCCACCATTCCGCCTATGGCGTATGACATCAGCAACTACGCCACCCTGGGGCTGCTTTCAAACCTGCTGGACATCAGCAACCCGGATGCTCCATCCGATAACGATCTGGCGCAGGTGAAAACCACCCTGCAACAGGCCATCAGTGACGCTCGTCAGGACACCACGTTGAACAATCGTCTGGGTGCTGACAACCGCCGCAGCTCGGCGCTCGTACGCGAACGCATGCGGGCCAGCTGGTAAGTAAAAAAGAGACCTGCCAGATGCATAACCCCGTGGGCGCGTTCGCCGCGCCCGCGCGGGGGCCTGCATCCTGAAAAATAATAATCATCGCGCCAGTGCTAAAACTTTTTTTACTACAGGTGATTTATGACTTACGTAATTGTTCATGCTCTTGCACCGATTTTCGTCATCATGCTGCTGGGTTTCTGGGCCGGTAAGGCAAAGATGGTCGATAACAAAAACGTTTCCCTGCTGAATATCTTCGTGATGGATTTCGCTCTGCCCGCCGCGCTGTTCAGCGCCACCGTGCAAACGCCGTGGACCGGCATCGTGGCCCAGTCGCCGCTGATTCTGGTGCTGACCCTGGCGATGTGGATCACCTATGCGGTCATCTACTTCCTCGCGACCAATGTCTTTAAAAAATCCCCGCAGGATGCGGCCGTGCTGACGCTGACCGTCGCCCTGCCAAACTATGCGGCGCTTGGCCTGCCGATTCTGGGCAGCGTGCTGGGTGAAGGTTCATCGACATCACTGTCGGTTGCGGTCTCCATCGCCTGCGGTTCGGTGCTGATGACCCCGTTCTGCCTGCTCATTCTTGAACGTGAAAAAGCGCGTGGCGAAGGGAATAGCTCTGGCTCTACGCTCTCCATGCTGCCGGTGCTGATGTGGCGTTCGATTAAAAAACCGATCGTGATGGGCCCGCTGCTGGGTGTGATTCTGTCCGCCATCGGGATCAAAATGCCGGAACTGGTTCTTGCGGCGATTAAACCGCTGGGGCTGTCCGCCACCGCTGCCGCGCTGTTCCTGACCGGGGTGATCCTCTCTGCCCGTAAGCTGCAGATCAACACCATGATGATTACGTCAACCATCGCCAAGCTGCTGATTCAGCCAGCGATTGCCTGGGGCATTGTGCTGATCTTCGGCCTGCATGGCTCCGTGGCGATCACCGCTATCCTGATGATTGCACTTTCTGCGGGCTTCTTCGGCGTGGTGTTCGGTAACCGCTTTGGCGTGCAGTCGCCGGATGCTGAAGCCGTGCTGCTGTTAAGCTCCGTACTGTGTATCCTGTCGCTGCCGCTGTTTATCTCGCTGACTTCAGGAATGTAATCATGACCACAACATTACGCCCGCACGACCTCATCTGGCTTACCGCGCGCGATACGCTGGAAGGCATCACCGAATCCTGGGTGGAGGCGGCCTGGCATACCGGCCTGCCGGTGGTGGTGCGGCGTGATGTTGACAGTGAAGGCCGTATTCCCGTTGGCGTGCGCGGACTGCGTCGCGACCAGCGTGCGGCCGGATGGGTGAAGCCGGAAAACGTGCTGCGCGTGGTGTCACCCGAATCACTGAGCGTAACGGCGGACCTGCTGCGTTCGCCGTTTGTTACCCAGCCACCGGTTCAGGTGGCGCTTCAGCTTTCTCAGCAGGCGTGGCCGTGGGCGTGGGGCATTACCGGCAGCACCGGCTACGCGCTGGCGACCGGCATTCCGGTCATTCACGCCGACAGCGATCTCGACCTGCTGATCCGCGCCCCGCGGCCGATTTCCCCTGACGCATTTACCGCATGGCAGTCGCAGCTTGGCCGCGCATTGTGCCGGGCGGATACCCAGGTGGATACCCCTGAAGGGGGATTTGCGCTGGCGGAGTGGCTGCGCGACGGCAAAACGCTGCTGAAAACGAGCCGCGGACCGCGCCTGGTGGCCGATCCGTGGCGCAGGGAGGAGTGATGAAAATACTGTTTACCTTTCCGGGGCAGGGCACGCAGCACGAAGGCATGCTGCAAAACCTGCCGGGAACGACGCTGGCAGAGGCGCGAGAGGTGCTGGGCAGCGAAGTCGATACGCTGGATAGTGCGGCCTCACTCGCTCACACCCGCGCGGTTCAGCTGTGTCTGCTGATTTCTGGCGTAGCCTGGGCGCGCGAGCTCGAACGGCGCGGCGTGACGCCGGACATTGTGAGCGGGCTTTCAATCGGCGCTTATCCTGCGGCGGTCATCGCGGGCGCGCTGGACTTTACCGACGCGCTGAAGCTGGTTGCGTTGCGCGGCGATCTCATGGAGCAGGCGTATCCGCACGGCTATGGCCTGACGGCGATTATGGGCCTGACGTTGCCGCAGGTGGAAACGCTCATCGACGGCACGGGAACGTACATTGCCAACCTGAATGCCGAAACGCAGATCGTGATTGCGGGAAGCGATGACGGGATGGCGCAGGTGGCGGCACGCGCGCTGGCAAAAGGGGCGAGCAAGGCCAGGCGGCTGGCGGTCAGCGTACCGTCCCACTGCGCACTGCTGGCGGATCCGGCGCAGAGGCTGGCGTCGGCGTTTGAATCGGTCACGCTTTCACGCCCGCGCTGCGCGTATCTGAGCGGCAGCACCGGACGGGTGCTCTGGCAGCCGGAAAAAATTGCCGACGATCTGGCGATGAATATGGCGCGAACGGTGCGCTGGCAGGAGGCGATGATTTCAGCGAACGAACGTGAGGCCCGGCTGGCGATCGAAATGCCGCCCGGCGGCGTGCTGACCTGCCTGACGCGACAGGCGGCGTGGGAAGGGGAGACGATTTCACTGGAGCGCAGCGGCGTGGATGTGGCGGTGCATCTGGCGCGTCGGCTTCGTGCGTGAGTTTTTTGCCGGGTGGCGGCTTCGCCTTACCCGGCCTACTCCCGAATTGTAGTTTTGTAGGCCGGGTAAGCGCAGCGCCACCCGGCAAGGCATCACGCACTATCCTGCAAGCTGCGCGCATACATCCGCCCTTCGGCGGCGAGCGCGCGCAGGCTTGGATCCTGCTCGCGATTGCGGGCGAAGACAATCGCAATCAGCTGCTGCATCTGGTACGGCTCCGCCAGCTTCAACAGCTGCACCGAATTTTCATACACCTTCTTCATCCTGCCCGGCATCAGCGTAAAGCCAACGCCCGCCTGCACCAGGCTCAGCATCGAGAAAATGTCGTTCACGCGCGTGACGATCTCCGGCTCGAACCCGGCGATATGAAACGCGTCCTGAAAGCCCGCGTAAGTTGCAAACCCTTCCGCCAGCGAGACAAACTTCTGATCCTTGTAGTCCCGCAGATCCGCAGGCCCGCTGGTGTTCAGCGTGGCGGAAGCCGGGGCGGCAAGGAAAATGTCGTCGTGGAAAAGGGGGAGAACCTCAAGGGTGTTGCGGTCGATATCGCTTTCGGAGATGGAGATCAATATGGCGTCCAGCGACCCGTCATCCAGCATGTGGAGTAACGTTTCGTTAGAACCCATCGTCAGATCCATTTCCAGATCCGGGCGACGCAGCTTCATGCCCATAATCAGGCGCGGGACGGTTTCCAGGGTGAGCGAGTAGAGCGTACCGACGCGCAGTCGCCCCTGGCCGATGCCGGCAATTTTGCGCGCTTCATCAAGCCCGCGCTCCATTACCTGCATCACCTCCTGGCAATACTCCAGCAGGGTCCAGGCGGAAGGCAGGGCAATCAGGTTTCGCCCCTTGTGGGTAAAGAGCGGACAGCGCACGTTCTCTTCCAGGGTGTGCAGCGCGCGGTGCACGCTGACGCCGCTCAGGCCCAGCGTTTCGGCGGTACGCGCGATATTCCCCTTCTCCATAAACGTCATGAAGATGCTGAGCTTGCGGAACGTAATCTCGCTCGTGATATCGAAACTCATAGCTCTCCCGGCGTGTTAGTCGGCCTGCAGCATCGCTTCCAGCTGTTCCTGCGCGTCGAGCCATGACATCTCACACTCTTCAAGGCTCGATTTGGTCTTCGCCTGGGTTTGCAGGCAGTCCGTCAGTTCCGCTTTACGGCTCTGGTCATACAGACCGCTGTCGCCGAGCTTCTCTTCTACGGCCGCAAGCGTGGCGTTAAGCTTTTCCATCTCTTTTTCGAGACGGGCAATCTCCTTACGCAGCGGCTGCGTCTGGGTGCGCAGCTCCGCTTCCCGGCGCTTCTGGTCCTTACGCGCCTGCGCGCTGTTGGCGTTATCTTTTGCCGACTCCTCCGGCTGGTTCTCCTGCTTCTGCACGTCCGTCAGCCACTGCTGGTAGTCTTCCAGATCGCCGTCGAACGGTTCGACTTTGCCGTCGTGTACCAGGTAGAGATCGTCCGTGGTGGAGCGGATCAGGTGACGATCGTGCGACACCACCACCAGCGCGCCTTCGAACTCGATCAGCGCTTCGGTCAGCGCCTGACGCATGTCGAGATCCAGGTGGTTGGTCGGTTCATCGAGCAGCAGCAGGTTCGGGCGCTGCCAGACGATCAGCGCCAGCACCAGGCGGGCTTTTTCGCCGCCGGAGAAACGCTCGGTGTTTTCGGTGACCTTATCGCCCTGGAAGCCGAAGCCGCCGAGATAGTCGCGCAGCTTCTGCTCCATCTCCTGCGGCGCCAGGCGCGCGAGGTGCTGAATCGGGGATTCATCCGCGCGTAAAAATTCCAGCTGATGCTGGGCGAAGTAGCCCAGCTTGATGCCCTTCGCCAGGCCGATTTCACCCTTGACCGGGTTAAGCTCGCCCGCCAGCAGCTTGATCAGCGTCGATTTACCGGCACCGTTGCGCCCCAGCAGGCCAATACGTGAACCCGGCACCAGGTTGAGCTTGATGGAGTCGAGAATGATGCGGTCGTTATAACCCGCGCTCACCTTCTCCATTTTCAGCAGCGGGTTCGGCAGGCTTTCCGGCGCGCGGAAGCTGAAGTGGAACGGGTTGTCGACGTGCGCCGGGGCGATCATCTCCATGCGCTCCAGCATCTTGATGCGGCTCTGGGCCTGCTTGGCTTTTGACGCCTTAGCCTTGAAGCGATCCACAAAGCTCTGCAGGTGCGCCACGCGCTGCTGCTGGCTTTCGTACATGGACTGCTGCTGGGCAAGACGCGTCGCGCGCTGGCGCTCGAAGGAGCTGTAGTTGCCGGTGTACTCGAACATCGTTTGCTGTTCGATATGAATGATTTTATCCACCACCGGGTCGAGGAAGTCCCGGTCGTGGGAGATCAGAATCAGAGTGCCCTGATAGCTCTTAAGCCACTTCTCCAGCCAAATAACCGCATCGAGATCGAGGTGGTTAGTCGGTTCATCGAGCAGCAGCAGGTCAGAGCGGCAGATCAGCGCCTGCGCCAGGTTGAGGCGCATACGCCAGCCGCCGGAGAAGTCGCTGACCGGGCGTTCCAGCTGTTCATTGCTGAAGCCCAGGCCGTGCAGCAGGCTGGAGGCGCGGGAGCGAATGGTCCACGCGTCGATGGCGTCCAGCTTGCCGTGAACGGTGGCGATGGCGTGACCGTCGTTGCGCTCGTTAGCGGCGTTGAGTTCCGCCTCAAGCTTACGGTACTCGCGGTCGCCGTCGATAACATAGTCGAGAGCCGGTTCGCTCAGGGCTGGCGTCTCCTGGTTCACCCAGGCGAGCTGCCAGTTCCCGGGGAAGGTGAAGTTACCGCCATCCGCGCTAATCTCGTTTTTCAGCAGCGCCAGCAGCGTGGATTTACCGCAGCCGTTTTTGCCGACCAGACCCACCTTTTGGCCCGGGTTGATGGTAGCAGTGGCGTTATCCAGCAGGACGCGCACGCCGCGACGAATTTGTAACGAGGAGAAAACAATCATAGAAGCGCCGTATGTTCCGACTATGTTAATTTGTCATTATGATAATGTAAGGTGTGGGCCATTTTCCGCACCGGGCCGCCATGGTAGCCCAAAACAGCGACGATACACAAAAACAGAAACAAGACCGGGAGGGGAATGATGTCTCAGACAGCAAAAGTGCTGCTGCTGTATGCCCATCCGGAATCTCAGGACTCGGTGGCAAACCGGGTGCTGCTTAAGCCGGCCACACAGCTCAGTAACGTCACGGTGCACGATCTCTACGCGCACTATCCTGATTTCTTTATTGATATCCCTTACGAGCAGGAGCTGCTGCGTCAGCATGACGTGATTGTTTTCCAGCATCCGCTTTATACCTACAGCTGTCCGGCGCTGCTTAAAGAGTGGCTGGACCGCGTGCTGAGCCGGGGCTTCTCCAGCGGGGTGGGGGGCAACCAGCTGGCGGGAAAGTACTGGCGTAGCGTGATTACGACCGGTGAACCCGAAAGCGCTTACCGTCACGACGGGCTGAACCGTTATCCGATGAGCGACATTCTGCGGCCTTTCGAGCTGACGGCGGCGATGTGCCGCATGCACTGGATGAGCCCGATTATCGTCTACTGGGCCCGACGCCAGGATCCAAAAGAGCTGGCAAGCCACGCCAGAGCCTACGGTGAATGGCTGGCGTCACCCATTCCGGCAGGAGGTCGTTAATGGAAGGATCGAATTTGCTCCTCGCCGGGGTGCTGTTTTTATTTGCGGCCGTCGTCGCGGTACCGCTCGCTGCCCGCATTGGCATCGGGGCGGTGCTGGGGTATCTGCTGGCGGGGATCGCCATTGGCCCCTGGGGACTGGGATTCATCAGCGATGTGGATGAGATCCTCCATTTCTCCGAGCTGGGCGTGGTGTTCCTGATGTTCATCATCGGCCTGGAGCTGAACCCCTCTAAATTGTGGCAGCTCCGACGCTCTATCTTTGGCGTGGGCGCCGCCCAGGTGGTGTTCAGCGCCGCGATCCTGGGCGGCCTGTTAATGCTGACCCACTTTTCATGGCAGGCGGCGGTAATTGGCGGGATAGGCCTGGCGATGTCGTCAACGGCAATGGCCTTGCAGCTCATGCGCGACAAGGGGATGAACCGCAACGAGGCCGGTCAGCTGGGCTTTTCGGTGCTGCTGTTCCAGGATTTGGCGGTGATCCCGGCGCTGGCGCTGGTGCCGCTGCTGGCGGGCTCCGGCGACGACCACTTCGACTGGGCGAAAATCGCCATGAAGGTGCTGGCCTTTGCGGGCATGCTGATTGGCGGACGTTTCCTGTTACGTCCGGTGTTTCGCTTTATTGCCGCATCGGGCGTACGCGAGGTGTTTACCGCCGCGACGCTGCTGCTGGTGCTGGGATCGGCACTGTTTATGGATGCGCTGGGGCTGTCGATGGCGCTCGGGACCTTTATCGCCGGGGTGCTGCTGGCGGAGAGTGAGTATCGGCACGAGCTGGAAATTGCCATCGATCCCTTCAAGGGGCTGCTGTTAGGCCTGTTCTTTATTTCGGTGGGAATGGCGCTTAACCTTGGCGTGCTCTATACCCATCTGCTGTGGGTGGTGGTGAGCGTCGCCATCCTGGTGGCGGTGAAAATGCTGGTGCTTTACGTTATGGCGCGCATTTACGGCTTGCGCAGTTCGGAACGCATGCAGTTTGCCAGCGTGTTAAGCCAGGGGGGCGAGTTCGCGTTTGTGCTGTTCTCTACCGCCTCCTCCCAGAAGCTGTTTAAAGACGATCAGATGGCGCTTTTGCTGGTGACGGTCACGCTGTCGATGATGACCACGCCGCTGCTGATGAAGCTGGTGGACAAGCTGCTTTCACGGCGCCTGAATCCGACGGACGATGAAGATGAAGCTCCGTGGGTGGAAGACGATAAGCCGCAGGTGATTGTAGTGGGCTTTGGCCGTTTCGGGCAGGTGATTGGTCGCCTGCTGATGGCCAACAAAATGCGCATTACGGTGCTGGAAAGGGACATTAGCGCTGTAAACCTGATGCGTAAATATGGCTATAAAGTGTATTACGGCGATGCCACTCAGCTTGAGCTGCTTCGCTCGGCGGGGGCTGAAGCGGCCGACTCCATCGTGATTACCTGTAACGATCCGGAAGACACGATGAAGCTGGTGGATCTGTGCCAGCAGCATTTCCCGCATCTGCATATTCTGGCGCGTGCCCGGGGACGTGTTGAAGCTCACGAATTGCTGCAGGCGGGTGTGAAACACTTCTCCCGCGAGACGTTCTCCAGTGCCCTGGAGCTGGGGCGTAAAGCGCTGATCTCGCTGGGCATGCATCCGCATCAGGCGCAGCGCGCACAGATGCACTTCCGTCGGCTGGATATGCGCATGCTGCGCGAGCTGATGCCGGTCCATTCCGATACGGCGCAGATCTCCCGCGTGCGGGAAGCGCGTCGCGAGCTGGAGGAGATCTTCCAGCGCGAGATGCAACAGGAACGACGCCAGCTTGACGGCTGGGATGAATTTGAATAAAGGGTAACGAAAGATGGCTGTACGTAAACGCTTTATCGCGGGTGCAAAGTGCCCGTCCTGCCAGGCGCAAGATACGCTGGCGATGTGGCGGGAAAATAATATTGATGTTGTTGAGTGTGTTAAGTGCGGTCACCAGATGCGTGAGGCCGACAAAGAGGCTCGCGATCACGTTCGCAAAGAAGAGCAAGTGATCGGCATTTTTCATCCGGACTAGCGATATGCCCTGAGTTTTTTTAAGCTAAAGGGTACACGGGTGCAGATTTCCGCTACAATCTGCGCCAGCAATTTTCCCACGCTCAGGAGATATCATGAAAGTAGCAAAAGACCTGGTGGTCAGCCTGGCCTATCAGGTACGTACAGAAGACGGTGTGTTGGTTGATGAGTCTCCGGTGAGTGCGCCGCTTGACTACCTGCATGGTCACGGCTCCCTGATTTCCGGCCTGGAAACTGCGCTGGAAGGTCATGAAGTTGGCGACAAATTTGACGTTGCTGTGGGCGCGAACGACGCTTACGGTCAATATGACGACAACCTGGTTCAGCGCGTTCCTAAAGACGTGTTCATGGGCGTTGACGAACTGCAGGTTGGCATGCGCTTCCTGGCTGAAACTGACCAGGGCCCGGTTCCTGTTGAGATCACCGAAGTGGAAGACGACCACGTTGTGGTTGACGGCAACCACATGCTGGCCGGTCAGAACCTGAAGTTCAACGTAGAAGTTGTTGCGATCCGTGAAGCGACCGAAGAAGAGCTGGCTCATGGCCACGTTCACGGTGCGCACGGTCACGACCATGACCACGATCACGGTCATGACGGCTGCTGCGGTGGTCACGGCCACGACCATGGTCACGACCACGGTAAAGGCGGTTGCGGTAACGGCGGCTGCGGCTGTCACTAATACCTGCCATGGGTAGGTAGGCCCGGTAAGCTTCGCGCCACCGGGCACAAAAAAAAGCGGGGAACTCCCGCTTTTTTTACGCCTCAATAATGAGGGGGGGGCGTCTCTTCTGACTGAGAGGCAATGTTTGACGGCTGTGTAGCTTTCAGCTTTTCCGTCAGCAGGCGCATATGGTCCCGCAATTTTGCCATTTCGAGCTCATGGGCGGTCACGGTCTGGTTTAGCTCTTCGATGGTGATGTCCTGAAAAGCCAGGCGGCTTTCCAGTTCAGCCAGTCTCGCTTCTATTGCTGTATCCTTCATCATTCACCTCGTTTATTTCAGATTCGCCAAAATGGCCCAGCGGCGGCGCAGTTTAACCGAGTTTATCCCTAAGTACAGTTCGCATCCCCTGACAAGAAACTTATTTAAACAAAAATAGTCTGAAAAGTGGCGAGAATTGGACGTGTCTGTCTGTAGATTTCTTCTGCAACGTTTTATAGTACGTCACTCATTTACGTTTAACGCTGGGGTGAGAGTCCCCAGGCCCTGGAGATATGGATGAAATCACTGTTTAAAGTAACGCTGCTGGCGACGACGATGGCTGTTGCGCTGAACGCGCCGCTGTCATTCGCTGCTGATACTGCTGCGAAGCCTGCTGCCACTGCAGACAGCAAAGCGGCGTTCAAAAATGACGACCAGAAATCCGCCTACGCACTGGGCGCATCTCTGGGCCGTTACATGGAAAACTCTCTGAAAGAACAAGAGAAGCTGGGCATCAAACTGGATAAAGCTCAGCTGATCGCCGGCGTTCAGGACGCATTTGCAGATAAGAGCAAGCTGTCTGACCAGGAAATTGAACAGACTCTGCAGGCGTTCGAAGCGCGCGTGAAGGGTGCCGCGCAGACCAAGATGGACGCGGACGCGAAAGACAACGAAGCGAAGGGCAAAGCCTTCCGCGATACCTTTGCTAAAGAGAAGGGTGTGAAAACCTCTTCTACTGGCCTGGTGTACAAAGTTGAGAAAGAAGGCACCGGCGATGCGCCTAAAGACAGCGACACCGTTGTGGTGAACTACAAGGGTACGCTGATCGACGGTAAAGAGTTCGACAACTCTTACACCCGCGGTGAGCCGCTCTCCTTCCGTCTTGACGGTGTGATCCCAGGCTGGACCGAAGGCCTGAAAAACATCAAGAAAGGCGGCAAGATCAAGATGGTTATCCCACCGGATCTGGCCTATGGCAAAACCGGCGTTCCGGGGATCCCTGCTAACTCTACGCTGGTCTTCGACGTAGAGCTGCTGGACATCAAACCGGCACCGAAAGCGGATGCCAAAGCAGACGCACCGGCTGACGATAAAGCCGCTGCTGCTAAGAAGTAATGCTGAAAAAAAACCGCCGCCTTTAAGGCGGCGGTTTTTTATTGTGGGGCAGATATAATTAACACTGGAAAGCGTTAGGCACGCTGTATTAATTTAGTTGTCCGTGTAGATAATGAGCCTGCCCTGAAAACCTAACGACAGGCTCCTGAAAAGGAGTGTTTTTTTCATGTCCAGGTCGCTTTTAACCAACGAAACCAGTGAACTTGATTTGCTGGATCAACGTCCTTTCGATCAGACCGACTTCGATATTCTGAAATCCTACGAAGCGGTAGTGGACGGGTTAGCGATGCTCATTGGCTCCCACTGCGAAATCGTATTGCACTCCCTGCAAGATCTGAAGTGCTCCGCCATCCGTATTGCGAATGGTGAGCATACTGGCCGTAAAATTGGTTCGCCTATTACCGACCTTGCATTGCGTATGTTGCATGACATGACCGGCGCGGACAGCAGCGTCTCCAAATGCTATTTCACCCGCGCCAAAAGCGGCGTGCTGATGAAGTCAGAAACCATTGCGATTCGAAACCGCGAGCATCGTGTGATTGGGCTGCTGTGCATCAATATGAATCTTGATGTGCCATTCTCGCAAATCATGAGCACCTTTATTCCTCCAGAAACGCCGGATGTGGGCTCCTCCGTTAACTTTGCCTCCTCCGTTGAAGATCTGGTGACGCAGACGCTTGAGTTTACGATTGAAGAGGTGAATGCCGATCGCAACGTCTCGAACAACGCCAAGAATCGCCAGATCGTGCTCAATCTCTATGAAAAAGGGATTTTTGATATTAAAGACGCCATCAACCAGGTGGCCGATCGTCTGAACATCTCCAAGCACACGGTCTACCTCTACATTCGCCAGTTCAAAAGCGGTGATTTCCTGGGGCAAGACAAGTAATGCGTTTTGCGTTAATGGTGACGGGCCCGGCGTACGGGACTCAGCAGGCCAGCAGCGCGCTGCAGTTTGCGCATGCGCTAGTGGCGGCCGGGCATGAGCTGGCAAGCGTCTTCTTCTATCGGGAAGGGGTGTATAACGCGAATCAGTTTACGTCCCCGGCGAGCGACGAGTTTGATCTGGTGCGCGCCTGGCAGGCATTAAACGAAAAACAGGGCGTAGAACTGCACATCTGCGTTGCGGCAGCACTGCGCCGCGGTGTGACCGATGCTACCGAAGCCGAGCGCCTTGGTTTATCGGGTTCTAACCTGCAGCCTGGTTTTTCGTTGAGTGGTCTGGGGGCACTGGCGCAGGCGGCATTAACCTGCGACAGAGTGGTGCAATTCTGATGAAGCGCGTGGCATTTGTATTTACCTCTGCGCCGCACGGCAGCGCTTCAGGCCGAGAGGGGCTGGATGCGTTACTCGCGACGTCCGCGCTGACCGAAGATATCGGCGTCTTCTTTTTGGGCGACGGGGTGTTTCAGCTTCTTGCGGGCCAGCAGCCGCAGGCCATCCTGGCACGTGATTACATCGCGACGTTCAAGGTCTTACCGCTTTACGATATCGACACGTTCTATCTCTGCGCCGACTCCCTGGCCGCTCGCGGTCTGAATGAGAAGACGCCTTTCGTGCTGGATGCGACGGTCCTGTCTTCTGCTGCATTGCGCGAACAGCTTTCCCACTACGATACCGTTCTGACTTTCTGAGGCTGCCATGCTCCACACTCTGAGCCATTCACCGTGGCAATGTGATACCGACACGCTGCTGAGCATGCTGCGCGAAGGTGACCATGTGCTGCTTATTCAGGACGGTGTGCTTGCCGCGCTGGAAGGCAGCCGTTTCGTTGAAATTCTCACGAATGCCCCCATAACAGTCTCTGCGCTGAAAGACGATCTGGATGCGCGGGGTCTTTCTGGTCAAATTTCAGCCAAAGTTGACGTGGTTGGCTATACTGATTTCGTCAATCTTACTGTGACGCATGCCAGTCAAATGAACTGGTGATTTGAGATCGCTGTATATTTCTTGACACCTTTTCGACGTAGCCCTAAAATTTCGCGTCCTCATATTGTATGAGGTCGTTTTATTACGTGTTTACGAAGCAAAAGCTAAAACCAGGAGCTATTTAATGGCAACAGTTAACCAGCTGGTACGCAAACCACGTGCACGCAAAGTTGCGAAAAGCAACGTGCCTGCGCTGGAAGCCTGCCCGCAGAAACGTGGCGTATGTACTCGTGTATATACCACCACTCCTAAAAAACCAAACTCCGCACTGCGTAAAGTATGCCGTGTGCGTTTGACTAACGGTTTCGAAGTGACTTCCTACATCGGTGGTGAAGGTCACAACCTGCAGGAGCACTCCGTGATCCTGATCCGTGGCGGTCGTGTTAAAGACCTTCCGGGTGTTCGTTACCACACCGTTCGTGGTGCGCTCGACTGCTCAGGTGTTAAAGACCGTAAGCAGGCTCGCTCCAAGTACGGCGTGAAGCGTCCTAAGGCTTAATGGTTCTCCGTTAAGTAAGGCCAAACTGATTTATCTTAATGTCACACTAAACTCTTTGAGTTTTGGACAATCCTGAATTAACAACGGAGTATTCCCATGCCACGTCGTCGCGTCATTGGTCAGCGTAAAATCCTTCCAGATCCGAAATTCGGATCAGAACTGCTGGCAAAATTTGTAAATATCCTGATGGTAGATGGTAAAAAATCTACTGCAGAAGCAATCGTATACAGCGCGCTTGAGACCCTGGCTCAGCGTTCTGGTAAAAATGAACTGGAAGCTTTCGAAGTCGCTCTCGACAACGTTCGCCCAACCGTAGAAGTTAAGTCCCGCCGCGTTGGTGGTTCTACTTATCAGGTTCCAGTTGAAGTTCGTCCGGTTCGTCGTAATGCTCTGGCAATGCGTTGGATCGTTGAAGCTGCTCGTAAACGCGGTGATAAATCCATGGCTCTGCGTCTGGCGAACGAACTTTCTGATGCTGCAGACAACAAAGGTACTGCAGTTAAGAAACGTGAAGACGTTCACCGTATGGCAGAAGCCAACAAGGCGTTCGCACACTACCGTTGGTAATCCCTTCGGAGTCTTAGTCACCAGGCGGGCGCTTCAGAGAAGCCGCCCGCTCTGGGTAACTTAACTGAACGCCTAAAGATATAAACGAGGAATCAAATGGCTCGTACAACACCCATCGCACGCTACCGTAACATCGGTATCAGTGCGCACATCGACGCCGGTAAAACCACTACTACCGAACGTATTCTGTTCTACACCGGTGTAAACCACAAAATCGGTGAAGTTCATGACGGCGCAGCCACCATGGACTGGATGGAACAGGAGCAGGAGCGTGGTATCACTATCACCTCCGCAGCGACTACTGCATTCTGGTCAGGTATGGCTAAGCAGTACGAACCGCATCGCGTAAACATCATCGACACCCCAGGGCACGTTGACTTCACCATCGAAGTAGAACGTTCCATGCGTGTTCTTGACGGCGCGGTAATGGTTTATTGCGCAGTTGGTGGTGTTCAGCCACAGTCTGAAACCGTATGGCGTCAGGCGAACAAATATAAAGTTCCACGCATCGCGTTCGTTAACAAAATGGACCGTATGGGTGCTAACTTCCTGAAAGTTGTTGGTCAGATCAAAACCCGTCTGGGCGCGAACCCTGTTCCGCTGCAGCTGGCAATTGGTGCTGAAGAAGGCTTCACCGGCGTTATCGACCTGGTGAAAATGAAAGCCATCAACTGGAACGATGCAGACCAGGGCGTTACCTTCGAATACGAAGATATCCCAGCTGCAATGCAGGACCTGGCTGACGAATGGCACCAGAACCTGATCGAATCCGCTGCTGAAGCTTCTGAAGAGCTGATGGAGAAATACCTGGGTGGTGAAGAACTGACTGAAGAAGAGATCAAAAAAGCTCTGCGTCAGCGCGTTCTGAACAACGAAATCATCCTGGTAACCTGTGGTTCTGCGTTCAAGAACAAAGGTGTTCAGGCGATGCTGGATGCGGTAGTTGACTACCTGCCATCCCCGGTTGACGTTCCTGCGATCAACGGCATCCTGGACGACGGTAAAGATACCCCGGCTGAGCGTCACGCAAGCGACGAAGAGCCATTCTCTGCACTGGCGTTCAAAATTGCTACCGACCCATTCGTGGGTAACCTGACCTTCTTCCGCGTTTACTCTGGTGTGGTTAACTCCGGTGACACCATCCTGAACTCCGTGAAAGCGGCGCGTGAGCGTTTTGGCCGTATCGTACAGATGCACGCTAACAAACGTGAAGAGATCAAAGAAGTTCGTGCGGGCGACATCGCTGCAGCTATCGGTCTGAAAGACGTGACCACGGGTGACACCCTGTGTGACCCGGATCACCCGATCATTCTGGAGCGTATGGAATTCCCAGAGCCGGTAATCTCCATCGCGGTTGAACCAAAAACCAAAGCTGACCAGGAAAAAATGGGTCTGGCTCTGGGCCGTCTGGCGAAAGAAGACCCATCATTCCGCGTGTGGACTGATGAAGAATCTAACCAGACCATCATCGCTGGTATGGGTGAACTGCACCTGGACATCATCGTTGACCGTATGAAGCGTGAATTCAACGTTGAAGCTAACGTGGGTAAACCTCAGGTTGCTTACCGCGAAGCGATTCGCGCGAAAGTTACCGACATTGAAGGTAAACACGCTAAGCAGTCTGGTGGTCGCGGTCAGTACGGTCACGTTGTGATCGACATGTACCCACTGGAGCCGGGCTCTAACCCGAAAGGTTACGAGTTCATCAACGACATCAAAGGTGGTGTAATTCCTGGCGAATACATCCCAGCCGTTGATAAAGGCATCCAGGAACAGCTGAAAGCGGGCCCTCTGGCTGGCTATCCAGTTGTTGATATGGGTGTTCGTCTGCACTTCGGTTCTTACCACGACGTTGACTCCTCTGAACTGGCGTTTAAACTGGCTGCGTCTATTGCCTTTAAAGAAGGCTTTAAGAAAGCAAAACCAGTTCTGCTTGAGCCAATCATGAAGGTTGAAGTAGAAACTCCTGAAGAGAACACCGGTGACGTTATCGGTGACTTGAGCCGTCGTCGCGGTATGCTGCGTGGTCAGGAATCCGAAGTAACTGGCGTTAAGATCCACGCTGAAGTTCCGCTGTCTGAAATGTTCGGATATGCAACTCAGCTGCGTTCTCTGACCAAAGGTCGTGCATCATACACCATGGAATTCCTGAAGTATGATGATGCGCCTAACAACGTTGCTCAGGCCGTTATTGAAGCCCGTGGTAAGTAATCCACAGGATTAAAACCTAAGTCCCGTGCTCTCTCCAAAGGGGAGAGCACTATAGTAAGGAATATAGCCGTGTCTAAAGAAAAATTTGAACGTACAAAACCGCACGTCAACGTTGGTACTATCGGCCACGTTGACCATGGTAAAACTACCCTGACTGCTGCAATCACTACCGTTCTGGCTAAAACCTACGGTGGTTCTGCTCGTGCATTCGACCAGATCGATAACGCACCAGAAGAAAAAGCTCGTGGTATCACCATCAACACTTCCCACGTTGAATACGACACCCCGACTCGCCACTACGCACACGTAGACTGCCCAGGCCACGCCGACTATGTTAAAAACATGATCACCGGTGCTGCGCAGATGGACGGCGCGATCCTGGTTGTTGCTGCGACTGACGGCCCAATGCCTCAGACTCGTGAGCACATCCTGCTGGGTCGTCAGGTAGGCGTTCCTTTCATCATCGTGTTCCTGAACAAATGCGACATGGTTGATGACGAAGAGCTGCT
>NZ_JAKLRZ010000019.1:0-2888 GCF_021892025.1 Enterobacter cloacae complex sp. ECC445 | reverse complement strand
TGGTGGGCGATGACGGGCTCGAACCGCCGACCCCCTCCGTGTAAAGGAGATGCTCTACCAACTGAGCTAATCGCCCAATCTCAATTCTTATCTACACTGCGAGTCTACTGAAGTAGATGGTGGGTGATGACGGGCTCGAACCGCCGACCCCCTCCGTGTAAAGGAGATGCTCTACCAACTGAGCTAATCACCCCCGCTGTGTGGAGTCGCATTATAGGGAGAGTTGAAAATGAGTCAACGCATTTTCTAAAGTTTTTATTCGTTCGTCGTAAAATTAAACAAAACGATCGCGAAATGGGCTGTGAAGCATGATTTCTAAACAAAAATCGCAAACTCGGCCATGATAAAGGGATCGACATTGAGGAATCCCCCCACAGTGATAGAATATTGCCCATCGTTTTTTCCCCAGGATTTGCCGATTGCCGGCATCTTTATAACGTAAGGCCATTTCATGAAAATCAAAACTCGCTTCGCGCCGAGCCCGACAGGCTATCTGCACGTCGGTGGTGCACGTACCGCTCTTTATTCCTGGCTTTTCGCACGCCACAACAAAGGTGAGTTCGTGCTGCGTATTGAAGACACCGATCTTGAGCGCTCCACCCCAGAAGCAATTGAAGCCATTATGGATGGGATGAACTGGCTGAATCTGGAATGGGATGAAGGCCCTTACTTCCAGACCAAACGCTTTGACCGCTATAACGCGGTCATTGATGAAATGCTGGTCGCGGGCACGGCGTATAAATGCTACTGCTCGAAAGAGCGTCTGGACGCGCTGCGTGAAGCGCAGATGGCGAACGGTGAAAAACCGCGTTATGACGGCCGCTGCCGCCACGACCATAGCGAACATGCAGCTGACGAGCCGTGCGTCGTGCGTTTTGCTAACCCGCAAGAGGGCTCGGTGATCTTTGACGACCAGATCCGCGGCCCTATTGAATTCAGCAACCAGGAGCTGGACGATCTGATCATCCGTCGCACCGACGGTTCCCCAACCTACAACTTCTGCGTGGTGGTTGACGACTGGGATATGGAGATTACCCACGTTGTTCGTGGTGAAGACCACATCAACAACACGCCGCGTCAGATCAACATCCTGAAGGCGCTGAACGCTCCTGTGCCAGTCTATGCACACGTCTCCATGATCAACGGTGATGACGGGAAAAAACTCTCCAAGCGCCACGGTGCGGTAAGCGTGATGCAGTATCGCGACGATGGCTATCTGCCGGAAGCGCTGCTGAACTATCTGGTGCGCCTGGGCTGGGCCCACGGTGACCAGGAGATCTTCAGCCGCGAAGAGATGATCGAACTGTTCTCTCTGAGTTCTGTCAGCAAATCCGCGAGCGCATTTAATACCGACAAGCTGCAGTGGCTGAACCATCACTACATCAATACCATGCCGCCAGAATATGTGGCGACGTACCTGCAGTGGCACATTGAGCAGGCAAATATTGATACCCGCACGGGCCCTGAGCTGGCGGAACTGGTGAAATTGCTCGGCGAGCGCTGCAAAACGCTGAAAGAGATTGCCGAAAGCTGCCGCTACTTCTATGAAGAGTTTGACGCGTTCGACGCTGACGCCGCGAAGAAACACCTCCGCCCGGTTGCGCGTCAGCCGCTGGAAGTGGTGCGTGACAAGCTCGCTGCCCTCACCGAGTGGACCGCCGAGAATGTGCACCACGCCATTCAGGCGACGGCAGACGAACTGGAAGTCGGCATGGGTAAAGTCGGTATGCCGCTTCGCGTTGCGGTAACCGGTGCAGGACAGTCTCCGGCGCTGGATGTGACGGTTCACGCCATCGGCAAATCACGCAGCGTGGCGCGCATCAACAAGGCGCTGGACTTTATCGCTGAACGTGAAAATCAGCAGTAATCACGTCCAGGAAAAAGCAAACGGCAGGGTAACCTGCCGTTTTTTTTTACGCCTTTTCTTCCGCGATGCCCAGACGCATAAGAAAACCGCGTATGCCTTCGCGTTTCAATAAGGTGTCCAGGCGCTTCTGCTCTGACGGAGTCATACTCTCCAGCGTCTCAATAATGCCCTGAGACAGATTTGAAGAGGGGTCATTGTAGGACGTCGTGGCCTCGGCGAGATGGTAAACCGCCTGACGGTTGCGAACCGCCGGGAGGCTCATAATATGTTCCTTCACCCGCGCGTCGACATGAATCAGCCGTGCACGACCGCCTTTCACGCCGTTGAGTCCTTCCGTTTTCCACCCCTGCTGGCGTATCCAGCGATTAACCGTTTGTCTGGCAACGCCCAAATTCTCCGCCAGCTCTTCCGTGGTCATTTTGCTCCGTAATCTTTTCATATCAGTTCTGATCGCGAATCCCTAAACGTTGCAATAATCCGGTGATCCCTTCCCGCATCAACAGCGATGTCATCTGCTTTTGCTCTTCCGGCGTCATTTCATTGGCCAGCGTCAGGAGTAGGGTGTGAAGCGAACCGTCATGGCAGGCGCCTTCCGGCAGTTCGGACGTTTCGCTCGCGCGACGTGCGCTGCGAATAAAGTCACGGACTTTTTCATTCACATGTACCAGGCGCGCTTTCCCGCCCTGGACGCCTGGCTTTGGTGACGTAATCCAACCCTCTTTGCGTACCCATTTATTGATGGTCTGTCGGCTATAGCCAGTGAGCAGGGCTAACTCTTCCGGCGTCATTCGTTCCTTGATCATGCAATTTCCTGAATATCAGTGGGGTTAATTAACGGCTCATTTTATAGCACCGTTTTACGTGAAAACGTGACAGGCTTAACTCCTGACTGCGAGCAGGCTCGCAAAGTGATTCATTTGCATGATTTTTCGGCGATCGAACGGCGGTTATTGATTTTGCCGTTGACACTCCGCAGCGGAATTCATATTATGCCGCCCGTCAACATGACAGCTTTACGATG
>NZ_JAKLRZ010000018.1:0-159374 GCF_021892025.1 Enterobacter cloacae complex sp. ECC445 | reverse complement strand
TGGGGCTATAGCTCAGCTGGGAGAGCGCTTGCATGGCATGCAAGAGGTCAGCGGTTCGATCCCGCTTAGCTCCACCAAACTCTGAACCCAACAGAGTGCGGTTAGTAAAGACACATGTGGGGCTATAGCTCAGCTGGGAGAGCGCTTGCATGGCATGCAAGAGGTCAGCGGTTCGATCCCGCTTAGCTCCACCAAAATTGTAAACCCTTGTCGAAAGACGAGGGTTTTTTTTATCTGTATGTTACACCCGTCCCGGTAGTTTGTTATCAAAAAGAAGGTATTTCCATACCTCACCTCAATCGACATCAATAAACCAGTCTATAAATAGACTTGAACTTGATTCGTGCAATTAATAAACCTATTATCCATCCGGTCAATGATTCGGGCGGATAATATACACATCAACTTAATGAATAGAAAAACGTACAATAATGTAAAGATATTTATAATTGCCCTGGCACTTTGCCTGATTGCGGTACCTGTCTCCCGTTATCTCTCTCCCCGCGCAATTGTGAATGGTCACGACGTTTATTTGGCCTGGTTACCCCTCAGCGTTATGCTGGCGGTAATTCTGCTATTTGGGCGCAGGGCAATTCTTCCCATTTTGTTAGGTTTTACTGTCACTAATTTATTTTATGTAAATTTAGCGCCGCTACAATATTCAGTTTTACTCTTTTGTCAGACCTTTGCGTTGTTCGCAGCGTGTGGGCTGCTACGCCTCGTGCTGGGCAAGCGCTGGCGCTACAGCATCCCTAACAGGCACATCGGGCTTCGTATATTCTGGCTCGGTTTCATGGTGCCATTAGGCATTAAGCTGTCGATGTATATGGCAGGCTATTTGTTTGATTTTCCGGTGACTATTTCAACCTTTTTCGGCGAAGGCACGGTAATTTATAACGTTGTGGATATACAAAGCCTGATATGCGCAGCGTTGATTTTTACCATGATGTTCTATTACCCATTAAGAATGATAATTAATCCTCGTTACGCTATCACCTTCTGGCGCCGAAGCGTGACGCCCATTTTTTCGCACAAAAATTCATTGTATATATCTGTTTGGCTGATGCTTTTAGGCTTCGTCCTCGCCATTTTATGTGGTCCTTTTGAGTCTCCCGTTATTGCGGGCTATTTAATGCCGCTGATTTTTATTCTTTTTACCTTAGCAATAAGCCGACTGACCTATGCGCTTATCTCGCTGCTTTGGGCGGTTTCTGCGCTTCTGCTGTTAACCTACAACTATAACTTCCTGAATGGGGTGGAATCGGGCCATTCGCTCTCCTTTATTCTCTCCGTGCTGATCTCTTTTGCTATCTGCCTGCTTTACATGTCGCGGATTTACCAGCGCAGCGAGTGGCTGAAGCGGGGCTGGCAGGGCAGGGCGCTGACCGATCCGCTGACCGGTTTGCCCAATATTCGTGCGCTGGAGGATCATCTTGAGATTCATCCGGATGCCAAAGTGTGCATTCTGCGTATGGATAACCTGGAATTTTTGAGCCGCCACTATGGCATCCTCATGCGGGTCCATTGCAAACGAACGATTGCTACGTCGCTGCAGCCGCTTTTGCAGAAAGATGAGACGCTCTTCCAGCTACCGGGAAGCGAGCTGGTGCTGGTATTACTGGGCCCGGGCATCGCCGAGCGCCTTCAGCATATGGTTGACAGGCTGAACAGCCGTAAGATTTTCTGGAACAACACCGGGCTGGATATTGAATTTGGCGCGTCCTGGGGAATGGTCGAAAACGGCGAAAAGCTGCACCACACGCTGGGGCAGCTGAGCTGGCTGGCAGAGCAGGCCTGCGGAGAGCAAAACGTGCTTGCGCTCACGAATAGCCTTGAGGCGGCATCAGGACAAACGACAGAGCGTGTTCTGATGCTGGCGCGGATTAAGCACGCCCTGGAGACGGAGCAATTCCATTTATACGCGCAACCCATCCAGAAGGCGGACGGGAGCGGGTATTACGAAATTCTGACGCGAATGGAAAGCGAGGGAGAGATTATTACTCCTGACCGCTTTATTCCGCTGATAGCGCAGTTCAACCTCAGCCACCGGTTTGATATGTGCGTCCTGGAAAAATTACTGGTATGGCTGCGCGACCATCCTGCAACGCAGGCTGGCGCTCGTTTCTCTGTCAATCTGATGCCGCTCACGCTAATGCAAAAAGAGGTGGGGACCGAGATTTGCGCGCTGTTTGAACGCTACGGCGTGGCGCCTCAGGCCGTCGTGATTGAGATCACCGAAGAGCAGGCTTTCTCAAATTCAGGCTGCAGCATCCACAATATTCAGCAGCTGCGGGATTATGGTTTCCGGATTGCTATTGATGATTTTGGTACTGGCTACGCTAACTACGAGCGTCTCAGACGTCTGCAGGCGGACATCATTAAAATTGACGGCTGCTTTGTGAAAGATATTTGTACCGATGATATGGATGCGATGATCGTGCAGTCCATATGTAATCTGGCGAAGACGAAATCGCTGTGCGTCGTAGCGGAATATGTAGAAACACCGGCCCAGCGGGAGATGCTGCTCCGCTTCGGCGTGGATTACCTGCAGGGCTACCTGATAGGCAAACCCAAACCGCTGGAAGAATTACGGGCATAAAAAAACCGGGAGCCACGCTCCCGGTTTTTGTTTAACGGTAAACGTTACAGAACCAGTGCCGCGATAGAAGCAGACAGGACGCTCACCAGCGTAGAGCCGTAAACCAGCTTCAGGCCAAAGCGAGAAACCACGTTACCCTGTTCTTCGTTCAGGCCTTTAATCGCACCCGCGATAATCCCGATGGACGAGAAGTTCGCAAAGGAGACCAGGAACACGGACAGAATGCCTTCCGCGCGCGGAGAAAGCGTGCTGGCAATTTTCTGCAGATCCATCATCGCAACGAATTCGTTAGAAACCAGTTTGGTTGCCATAATACTGCCCACCTGCAGCGCTTCGTGAGCCGGCACGCCCATCACCCATGCAACCGGGTAGAAGATGTAGCCCAGAATGCCCTGGAAGGAGATACCCAGCACCGCGGCGAACAGGGCGTTCAGCGCAGAAATCAGCGCAATGAAGCCGATCAGCATGGCGGCAACGATAACCGCTACCTTGAAACCGGCCAGAATGTATTCACCCAGCATTTCGAAGAAGCTCTGGCCTTCGTGCAGGTTTGACATCTGGATGTTCTCTTCGCTGGCGTCAACGCGGTACGGGTTGATCAGCGACAGCACGATAAAGGTGCTGAACATGTTCAGAACCAGCGCAGCAACAACATATTTTGGCTCCAGCATAGTCATATACGCGCCCACGATAGACATGGAAACGGTAGACATTGCGGTTGCCGCCATGGTGTACATGCGGTTACGGGACATTTTGCCGAGAATATCTTTATACGCGATGAAGTTCTCAGACTGACCGAGGATCAGAGAACTGACGGCGTTGAAGGATTCCAGCTTACCCATGCCGTTGACTTTGGATAACAGGAAGCCAATCCCACGAATAACGAACGGCAAAACGCGGATGTGCTGCAGAATACCGATCAGGGCGGAGATAAAGATGATTGGGCAGAGAACCTTCAGGAAGAAGAATGCCAGACCTTCGTCATTCATTTTACCGAAGACAAAGTTGGTCCCTTCATTGGCGAATCCGAGCAGTTTTTCGAACATTTCGGAGAAGCCTTTCACGAAGCCGAGGCCTACGTTGGAGTTCAGGAAGAACCACGCAAGTAAAACTTCAATGACCAGCAGTTGGACAACATAACGGATACGAATTTTTTTGCGGTCAGTGCTGACCAGCAATGCAAGTGCAGTAACGACAACAAGTGCCAGGACAAAATGAAGGACGCGGTCCATATTTGCTCCAAATATGAGGCAGGTTTAATTTTCGTGCACATTCTATGTAACAAGAGAAAAGAAAACGAGATCGAGGGCACACTATAGTTACATCCTGTGACGAGTCTCAAAAATAGTGATCCACAATACATTTTTGTTATGTTAGGTAAATGAGTGAAAAGTTAAGTTTGTGTGCTAATCTTCACAAAAGCGCGCGCGATTTCAGTTTCTGCTAGATCGCCCCACTTACCCGCCCGTCTATCGTTCAAAGCTATCAGAGAAATCACTGCAAACATCACAAATGATCTTGATAATCATTCTCATTTTGATAGCATTAAACATAGCAAAGGCTATATTTCAGAGGCAGAAATGACAAACAGTCGCGTAGAGGGTAGCAGTGGCAGAGCCGCGCGCAAGTTGCGGTTCGCATTAATGGGACCTGCGTTCATCGCTGCCATTGGCTATATCGATCCGGGTAACTTTGCGACCAATATTCAGGCCGGGGCCAGCTTCGGCTATAAGCTGCTGTGGGTGGTCGTCTGGGCTAACCTGATGGCGATGCTGATCCAGATGCTCTCGGCAAAGCTTGGCATTGCTACGGGTAAAAATCTGGCGGAGCAAATTCGCGACCATTATCCGCGTCCGGCCGTCTGGCTCTATTGGGTTCAGGCGGAAATCATCGCCATGGCCACCGATCTCGCTGAATTTATTGGCGCAGCGATCGGGTTTAAGCTGATTCTGGGCGTGTCGCTGCTGCAGGGGGCGGTACTGACCGGGATTGCCACGTTCCTTATCCTGATGCTTCAGCGTCGGGGTCAAAAGCCGCTGGAGAAGGTCATCGGCGGCCTGCTGCTGTTTGTCGCGGCGGCCTATATCGTCGAGCTAATTTTCTCCCAGCCGAATCTGGCGCAGCTCGCTAAAGGGATGGCGATCCCGAGCCTGCCAACCTCTGAAGCGGTGTTCCTGGCCGCCGGGGTGCTGGGTGCGACCATCATGCCGCACGTGATTTACCTGCACTCTTCGCTGACCCAGCATCTTCACGGTGGGACGCGTAAAGAGCGTTATTCGGCAACCAAATGGGACGTGGCGATTGCCATGACCATCGCGGGGTTTGTGAATCTGGCGATGATGGCGACGGCGGCCGCGGCTTTCCACTTTAACGGCCATACCGGTATTGCCGATCTTGACCAGGCGTATCTCACGCTGGAGCCGCTGCTGAGCCATGCGGCAGCCACGATATTTGGTCTCAGCCTGGTGGCTGCCGGCCTCTCATCTACGGTGGTGGGAACGCTGGCAGGCCAGGTAGTGATGCAGGGGTTTGTCCGGTTCCATATTCCGCTGTGGGTTCGTCGCTCTGTCACCATGCTGCCGTCATTCGTCGTGATTCTGATGGGGCTCGACCCAACGCGAATTCTGGTCATGAGCCAGGTGCTGCTGAGCTTTGGTATCGCGCTGGCGCTGGTGCCGCTGCTGATCTTTACCAGCAATAAAACCCTGATGGGCGAGCTGGTTAACTCAACGCTGGTGAAACGAACCGGGTGGGCCATCGTGGTGGTGGTGGTGGCCCTGAACCTGTGGTTGCTGATTGGGACAGCGTTAGGGCTTTAAAAGAAAAAGGAGCCGTGAGGCTCCTTTTTGCATTAGTGGTGTCCGTGACCGTGGCCGTGACCACCGCGTCCTCTGCCGCCGCGATCCCAGCCGCGACGGTCGTCACGATCGTTCCAGCCTTCACGGTAGCCGCGCTCATAAGCGTTATTTTTATACCAGCCGCGATGCAGACCATTATCGTGCCTGCGCCAGCGGTCACCTCGCCATTCATAATGACGGTTCCAGTAGTCACGGTCGCGCCAGTAGCCACCGTCCCAGTATCTGCCGTAGTCGTCACGATCGCCAATTTGTAATTTTACTGATGGCAACAGGGTGATTTCGCCCGCAGTGGCGATCAGCGGGGCTGATGAAGCCAGTAATACCGCTGCAAGAATCAGTGACCTGAACATACTCTTTCTCCTTCACGATCGGGGCCCTTGTGGGGCCTGTTAACGCAATATTACGAGTTGGTAAAGGCTCGTATCATCGCCTCAACTCCGAATTCATGGATGAGAGCACTTTTTGCTAAAAGTGTTTTTATTTTGAGCTACCCAGAATCTCTTCTATACGAGTCAGTTCTTCCGCAGAGAAATGGCGGTTTTCCAGCATGCCCACGGCGTCATCAATCTGTGCCGCTTTACTTGCCCCAATCAGCACCGACGTCACGTTCTCATGGCGTAATACCCAGGCCAGCGCCATCTGCGACAGCTTCTGGCCGCGCGCTTCCGCCATGGCGTTCAGCTTTCTTACCTTCTCCAGTTTCTCTTCGGTGATCTGGTCAGGATTGAGGAATTGACTGCCGCTTGCCGCGCGTGAGTCTGCCGGAATGCCGTTCAGATAGCGGTTGGTCAGTTGCCCCCCGGCCAGCGGCGAGAAGGGAATGCAGCCCACCCCTTTTTCCTGCAACACCTCCAGCAGCCCTGCTTCCGGCGCACGTTCAAAGAGGGAGTACTTCGGCTGGTGGATCAGACACGGCGTGCCGAGGTCGTTAAGGATATCAATCGCCTGGCGAGCCACCTCTGCAGGGTAGTTGGATAACCCGACGTACAGCGCTTTCCCCTGGCGCACCACATGGTCAAGCGCTTTCATGGTTTCCTGCAGCGGCGTATGCGGGTCTGGACGGTGATGATAGAAGATGTCCACATACTCCAGCCCCATACGCTTCAGGCTTTGATCGAGGCTTGCCAGCAGATATTTGCGTGACCCCCAGTCGCCGTACGGACCCTCCCACATGGTATAACCCGCTTTGGTAGAGACGATCAGCTCATCGCGCCAGGGCAGGAAATCCTCCTGCATAATCCGGCCGAAATTACGTTCGGCGGATCCCGGCGGCGGGCCATAGTTGTTGGCAAGGTCGAAATGCGTAATGCCCAGATCGAACGCGCGCTGTAAAAGTTGACGGCTGTTTTCGAAAAGCGTGGTGTCGCCAAAATTATGCCACAGCCCAAGCGAGATAGCAGGTAACCTGAGCCCGCTTCGCCCGCAGCGGCGATACTCCATTGTCCCGTAACGATTTTTGTCCGGCTGATAACCCATTCTCATGACCTCTGGCGCTGAAGATAAAATTCAGTGTATACGTTTACATTAGCGTGAAAAAAAGCAGCATAGCGCAGCCTTTTTTGTAAAGCATTCTTTCCATGCCCTTCTTATCGCCAATTCTGGACAGCCATCACGCTTATTTAATACTCAAGGTGAGGTCAACATTAGAAGGATACCTGTTCATGCGTACCCCATACTGCGTCGCCGATTACCTGCTGGAACGACTAAGAGATTGTGGAGCCGATCATCTTTTTGGCGTGCCGGGCGACTACAACCTGCAGTTTCTCGACCATGTGATAGACAGCCCGGACATCTGTTGGGTGGGCTGTGCCAACGAATTAAATGCCTCTTATGCCGCGGACGGATATGCCCGGTGTAAGGGCTTCGCCGCGCTGCTGACGACATTTGGCGTAGGAGAGTTAAGTGCAATGAACGGCATTGCGGGCAGCTATGCCGAGCACGTTCCTGTTCTGCATATTGTGGGCGCGCCGGGGACGGCGGCACAGCAACGAGGGGAGCTGCTGCACCATACCCTGGGCGACGGTGAGTTTCGTCATTTCTACCATATGAGCGAGCCGATCACCGCTGCACAGGCGATCCTGACCGAGCAAAACGCCTGCTATGAGATTGACCGGGTATTGACCACCATGCTCCGGGAACGTCGTCCCGGCTATCTGATGCTCCCCGCCGACGTGGCTAAAAAGGCCGCCACCCCGCCTGTAAACGCTCTCACGCTCAGACACGCGCATGCCGACGCCGCCTGCCTGAAGGCGTTCCGGGATGCCGCAGAGAGCAAGCTGGCCATCAGCAAGCGGACTGCGCTGCTGGCCGATTTTCTTGTTCTGCGCCATGGCCTGAAGCATGCCCTGCAGAAGTGGGTCAAGGAGGTGCCGATGGCGCACGCCACGATGCTGATGGGTAAAGGCATATTTGACGAACGTCACGCCGGTTTTTACGGCACCTACAGCGGTTCGGCGAGCGCCAGCGCGGTAAAAGAGGCGATTGAAGGGGCTGACACGGTCTTGTGCATCGGCACGCGATTTACCGATACCCTGACGGCCGGTTTTACCCATAAGCTCACCCCGGCGCAAACGATAGAGGTCCAGCCTCATGCCTCACGCGTGGGTGACGTCTGGTTTACCGGCATCCCCATGCTTCAGGCAATCGAAACGCTGGTGGAGCTGTCTAAACAGCATGTGCACGGTACGCCGTTGCCGTCCTCTCAACGCGCGATGGCCTATGCCCAGCCGGATGGCTCGCTGACGCAGGAGAACTTCTGGGAAACGCTGCAGACGTTTATCCGCCCGGGGGACATTATTCTTGCGGATCAGGGCACCTCTGCCTTCGGCGCGATCGACCTTCGTCTTCCGGCTGATGTGAATTTTATCGTTCAGCCGCTGTGGGGATCGATCGGCTACACGCTGGCGGCGGCGTTTGGCGCGCAAACCGCCTGCCCGAACCGGCGCGTGATTGTGCTGACGGGAGATGGCGCGGCGCAGCTCACCATCCAGGAGCTTGGCTCGATGCTGCGGGATAAACAACGCCCCATCATTCTGGTCCTTAACAACGAAGGGTATACGGTGGAAAGGGCAATCCACGGGCCGGAGCAGCGGTATAACGACATCGCGCTGTGGAACTGGACGCAAATCCCGCAGGCGCTGAGCCTTGATCCTCAGGCCCAGTGCTGGCGGGTCAGTGAAGCGGAGCAGCTGGCGGACGTCCTTGAAAAAGTGGCGCACCACGAGCGGCTTTCGCTGATCGAGGTGATGCTGCCGAAATCCGACATCCCGCCGCTGCTGGGGGCGCTCACTAAAGCGCTGGAAGCGCGCAATAACGCCTGATTACTTGTCGTTTCGCCAGGCCATCATCATCGGTTTGCCCGCCAGCAGGAGCCAGGCGGGCAACATTACGATGCAGAGCAGCGGGAACAGCGTGGAATCGGGCACCACCACCGCCGCCATAAACAGGCTGAGCCACGCGTCGCGAGTAACCACCAGCACCAGCCCCAGAATCGAGCAGGAGACGGTAATCGCCGCCGGAACGGCATCGACATGCTCGTGCAGCATCAGCCCCAGCGCCACGCCGACAAAAACCGCCGGGAAGATGCGTCCACCGCGGAAACCGCAGGCTGCAGCCACCACCAGCGCGGCCAGCTTAATCACGGCAAACAGCAGATAGTCGGAAACGCTAAACACCTGGCTGAAGGCCAGCTGCTGCATCTCGTCCAGACCTTTGAACAGCGTCACCGTCCCGCCAATCGCCCCCAAAATACCGAGGGTCAACCCGCCTGCCCCCAAAATCAGCACCGGATGCTTGAGTTTATGCACCAGCCGGTGCAGGCGCGGAAGACACCATACTGCCACCATCCCCAGCGCGATGGCGATCGCGACGACGATGGCACCGCTGAAAATATCCGCAATCTGCATTTGGCCGTAGTGGGGGAGCGAGAGTGAAAAATGAGGATGGAAAAACAGGCTGGTCGTCAACGCGCCGGCAGCTGCGGCCATCAGCGGCGCAAAGAGTTTATCCCACAGCGGGACGTCATTGTTGCTGCTGAGCGTCTGAGAAAAGATCAGCGCCGCGGCAACGGGCGTGCCGAAAAGCGCCCCGATGGTGCCTGCGGAGGCGAGAATGGTCCAGTCCAGCGCGCTGACCCGCGGCAAAATGCGTGAACCGAGGAAAACCGCCAGGCCAATATTCACGGCCATAATCGGATGCTCGGGTCCCAGACTGACGCCGCCGGCCAGGCCAAGAATCAACGCGATGATAAGCCCTGGCAGCGCCGAGGGGGCTACCGGGGCACCAATCAGCGGTTCCTGTGCCGGATCGGGGCCGGCATGGCCGGGACTGAAACGGATCGCCAGGCCCACCGCAATACCGGTCAGCGTCAGCATCACAACGATCCAGGCAGGAGAATCAGCGGTGACGCCCAGTCTGGCCGGTAGCGCTGCCCATAACAGGGTTTGTAGCACCGACGCGACTTTCATCACGACGATAAGCGCCAGGCTTGAGGCCACGCCAATGATGAGCGCCGGAATGGCCAGCAACAGCATGGTTCTGGCTCGCGGGTGGAGCATGATGATTTCCTTGTACAAAACGGTATTACGTTACTTTGCACATTAAGCCTTATGGCAATAGTGCAAAAGGTGCTGAAACGGTAAAGTTATTCTGTGACGAAGATCGATAATCCATGGGCATTCACCTTCCGGTCGTTGTTGTTATCACGCCTTGAATTTACAGTGTCCCAAAGATTTATTCTGACTTTAGCGGAGCAGTAGAAGAATGACAAAGTATGCTTTGGTAGGCGATGTGGGCGGCACGAACGCGCGCCTTGCACTATGCGATGTAAATAGCGGTGAAATTTCCCGGGCGAAAACCTACTCCGGGCTGGATTATCCCAGCCTTGAGGCCGTTGTCCGCGTCTATCTGGACGAGCATCAGGCCAGCGTCGAAGATGGGTGCATCGCCATTGCCTGCCCGATAACCGGCGACTGGGTCGCCATGACCAACCATACATGGGCATTCTCCATCGCCGAGATGAAAAAAAACCTCGGCTTTGCGCATCTCGAAATCATCAATGACTTCACCGCGGTGTCCATGGCGATCCCGATGCTGAAGCCGGAGCATCTGATCCAGTTTGGCGGCGCTGAGCCGGTCGAGGGCAAGCCGATTGCGGTTTACGGCGCCGGCACCGGTCTGGGCGTTTCGCATCTGGTGCATGTCGCGCAGCGCTGGGTGAGCCTGCCGGGCGAGGGCGGCCACGTAGACTTTGCGCCAAACAGCGAAGAAGAGGACATTATCCTCGAAGAATTACGCGCTGAGATCGGCCACGTCTCCGCCGAGCGCGTCCTTTCAGGTCCGGGGCTGGTGAACCTGTACCGGGCGATTGTGAAATCAGACGGTCGTCTGCCGGAAAATTTACAGCCAAAAGACGTCACCGAACGCGCGCTGGCGGACAGCTGCATTGACTGCCGTCGTGCCCTGTCGCTGTTCTGCGTGATCATGGGACGCTTTGGCGGCAACCTGGCGCTGACGCTGGGCACCTTCGGCGGGGTCTATATTGCGGGCGGGATCGTACCGCGCTTCCTCGACTTCTTTAAGGCCTCGGGCTTCCGCGGCGGGTTTGAAGATAAAGGGCGCTTCAGAAGCTACGTGCAGGACATCCCGGTGTATCTGATCGTGCATGATAACCCAGGCCTGCTGGGCTCGGGGGCGCATCTGCGTCAGGTTCTCGGACAAATCCTCTGACGCATAGCCCTCTCCCGCGGGAGAGGGCTTTTGCTTTACAGGTGCATCAGCTGACGGAACTCTTTCACCTTGCTGCGGCTCACGGGCACCTGAAAATCCAGATCCTTCAGACGCAAAATGTAGGTGTTGTTAAACCACGGCTCGATCTCGCGGATCTTGTTTAAATTCACGCAGAACGACCGGTGGCAGCGGAAAAAGTGTGCCGCCGGCAGCTTGCTGCAAAACTCGGTGATGTTCATTGCCATCACGTAAGATTCCCGCCGCGTATAGACAAACGTCATCTTTTCATGGGCTTCGGCATAGTAGATATCATTAACCGGCGTCACGATGATGCGCTCATCCTTGACCAGATTAATGGTGTCGTTTTCCCGTACCGTTGGGCTGGCGCTGGCAGGGGCAGCCTGCTGCTGCCATGCGGTCTCCAGCTTTTGCAGCATGCTGACAATCCGCGATTCCTGGTAAGGCTTAAGAATATAGTCAAACGCCTCCAGCTCGAAGGCCTCTACGGCGTGCTCTTTCCAGGCGGTAACGAAAACAATAAACGGCTTGTGGGCAAACTGATTGATGTTTTGCGCCAGCAGTACGCCATCCAGCGACGGGATATTGATATCCAGAAAAATAGCGTCGACCCGGTTATGCTGCAGAAACTTCAGCACGTCCAGGCCGTCATCAAAGGTTCCCACAATCTCCATCTGGCTGTGGGTGTTGATAAGCCAGGTGAGCTCCTGCTGAGCCAGGAATTCATCTTCTACGATGATAACTTTCATGGGTTACTCCACCTGGGGCAACAGTGATGTCGTCGAATGGACGGGAGAGCGCTCGTTCGGGACATAAAAAGCAATTTCGGTGCCCGGTTCAAGGCGCTGAATATGCAGTCCGTCGCCGTAAAGCAGCTTGACCCGGTGATGCACGTTCAGCAGGCCGATTTTGTTTCCGGGCATCTCGTTGGCCTCCACGCGTTCTATGACTTTAGGATCAATACCGTGGCCGGTATCCCGCACGGCGATACGCACACGGTTGCCGCTTTCGGTGATGCTGATGGTGACCACCCCTTTGCCTTTACAGGGCTGGATACCGTGAACAATCGCGTTTTCGACCAGCGGCTGGATGAGCAGGCTCGGGATCACGCAGTTGACCTCTTCATCAATATCGTAAATGACCGTGAGCTTGTCGCCAAAGCGCGCCTGCTCAATCGCGATGTAGTCCTTGATCTGATAAAGCTCTTTTTTGATGTCGATCTGCTCGTCATCCTTTAGCTCGATGTTGTAGCGCAGATAGCGGGACAGGTTAAAGATCAGCTGGCGCGCGGTGTCCGGATTAAGCCGGATGGACGAGGAGATGGCGTTCAGGGCGTTAAACAGGAAATGGGGATTGATTTTGCTCTGCAGCGCGCGCAGCTCTGCCTTATTTGCCATCTCACGCAGCTGTTCTGCCCGGGAAACCTCAAGCTGGGTAGAGATAATCTGCGACAGGCCAATGGCCATCTCCTGCAGCGAAGAGGTGATCTGATGCGCGTGACAGTAATAAATTTTTAGCGTGCCCGTCACGACGCCTTTCTCCCACAGCGGGATCACCAGCATGGAGTGGATTTCCGGCGTTCGGTGGGCTTCATCATTGTTTTTGATGATGATTTTACCGTAATTAATCGCCTGTCGGGTGGTTGGGCTAATGGCGTCATCGCTGTCGCGATAGTTGTGCTCGCCAACGCCAACGTAGGCCAGCACGCGATCGATATTGGTGATGGCGACGGCGTCTGCGTGGATGTCGTGGCGAATGATCTCGCAAACCTGACGCAGCGATTCCGCGTTAACGTGGCGGAAAAGCGGCAGCGTTTTGTTGGCGATGTCCAGCGCCAGCTTGGCCTGACGGGCGGCGCTGGCCTCTTTTTCCCCTTCAACGCTCTGCACCAGCAGCACGATAAAACCGATGCAGACGCTGCCCAGGATCATCGGAATACCGATTTTCGAGACGATATCCAGCCCCAGCGCGGTGGTGGGGGCCCAGACGACGACCAGGATCATGGTCAGCGTTTCGCACATCATGCCTGCCACTATTCCGGCGCGCCAGCGCTGTTTTTTCGGGATCTTGCGGCCGATCCAGCCGGAAAGCACCCCGGCGATAATGCTGGTGATAAAGCACGGCACCGCCGTGACGCCACCGATATCAATCAGGTAGCGGTGGGTTCCGGCAATCAGGCCGGTGATAACGCCGACCCATGGGCCAAACAAAATCCCGCCGGACATGACGGCGATAATGCGCACGTTAACCAGCGAACCCTCTACCGGCACGCCGGACCAGGTGCTGAACAGGGCGAACAGCGAAAAAATAGCGGTAACGGCCAGCAGCTCTTTTGGCGAGTGGGCTGATTTGTGCAACAGCTCGCGAAACAGGCGAATGCGAATAAGGAAGAACAGGCAAATCAGCATTAATGCCGCACGGTCAAAAACCGCCAGCAGCATAGTAAATATTTCGTGCACGAGAAAACCTGGGAAAACGGGAAAGAACCATGATAAAAAACCTGGCGCATGTTGACCAGCTATCCGTGAGGTTTATCAAATGGGGAAAAACCATAATTTATAAAGGGGATTATCTGGCGGTGACTGATGCGTCCTGTTTTTTTCCTGGCGACGTATCGTCAGGTAACCGTTTTGATATCACTCTGTTAACTAACCGCTATCAGAAAGACAATCCCGAAAGAGGGGCTTCCGCTTTTAGGTTTAGCCGCGTTCCTGTTTTTAGTCGATCGCTTTTTTTTCATTTCCCTCTCGACAGCATGATTTTTTTCAGGTTATTTTCTAAGCATGCCACATCGGTGGCAGCGTCGCTCGGACGGTCCGGGCGCTAACGTTAATCTGAGGAATCTATGGCTGAATTCAGTCCTGAACGCCGTTTTACGCGTATCGATCGTCTCCCCCCTTACGTTTTCAATATCACTGCTGAACTGAAAATGGCTGCGCGTCGGCGCGGCGAAGATATTATTGATTTCAGCATGGGTAACCCTGACGGCCCCACGCCACCGCATATCGTTGAAAAGCTCTGCACGGTAGCCCAGCGCCCGGATACGCACGGCTACTCAACCTCTCGCGGTATTCCCAGGTTACGTCGCGCGATCTCGCGCTGGTATCAGGATCGCTATCAGGTAGATATCGATCCTGAAAGTGAAGCGATTGTCACCATCGGTTCGAAAGAGGGGCTGGCACACCTGATGCTCGCCACGCTGGATCATGGCGATACGGTGCTGGTGCCTAATCCAAGCTACCCGATCCATATCTACGGCGCGGTGATTGCCGGAGCGCAGGTCCGCTCCGTGCCGCTGGTGGAAGGCGTCGATTTCTTTAACGAGCTGGAACGTGCGATTCGCGAAAGCTATCCGAAACCCAAGATGATGATCCTCGGTTTCCCGTCGAACCCAACGGCCCAGTGCGTGGAGCTCGACTTCTTCGAGAAGGTCGTCGCGCTGGCCAGGCGTTATGACGTGCTGGTGGTTCATGATTTAGCCTATGCTGACATCGTCTACGACGGCTGGAAAGCGCCTTCTATTATGCAGGTTCCGGGCGCGCGTGACGTGGCGGTCGAGTTCTTTACCCTGTCGAAAAGCTACAACATGGCGGGCTGGCGTATCGGCTTTATGGTGGGTAACAAAACGCTGGTGAGTGCGCTGGCGCGCATTAAAAGTTATCACGACTACGGTACCTTTACGCCGCTGCAGGTCGCGGCTATCGCAGCCCTGGAAGGCGATCAGCAGTGCGTTCACGAGATTGCCGCGCAGTATAAGCGCCGCCGCGACGTGCTGGTAAAAGGGTTGCATGAAGCGGGCTGGATGGTGGAAATGCCGAAAGCGTCCATGTACGTCTGGGCGAAAATTCCTGAGCCGTACGCGGCGATGGGATCGCTGGAATTTGCCAAGAAGCTGCTGCAGGATGCGAAGGTATGCGTATCGCCGGGCATTGGCTTTGGTGATTATGGCGATACTCATGTGCGGTTTGCCCTGATTGAAAACAGCGACCGTATCCGTCAGGCAGTGAGGGGCATCAAGAGTATGTTCCGCGCCGACGGGCTTCTCACCTCAAAGAGCGTGGCTGAAAATCCCGCGTCGTCATGACATAAAAAAAGGAGCCATCGGCTCCTTTTTTTGACTGCATTTCTTCACTAGATCATCAGGGCAAAGGTTCCGGCCCAGACTAAAACAATCACCGAAATGCCCATAAAGAAATATTTCACGTTTCATCGCTCCGCGTATCTTGTGGTACGCATTTAAAAACAGAGTCCACCTGATTATAGAGAACTGGAATCCGGTCAAAACGGAAATGAGAATTTTCCCGTTACGCCGTTAACACCAGCTCATAATTCTGTGCTTTCCTGTTGCCAGACGGCGCTAATGTACGCCTAAAAGTGAGGGGTGACAAGAGGGATTTTTTTAAATAATTTCCGTCACTTACGAGTGTCGTGGAACGGCGACAGTTTGATTTCGCATCGCAATAAATTCACTTTGGGCGACGCAATGAAAGCGCGTTTCTTAATGAGATGGCAGGTGATTGAAAAGGTTAGTTTCTTAACGAAACTAACCATCATGAAGGGCTTAGATATAGAGCGAGGCTTCGCCAAGAGGGCGGGTTTTGAAACGACGATGCATCCACAGATACTGCTCTGGCGCACGCATGATTTCAGTTTCGATGACTTTATTGATAAACGCCGCGGCTTCACACTCGTTTTCCGGATAGTTAGCCATCTCAGGGGAGATGTGCAGACGATAGCCTGATTTATCTGCTTTTCTCACCATTGTCACGGTCAGCATAGAGGCACCCGACAGACGCGAAATGACAAAAGTGCCGTTCGTGGTCGCCACGTCTTTCACCGCAAAGAAGGGCGCAAAGCTGCTGCCTTTACGTCCATAATCCTGATCGGGAGCAAACCAGACGGCCTCTCCCTTCTTGAGGGCACCGACCATGCCGCGCAGATTATTACGGCTGATCATCGCCTTATTGGAACGCATGCGGCCACGGGTCTGCACCCACTCCATGAGCGCGCTGTTGTGCGGTCTGTAGGTTGCCATCATTGGCTGACAAAGCCCCATCACGCGGCCGCCCAGCTCCAGGGACATAAAGTGAACGCCGACGACCATCACGCCGCGTTTTTGCATCTGCGCGCGTTTAAGGTTATCCAGCCCTTCCACGTCAAACCACTTGCGAACACGCTCATCTGGCCAGAACCAGGCCATGCCGGTTTCAAGCAGCGCCATGCCGATAGACTTGAAGTTTTCCGCGATGAGTTTCTCGCGTTCTTCGGCATTGTACTGCGGAAAACACAGCTCAATATTTTTACGCGCGATGGATTCGCGACGTTTAAGGAAAACGCGGGATGCGCTGCCCAGTTTCGACCCCAGCAAACGCAGGACAGGGTACGGAAGTTGAACCAGCAGCCAGAGAACGCCAAGACCAAACCATGTGAACCAGTAACGCGGGTGTAAAAACGCACGTTGAAATTTGGATTGAGACAAAATAGTAAAACCTATGTGAAGCCTGTAAAGGTAGCGCAGAGTTTGCGATACGACGTGCCGATAAGACCGTTCTTCAAGGTGATGGTTGCAGGCTTTACCGAACTTTACGGCGTTACCTGGCCACTGCTGATTTGGGTGGGCGGCGTAATGTAGCACCGTTATACGATATGTGCTATTACTCGTTTTTGATTAAAAAAGCGGCAGTTTGGAAGGTGATTGATTTTACAGATTTTATAGGCAGTCGCATGAAAGCGCCTTTCCTGCCTGAGCGGAAGGCAAAAGCGTTAGCGCTCAGAGGGAAGGCGTAAAGAAAAAAAATGGTATTGTTGATTTGCGCCAAATTAAACATTTACGCCTTTATTTATTCCTCCGCATAATAAATAAGAAATTTCTTCGTGAAAATTCTTAAGCGTTATTCATACCATCAATGGAATAGCCATCTGCTTTCATCCATTCCTGTCTTCTTTTAATCGTGCCGCAATAAGATATTGTCGTTCTTTCGCGCTTTTTGACGTTATGCTGTGATGCAAATCAAAACATGATGTTTTTATAAACATCTCTCTGGCTACAACCCCTTCTGCGATACAAATATTCGATTTGTGCGAAAAGAGCAGTTTCTTTTCCTGATTTAGTTGTCCTATTTACGATAATGTCTTAGTGGAAAATTCTTAAGAAAATTCTTGTATCGGATTAATGATCTGTGTATTTGATTTTGTTCCGATCATTATTCTATTATTGCGCGTCAAGAACGATACCGTGAAGTTGGCATAGCAAAACAAAGAGGGATGATTAGATGGCTGACAGTTTTCAGAATGAGGTGCCTAAGGCACGTATTAACCTGAAGCTTGACCTGCATACGGGCGGGGCAAGTAAGAAAATGGAACTACCGCTGAAATTACTGGTTGCGGGTGATTTCAGTAACGGGCAGGACTCTGCGACAATATCTGAGCGTGAAAAAATTAACATCACCAAAAATAATTTTGATAGCGTTCTTTCCGAATATTCCCCAAAGGTTAATCTGGTTGTTAAAAATACGCTGTCTGACGACGGTGGTGAGGACAACATTCAGCTGACTTTCCAGAGCATGAAAGATTTCACGCCAGAACAAGTGGCTGCTCAGATACCGCAGCTGAAGGCGATGCTGGCGATGCGCAACTTGCTTCGCGATCTCAAGGCCAACCTGTTGGATAACCAGACTTTCCGAAAAGAGCTGGAAAAAATCGTTCTGGACCAGTCGCTTAGTGCTGAGCTGCGAAATGAACTCTCAGCCCTGGCATCAAAAAAACCTTAATCATCACGCTGTATTAACGGATTAATCAAGGAATGCTCATGTCTGTACAAAATAATATTACTGGCGGTGAAAGCGTGGTGCTGGAACGTCCCGCTGCAGGTGGGGTTTACGCCTCCCTGTTTGAGAAAATCAATCTGAGCCCTGTCTCCGAACTGAGCGCGCTGGACATCTGGCAAGATGCGCAGGCCATGTCAGACGCGACCGCTGATGAGCGTCTGACTGCCGGTATGCAGGTCTTTCTGGAATGTCTGACCAAAGCCGGCTCGAAGGTCGAAAAACTCGATAAAAGCCTGATCGATCACCACATCGCTGAGCTCGATTACCAGATTAGCCGCCAGCTGGACGCGGTTATGCACCATGACGAGTTTCAGGCGGTTGAAAGCCTGTGGCGCGGGGTGAAGTCGCTGGTTGATAAAACAGATTTTCGCCAGAACGTGAAAATTGAGCTGCTGAGTATGTCTAAAGAAGACCTGCGTCAGGACTTTGAAGACAGCCCGGAAATCGTCCAGAGTGGTCTGTATAAGCACACCTACATTGATGAATACGACACCCCGGGCGGCGAGCCAATTGCGGCACTGATTTCCGCTTACGAGTTCGATGCTTCAGCGCAGGATGTCGCGCTGCTGCGCAACATCTCTAAAGTGTCCGCTGCTGCACACATGCCGTTTATCGGCTCGGCAGGCCCGAAATTCTTCCTGAAAGAATCCATGGAAGACGTTGCCGCGATTAAAGATATTGGTAACTATTTTGACCGCGCCGAGTACATCAAGTGGAAATCGTTCCGCGATACGGACGACGCTCGCTACATCGGTCTGGTGATGCCGCGCGTGCTGGGACGTTTACCGTATGGCCCGGATACCGTTCCGGTTCGCAGCTTCAACTATGTCGAAGAAGTCAAAGGTCCGGATCACGACAAATATCTGTGGACCAATGCATCTTTTGCCTTCGCGTCCAACATGGTGCGCAGCTTTATTAATAATGGCTGGTGCGTACAAATCCGTGGCCCGCAGGCCGGCGGTGCGGTCCAGGATCTGCCTATCCATCTGTATGACCTGGGTACCGGCAATCAGGTGAAAATCCCGAGCGAAGTGATGATCCCTGAAACGCGCGAATTCGAATTCGCGAATCTGGGCTTCATTCCTTTGTCCTACTACAAAAACCGCGACTACGCCTGCTTCTTCTCGGCCAACTCCACTCAGAAACCGGCGCTGTATGATACCGCGGATGCAACGGCTAACAGCCGCATCAACGCGCGCCTGCCGTACATCTTCCTGCTGTCGCGTATCGCCCATTACCTGAAGCTGATCCAGCGTGAAAACATCGGTACCACGAAGGATCGCCGGCTGCTTGAACTGGAGCTGAATACCTGGGTCCGCAGCCTGGTGACTGAAATGACCGATCCGGGCGACGAGCTGCAGGCCTCTCACCCGCTGCGTGATGCGAAAGTGGTTGTGGAAGATATTGAAGACAACCCGGGCTTCTTCCGCGTGAAGCTGTTCGCCATCCCGCACTTCCAGGTTGAAGGCATGGACGTCAACCTGTCGCTGGTTTCCCAGATGCCGAAAGCGAAATCGTAAGGCGAGGGGAAATAAGGGATGAAAATTCATCGTCCGTTATGGAATGAAGGGGCGCTTCTGGCCCCTCAGCAGTTTCAGCAGCAGTCTGAATGGGATGCATTTTCCCGCGCCGGTATTGCCGCCCGCGGAAATGCCTTCCCTTGGGGCGTTGGGCGGATTGAGCTGGATGACGCGATGCTGGCCTCCGGCCGCGTACAGGCACAGTCGCTTCGTCTTTGGTTCCCTGATGACACGCTTATTGATACCCGGTTCAGCGACCTGCCACCGGAGCCGCGTGAAATCGAGGCACCGACTTCTGCCAGCAATGCCCAGGTGACGGTGTATGTGGCGTTACCGGTGATGCAGGCCGGGATCGTAAATGTGCAGACGGACACGGTACCAGCGGAGCGTCCGCTGCGCTATCGGGAAGCCTGGGAAACGATCGCCGATCGTTTCGGTGAGGAAGAAGAGTCGATGGCTGTGGCCCGCTTTAATCTGGCATTCCGTTTCGGACATGAAGATAACAGTGCCTGGGATACCTGCGCCATTGCCCGTCTGTTGGAGGACGGGGAGGGGGGCTGGCGTCAGGATCCAGATTTTATCCCGCCTATGGCACTGTTCTCGGCCAGTCGTAGACTGTGCGAACGACTGGCGCTGTTAAACCGTCAGCTGCGCTCGCGCCGTCAGCGCCTGATGTCCATGCGCCGCGAGAGCAATGACCGGATGGCCGATTTCGCTGTCTCTGACGTATCACTGTTCTGGCTGCTCAATGCTCTGAACTCCCATGCCCGTGTACTTTCTGAATATGAACGCTTTCCGGATCGTCACCCTGAGCAGGTCTGGGCCGAGCTGGCGCGTCTTGCTGGCAGTATGCTGACCTTCTCGCTTGAACACGATCTGGATGCCATTCCGTGTTATGACCACCGTGCGCCAGAAAAAACCTTCCCGCCGCTGTTTGACCTCATCAGTGAGCTGTTGGAAGCAAGCCTGCCATCACGCGTGGTTGCGGTCAGAATGGACAGGATGGATCCGGAAACCTGGAAAGCGGTATTACATGATATTCGTCTGCGCGATGAAGCGGATTTTTACCTTTCTGTACGAGCCAGTCACCCGGCATGGCAGATTGCAGAACGGTTTGCAGAGATGTGTATTGCCGGTGCCCCGGCGAATGTCGATGAAGTATCCGGCGTGGCAGTCGAAGGAATTGGCCTCATTGCCCTGAGCCGTGTACCGGCAGCGCTGCCGGTGCGTCTGGAGAACCAGTACTTTGTGCTGGACATGGAGAGTGATTCGGCTCGCGAAATGCTGGATCAGGGGGTTTGCGTATTCTACGTTCCATCTCTGCTCGGCGAGTTGGAGCTGGAACTGTTTGCGGTGCTGCGCTCATGAATAAGGTTATCGATATTGATGCCCTGATGGCGCAGACCTGGCTAACCGTGGCTCAATTGCGTCACGGAGGGCAGGTGACGGATGGCCCTGCGCTGTATGCGGCCTGCAAAGCACAGGTGGAAAGCGTACGCGAGGCGCTGGAGCGCGCCGGGCTGGATGCTGAAAGTATTGATCACATCACTTATGCTCAGTGCGCCCTGCTGGACGAAACAGTCATGAACCGTAAGTCGGTAGGGTTGCGAGCAGAAAATACGGAGGTGGCTGTTTCTGCTGACACTGCCCCCGATGTGCTGAATATGGCCCTTGATGCCGGGCAGCGCGCCTGGCGCTCTGCACCACTGCAGGCAGTTTACTTCGGATCCCTGAGAGCAGGCGGGGCCTTGTATGATCGTATCTCTGAGGTGCTGCGTCAGCCTGCACCGGAGCCTGCTGTGCTGACCTGCTACCACCGGGTGCTGGCGTTAGGGTTTCAGGGGCAATATAGCCTCTCTGGTGTCGGGCAGTCACAGCGTGATGAGGTGATCGCAGCCCTGAATGAGCGAGTGCCACCGCTGGAAAGCGGGACATCACTGGTGGTTCAGAAGACCGGTCGCCGTCGTTATAACCTGCTGCGATCCGTCTGGTTCTGGATTGTGCTGGCGGTGATCCTGACCGGTGTGGTGTGGCTGGGTGGTCATTTGTGGTTGCAGGATCTGCTGCGCCAGCAACTGCCGGAGCAGCCCTGATGCGTGGAAAAACAGTCGTCCGGGCTGCTCTGCCGGTAGTGCTCTGCCTTGCCGCCGAGTTGTGGCTGGTATGGGGATTCCTGACCTGGCCGGTTGCCGGGAAAGTCTTCCTGACCCTGGTGGCCTTGCTGGTTGCGGGCATGCTTGCTCGTCGCCGTTACCGTCAACAGCAACCGGTACAGCTGGCTGATGAGGCCGGAATTTTCCCGCCCGACAGTCATACCGGACCGGTGGTGCTGGTCTGCGGGGATGTGGGTGATAGCATGTTCGCAGCAGGGCAGACACGTGGCACGGCGCAGGGGTGGTACCTCCGGATAACTGAACTGTCCGGACTCACGCCTTTTGCTGAGCGTCTGCTGGCCCGTACGCCGACGATGGCAGGCCAGCTCGCCGTAATGTACCGCTGTCTGCCGGACCAGCATGAAGATGAGGCACTGTTGCGCGCCTCCCTGAAGGCGTTGCGCCTGCAGATGAAGCTGTTGCGGGACCTGACCGGCTATAGCGTGCCGGTTGTCCTGAGTACCGAATTCAGCGGTCCGGAAACACCCTGGATAGTGGTGCGGGGAGATACGGCCCTGGTGTGTCCGGAAGATGAATCTGCCGTCACCCTCAGTGAATGGCAGCAGTCCCCGCAGGCGGCTCTAATTCAACCATACCTGACCCAGGCGACATCGCTGCTTCACGCCGTGATGCTGGATGAACTGAGCAAAGCGGACAGGTTGTGTCCGGCCTTACGACCATTTGCTGTCACCCTGCGTCTCGGGTCGGTATCCACCTCGACAGCCGCGCTGTGGCCACAGTTATTGTTCCGCCAGACCCGCATTGCCCCTGCCGGTCATGTCACTGCCTGTGAACCTCGGTGGCATTTTGCCGATGCGGTACTTCCTCTGCTGGCCCCTTATACCACCCCATTGCAGGGTGGGAAAACCGGGCGTCGGGTTGTGATAGTTCTGCTGTTATGCGCCCTCGGTGCAATAGTCCTATCCGTGCGGCATAACCTGTCGCTTATCCGCAAGGTAAGCGCCGACCTTCAGCGCTGGCAGGTTATCCCAATGAGCCACTATGTTCCGAAAGCACAGGCCCTGCTTGCCCTGCAGCAGGACGCATTGTTGCTGGAGCGCTGGCAGCGTCAGGGAGAACCCCTTCGTTACGGGCTAGGACTTTATTCTGGCAACCGCCTGTGGCTGGCGGTGCAGCAGGCTATTGATACCTATGTGCCGCCACCGCCACCACCAAAACCGAAGCCAACGCCCGTACCGAAAATTGTTCGTCTCGACAGCATGTCGCTGTTTGATTCCGGTAAATCTGAGCTGAAAAGCGGTTCGACCAAAATGCTGGTCAATTCTCTGGTGGGGATCAAGGCCAAACCTGGATGGCTGATCGTGGTCAGTGGTTACACCGACAATACCGGTAATCCGCAACTGAATCAGACGCTGTCCCTGAAGCGTGCGGAGTCGGTACGCAACTGGATGCGGGATACCGGCGATGTGCCGGAAAGCTGTTTTGCGGTTCAGGGATACGGTCAGGACCGTCCCGTCGCAACCAATGACACAACGGAAGGGCGTGCGCTTAACCGCCGTGTCGAAATCAGTCTGGTTCCGCAGGCCGATGCCTGCCGGATACCGGGCAAACCCTTAGCGTCATCGCAGGATGATGACGCTTCACAACACAATGGAGAGTAATTCCATGGCAATTCCTGTTTATCTTTGGCTGAAAGACGACGGCGGCGCGGACATCAAAGGGTCTGTAGACGTTCAGGATCGTGACGGCAGCATCGAAGTGGTGGCTCAGGAACATAACCTGTACATCCCGACCGATAACAACACCGGCAAGCTGACCGGCACTCGTATCCACACGCCGTTCCTGTTCACTAAGGAAATCGATTCCTCCAGCCCGTATCTGTACAAAGCGGTGACCACCGGCCAGACCCTGAAGTCTGCGGAATTCAAGTGGTACAAAATCAACGACGCGGGTCAGGAAGTGGAGTACTTCAACACCAAACTGGAAAACGTGAAGGTCGTGAAGGTAAATCCTGAAATGTATGACATCAAGGATCCTTCTAAAGAGAAGCACAACCACCTGGAACGCGTTGAACTGCGTTACGAAAAAATCACCTGGACCTACAAAGACGGCAACATCATTCATTCCGATTCCTGGAACGAACGCGCCACGGCGTAATCCTGATGCGGGCAGGTTTTCCTGTCCGCAATTTTTTGCTGAGTGCCTGAGATGCGGACACTCAGCAAAGAAACAACAATCTGCCTGCCTGACCTTATGCGCTTTGGTGAACAGCGAGGGGCGGTAGCGTGTCCAGGAACCGACAAAGAGAGAATCTCATGGAAAATCCAGCCATCCTGTTACGTCGTCTGAATCCTTACTGTGCCCGAGCGATGGAGGGCGCAGCTTCGCTCTGTCAGACCCGTGCCCATGCCGAAATTCTGCCGGAGCACTGGCTGCTGAAGCTGCTGGAGCAGGGGGAAGGTGACCTGACGGTACTGGCTCGACGCTACGAATGGGATATGGACAGCATCTGGCAGGATTTACTGGGCTGGCTGGATAAACAACCGCGCTCGGTGCGCCACCGGCCGCAGCTCTCAGAAAACATTCAGTTGCTGATGCAGCAAGCCTGGCTGATAGCCTCACTGGCGGGTGAAGAACATCTCCGCAGCGTTCATTTGTTGATGGCCCTGATTGAGAAACAAAATCTGGTGCGCTGCGACGGCCTGTGGCCTTTGCTGACCCTGGGCCAGAGTCAGCTTGAGCGCTTGCGGCCTTTGCTTGATGCACAGTCAGATGAACGTCCGGAGGTGCAGCAGGAAGCGGAACTGGCGCAAAGCCATGGTGGAGAAGTGGAGTTCGTTGGGCGTCCTGTGGGTACAGAAGTAAAAGAGGGTGAACTCAGCCCTGCGCTGCAGAACGCGCTGGATAAATTCACCCTTGATGTCACCGCCAAAGCGAAGGAAGGGAAGATCGATCCTGTGTTTGGCCGTGACACCGAAATCCGCCAGATGGTGGATATCCTCTCTCGTCGCCGCAAAAACAACCCGATTCTGGTCGGCGAGCCGGGTGTCGGCAAAACGGCACTGGTTGAGGGGCTGGCGCTGCGAATTGCCGAGGGCAACGTTCCTGAATCCCTCAAATCGGTGATCCTGCGCACCCTAGACCTCGGCCTGCTGCAGGCCGGAGCGGGCGTGAAAGGCGAGTTCGAACAGCGGCTGAAAAACGTCATTGATGCGGTGCAGCAGTCGCCTGTGCCGATTCTGCTGTTTATTGATGAAGCGCATACCATCATTGGCGCGGGCAACCAGGCGGGTGGAGCCGATGCAGCCAACCTGCTGAAACCGGCCCTCGCCCGGGGCGAACTGCGTACCATTGCGGCCACCACCTGGTCTGAATATAAACAGTATTTCGAACGTGATGCGGCGCTGGAGCGCCGTTTCCAGATGGTGAAGGTTGACGAGCCTGACGACGATACCGCCTGCCTGATGCTGCGTGGCCTGAAATCCCGCTACGCGGAGCACCACGGCGTGCACATCACTGATGATGCAGTCCGCGCGGCAGTCACGCTGTCCCGCCGCTATCTGACGGGCCGCCAGTTACCGGATAAAGCCGTTGATCTGCTGGATACCGCCAGCGCCCGCGTGCGCATGAGTCTCGACACCGTGCCTGAAGCGCTGACGCAGTACCGCGCGCAGTTCACCGCTCTGGACATTGAGAAGCAGGCGCTGCTGGAAGATATCGCGCTGGGCAACAATCAGCACGGCGAACGTCTGGCGGCGATTGAACAGCAGCAGAACGATCTGATCGTCGAACTCGACGAACTGGAAAGCCAGTACGGTCGCGAGCTGAGCCTGACGGAACAGTTGCTCGAAGTGCGCCAGGACATCAGCCGGCAGACGGATATCAACCGCCTGCAAAACCAGCTCTCCGCGTTGCAGGGCTGCACGCCGTTGCTGTTGCTGGATGTCGACACCCGCACCGTGGCGAACGTGATTGCCGACTGGACCGGCGTACCGCTCTCCTCGCTGATGAAGGATGAACAAACCGAACTGCTGGTGCTGGAAAATGAACTCGGCAAACGCGTGGTTGGACAGGATGTGGCGCTGAATGCCATTGCCCAACGCCTGCGTGCCGCGAAAACCGGGCTGACGTCAGAGAACGGTCCGCAGGGCGTGTTCCTGCTGGTCGGTCCGAGTGGTGTCGGTAAAACCGAGACCGCGTTGGCGCTTGCGGATGTGCTGTACGGCGGTGAGAAATCCCTGATTACCATCAACCTCTCTGAATACCAGGAGCCGCACACGGTTTCGCAGCTGAAGGGCTCCCCTCCGGGCTACGTTGGCTACGGGCAGGGCGGTATTCTGACCGAAGCCGTGCGCAAGCGTCCGTACAGCGTTGTGCTGCTGGATGAAGTGGAAAAAGCGCACCGCGATGTCATGAATCTGTTCTACCAGGTTTTCGACCGCGGCTTTATGCGCGACGGTGAAGGGCGTGAAATCGACTTCCGTAATACCGTTATTCTGATGACCTCTAACCTCGGCAGCGACCACCTCATGCAGCTGCTGGATGAGCAACCGGATGCCAGTGAAAGCGACCTGCATGAACTGCTGCGCCCGATCCTGCGTGACCACTTCCAACCTGCGCTGCTGGCCCGTTTCCAGACCGTGATTTATCGCCCGCTGAATGAACCCGCCATGCGCACCATTGTGGAGATGAAGCTCAGCCAGGTCAGCAAGCGCTTACAACGCCATTACGGCCTGACCACGCATATTGGTGACAGCCTGTATGACACGCTGACGGTCGCCTGCCTGCTGCCGGACACCGGTGCGCGCAACGTCGACAGCCTGCTCAACCAGCAAATCCTGCCGGTACTGAGTCAGCAGCTACTTACTCACATGGCCGCGAAGCAGAAACCGCACAGTCTGACGCTTGGATGGGATGAGGAAGAGGGCATCGTGCTGGAGTTTGACGCCGCGCAGAATAAACAGCAGGAGATAACCGATGACTGAACGCTTAAGCAGCCTGGCGCAGAACGCGATTGATGAGGCTCTGGGGTTGTCCCGCTACCGGGTGGATGTGCATGAGTGCGATCATTTCCTGGACGTGCTGCGGTTTCGTGCCAGCGAATCGCTGAGCCAGCCTTGGCGTTACGAGGTCACCGTCACCTGTACGGCAAGTATTGCCAGCAGTGAAGTCATGTTGAAACCGGCATCCTTCACGTTCCAGACACCTTTGTTTAATGGCACGCCAGCTGTGCCGGTACGCACGATATATGGCGTGGTGGATACCTTCCGTCGGATCTCGATGTCGGGGGATGAAATCACCTATGCCCTTCGCATCGTGCCGCGTATTGCTCTGATGCAGCACACGCAGCGCAGCGAGGTTTATCTGAATCAGTCGGTGCCGGAAGTGGTAGAAAAAATTCTGCGCGCCCACGGTCTGGAAGGCGCGGATTTTGAGTTTCGCCTGTCGCAGCATTACCCGGTCCGTGAACTGATTACCCAGTGGCGTGAGACGGATCTGGAATTTATCCAGCGTCTACTGGCGGAAGTGGGCATTTTCTGGCGTTTTGAAATGGACAGCCGTATCGAGCAGGATGTGGTGATTTTCCAGGACAGTCAGATGCAGTATCAGTTTGGCGTAAAACTCCCGGTGATCCCGCCCTCACGCACCAGTGATAACGGTCAGGAGAGTGTCTGGGATATCAGCCCGGAAGACCATGTGGTCACCGGAAGCGTCGCTAACCGCGACTATAACTACCGTGAAGCGTTGACGCCACAGGACAGCTCGGCGACCGTCCGTCAGGAGGGCGGAGCCACCACCGGCGAGACCTATCACTACGCGGAGCCGTTTTTGAGTGAGGGTGATGCTGACATCCCGGAAGGCGGTGCCTGGTTTGCCCGTCTCCGCCATGAGCGGTATCTCAACGGGCAGCTGACAGTAAAAGGGCGCGCAAGCAGCCCGTTACTGGCACCCGGTGAGGTACTGGAGCCTCAGGGCAGTATTCCGGCGTCGCTGAAAGACGGTATTGTGATCACCGGTGTGCAGACCTCCGGAGCCCGTGATAAGGGGTTTCAGCTGCGCTTTACGGGGATCCCTTACAGCGAAACCGTCTGCTATCGCCCGGCGCTGCTGAAGCGTCCGGTTGTCGCCGGTACGTTACCTGCCCGGGTGGAAAGCGACGAAAAGGGCGACACCTATGCGTATCTGGATAACCAAGGCCGCTACCGGGTTCGCCTTGATTTTGACCGCAGCGAGACTGAGCAGGGATACGCGTACCTGTGGCTGCGAATGGCCAAACCTTATGCCGGAGACACCTACGGTTTTCACTCACCGCTGCTCGACGGGACTGAAGTCTCCGTGATGTTTGACAGCGGCGATCCGGATAGGCCCTACATCGCTCACGCCCAGCATGATTCCGAACACCCGGATCATGTCACCCGCGACAATCACACGCGAAACGTCTGGCGTACGGCGGGGGACAACAAGCTCCGCCTGGAAGATAAGCGTCAGGAAGAGCATTTTAAGCTGGCGACCCCTTATGGGAAAACGCAGCTTAACGGTGGCCATGTGGTAAATGCTCAGCGTGAGCCTCGCGGTACCGGTTTTGAACTGCGTACCGATGAATTCGGTGCCGTTCGTGCCGGAAGAGGCATGTTCCTGACCGCGGATGCGCAGGCAAAAGGTGAAGGTCAGATGCTGGAAATGACGCCGGCCGTCAACCGCATCAAACAGGCCAACAGCGAAATGCAGGCACTGAACAATGCGGCTGAAGCGGCGAAAGCGCTGGTCAGTGATATTCAGGCTCAGAACAACCTTGTGACGCAGAGCATTGCTGACTTGCAGGCAGCAGTCCTGCTGGCGTCCGCCCCGCAGGGGATCGCCTTTACCTCAGGCGAGCACCTTCAGCTTACCAGTACAAATAATACGATGCTGACGGCCGGTAAGCACCTTGATATGGGAGCAATGAAAAACATCTCCCTGAGTGCTGAGAATGAACTGGGGCTGTTTGCACACAAAGCGGGAGTGCGAATGATAGCCAACCTCGGTGATGTGGAAATGCATGCCCGCCACAACACGTTGGACATGAGTGCGCAAAAAGAACTGACCATCACCAGTACTGACGATGAAATTGTTATCAGTACGCCTAAAGCCCTAACGGTGAATGGCGGCGGCTCTTACTTGAAACTCAGCGACAGCGGCATTGAGCACGGCTCGAAAGGTGACCTGACCATGAAGGTGGCTAATTATCTGGTGCCAGGGACAGGGAAGAGCCTGCCGTTTGAAACACCTGATTTCAAAACGACAGAAATCAGTGTGGTCGGTAAAAACTCCGCCAAATACGCCAGCGAATAACAGTGAAGGTAAAACATGGCTTCAATACCCAAAATCAGTTTTCCGGTTCCGGCTAATGGCAGGGGACAGAAATTTGGCAACGCCGAAGAGCTGCTGAGTATCCTTGAAGGCGAAAGTTCAGGGCTTTATCTGGTTGGTAGCCAGGGAATGTGGCATGGCGGCATTCATATTACTGATGCTACTGTCCCGTGGTGTGCACTCACAGGTTCGAATGCGTCAGAGCTGGCTTATGTCCATAAGCCTTATGCTGGCGAACAGGCGGTCAGTTGTATGGCCGACGGTAAAATCGTGGCTTACCGGGTGTGTGACGACTACGACTTCGTTGAGTGGCGTGGTGATAAAGTCTTTTTCTCAACATCATTTGTCCTGGTTGAGCATAATATCCAGCCGGGTGAACAGGCCAGCAGCGGGCTGAAATTTCACACGCTGTATATGAATCTGGCTCCGGTATCGGCTTACGGGCGGGGTGATGTTTATCTTAGGGAAACGGCAAAGGGACAGAAGTACTATAGCTCGCAGGACGATGTGAATACGGCAACGGCCAGTGGCACCCTACCCGCCGGGACTGAGGTGAAGCTGGGCGCGCAGGTGATGACGTCAAGCCATCATCATCGACAGTTCTGTGAAGTGACAGTGGTAAAGGATACCGGGTCACTGCATGCAGGCGACAAAATCTGGACGGTGTCGGACCGGGGATGGCTGAAGCCGCAAGGTGGGCAGGCAAAAGAGCCGTCATGGTGGAGCAATTGTTCACCAGTCTGCGGTGCAGAAAGCGGTACTCAGCAGATCGGTAAAACGACGACAACCATGAAATGCTATCTCAGCACTGAAGATATCAGCAGCGGGAAAGACTGCGGCAATCTGGCTAAGGATTTCCCGGTGACGGTGGATACTGATGTTCCGCCATTTACGCGGGTATCAGATAGCCGTGTTTTTAGTCTTGTCACGCTGGGCCAGGACAATAACCCGCTGAAGAAAGGGGACCGTGTGTGGGTGGTGTCGGATAACGATAACCTGACCGCAGAAGGTGGAGCCACAGTGGGGCAGCCAAAATACGGAGAAGTGGTTATCCCGGCCACACCGCTGACCATTAATGCCGGTGACAGCATCGGACACCTGGGTTTTTACGAACTGCCGGAAGAGCACGGCAAGCGTTCGCGCTACCAGGTACATATTGAATGCCTGAGTGCGGACAGCAAGTTGCCAACGTTCCTGACCAATCCGGATAAAGTGGGGGAGGAAAACCCGGCTTACCTGACCTATGCAGAGGGCGCAGACCTTTATATGCCGGATGCGCAAGGGAAGATGGTTAAGTCAGAGCGTAAAAGTCGAGCCCCAGGCATTCTGACTCTCTCAAAAGTTCCCGGAGTGGATGCTGACGGAAAAGCGTTATCCAACAATGCTGAAGCAACCTATTACCAGATAAGACCGGAAGGCGGCTGGATGGAGAAAAGCAGCGTGAAGAAGGTGGCGCAGTTTGACCTTGCGGGCCAGGGTTTTGTGACGCTGGATAAGGCACCGGAGAGTTTTGACCTGATAGACGGCATTCATCATCCGGACAACGTGGTGAAAGGCATTCTGAGCGAGTTGTACAAAGCGGCACAGAATGAAACTGACAGCAGCCGGAAGCTGAACCAGTACAACTATGACCGTCTGCTGAAGCAAATAGATACCAATCAGGACGGGCAGTACTCAGAGCAGGAATACCTGCAGGCAGTGCATAACCCGTCTTACCGCGACCATCTGTATCGCCTCATAGTTAAACATCCGAGTGAATGGTATTACGGCAAGGATGATGCTTACTGGAAGGTGTATCTGGACACGCTGGCAGCGGACCCTTCGCTGGCGGTGTGGAAGACGTATACCGAAGCGTTTATCAGCAAAATGAGCTGGATGAAACAAGTACCGGGGATGGTAGCGGAGCCGTGGCATATGCATCCCGTGGTGTTTTTAGATGGGTTTTTGACTGACAATGATGGAGTTACATACGCTCAGTTGAAACGAATTTTCCCTGATGCCTCAGATGCAGATATCAATACTGTTGTTGAGGAGTTAAGAGGCAAACTTCAGACATTTAAATTGGACACTCCGACGCGATTGAGGCATTTCTTCTCTCAGATTAAAGGTGAGGTGGGTCCGCAATTGAAAGGTAAAACAGAAGGCTTCCAATTTTCCCCAGCAACCCTAAGGTCATTTAGTCAGTATTATCGTGAGCATCCAACTGAATCCGAAAATGATGGCTACGAGAAAAATGCAAGCGGGCGGATTATTCGCAGGGCTGACGAGCAAGCTATTGGGAGAAAACATTATCTAAGGTTGAATGGTAATAGACAAAGCAACCCAGATGATGGCTATAATTTTAGAGGCAGGGGATTGATTCAAGTTACTGGGTATGGAAAATATCATGGATTTATGGAGGAGTATAATAATTACTGGCAAGGAAATCCACCTAATACTGTTGAAGAACCAGAGAAAATAAATGAGATGCCCTATGCCATACGAAGTGCTATATGGTTTTGGTTGCACTATGAAGTATATTCTCGTGATCAAGGTAATGGCTTTGATGATGTAATAAGTGTAACAAGAAGAGTCAACGGTGGGACTATGGGGTTGGATGAACGTCAAACAGCATATCAGTTGTGTGAGGGGGTTTTTTTATGAGAATACGTAGTTTTTTTTGGGTGGGAGTGAGCATTTTTTTATTGTCAGAAAGTTCTACAGCTGCTTCCGGCTTAAATACAACTGAAATTATCTCGTGTTCGTTGCCAGGGAAATTAACTCGAAAGGTTTTGTTTACAATAGATAACGAAACTCAGGCTCTTAACTATACATTCCAAAAAGATGGTAAGGTTGAATTGATAGTTCACTTTGATGCGGAGAATAAGCTAAAAAGACTTGTAGATAGTAAAATGGGTGTTACATATTATGGATTTAATCGAGGGAAATATAGTTATGTTATTGACATAATTAATGGGGCGGAAAAGGAAGAATATACAATGTCATTTGATGTCAAAAAAGATGACAAAATCGTACAGTCAGATGATTGTCTGCCATCCTCGTTCAGGAATAAGAATATTGAAAGTAAATTCATAACTGAAATTCCTTATACAGATGATGATGGGATGGTTTTCCCGTAGCGGTGTTGTGAAGTGGAATATTCTAAGTGTTTTGAGCCTTACAAAGAGCGCAGATCTTTACATGCCAGATGCACAGGGCAAAATGGTTAAGTCAGATCGTAAAAGCCGGGCGCCGGGTATTACCAGATAAGGCCGGAAGGCGGCTGGATGGCGAAAGAGAGCGCGAAAAAGGTGGCGCAGTTCGACCTTGCGGGCCTGGGTTTTGTGACGCTGGATAAGAAGCCAGAGAGTTTTGACCTGATAGACGGCATTCATCATCCGGACAATGTGGTGAAAGGCATTCTGAGTGAGCTGTACAAAGCGGCACAGAATGAAACTGACAGCAGCCGGAAGCTGAACCAGTACAACTATGACCGCCTGCTGAAACAAATAGATACCAATCAGGACGGGCAGTACTCAGAGCAGGAATACCTGCAGGCAGTGCATAACCCGTCTTACCGCGACCATCTGTATCGCCTCATAGTTAAACATCCGAGTGAATGGTATTACGGCAAGGATGATGCTTACTGGAAGGTGTATCTGGACACGCTGGCAGCAGACCCTTCGCTGGCGGTATGGAAGACGTATACCGAAGCGTTTATCAGCAAAATGAGCTGGATGAAGCAGGTATCGGGCATGGTGGCGGAGCCGTGGCATATGCATTCAGTGACATTTTTATCATATTTTAATGGTATGCAATGTGATGGTGAAAAACTATATGCGGATAAATTTAAAGTTACACGTTATGGTACTCGGTATGGGCCAGTGTATCGGGGGAATATTACATTAGCGATATACTCTAGATGGGATAACCGGATAGCGGATGGATCCTTAACCGTGGATGGAAAAAATTTTGGTTGCAATGTCCGAAAATGAAGGGGACATGGGCGCAATTCAGTCATTTGATAGTGAAGTTATCTCTGCCGGTGCAATGCAGAAACTATTAAAAGCGAAATTAATTTAGAGGGCAAAGGGGAGTTATTAACCCAACTGGCTAAGTTTCGTGACTTACATCAGGACCACTATCAGCACTATGCGGTTCGATGTTGATGGAGTGTTGAGGGTAGTGGGAGTCTAGCAGTGATTTATTATTGTGACTCAGTTCTCACAAATAATGAAAAAATAACCTCATCAAAATTGAAGCTGCTTCTGAAAGAGGGTTGTAGTGAAAGCATGTATGTGAAAGTCGTTCATAATAAAACGTTAGCGGCCATCCTTAAAGTCACATCATTACCTACAACGAAAATAAGCAGCTTTCAGATATAGACTAAAAAGCGCCTGGTCATATTAAAAACGCTGTAAAGGAATTGGATGAGGCTGAAATTTCTCAGGCTAGTAATGATCCTAAAATAAAGAAGAAAATATCAGGCTCGAGAACGTCACGGGATAAAATGATCGATAAAAAATCTCACTTAGAGACGTTTGAGTCAAATGTCATAGATGCTAAAGTTGCAGAATTTTATCAATGTATTACTGAGGGTGTCTGAAGGAGGTTGAGTTTTTTAACAGCACGCTTCCTTAAATATTTTATGTTCGTGGTTATGACAGGTTAAGGAAATTTCATATGTTAGCAATTATCCGGGTTGGCGATAAAACCACGCATGGTGGAAAGGTATTAACAGGCTCTGGCACGATGAAGTTCGGGGGCATAGGTGTAGCACGTAAAGGCGATAAAGTTTCATGTCCAAAAGACGGTCATGGGCCAACGACAATCATTGAGGGTAACCCCAATTATCTTGATGAAGGTATACCCGTTGCTTTTCAGGGGCATAAATGTGGGTGTGGTTGCTCTCTTATTAGTTCATTTTCGGTGGCAAAGGTTGGGTAAACATGCCGGTATTTCTGGATGAGATTCCTGAGCTTGCTCCGAAAATAAAACGTCCTGATACGCGAAGATGGCTAGGCCTGTTGGTAATACTCCTTGCAACGGGAACCGTATTGGCTTTTTCTTTCTGGAGTACGGAAAGGGAAGGTGCAATATTCTGGTTTACGGCGCTTGGCGTGCCGTTTTGCGTCTGGGGAACATTGCTTGGGATCCGTCGTACTGCTTATAAAGCCGATCAGGTCTGGGCAGAATCCTGGAACGCCGACAGAAGTATTCTCTGGAACGACGAAATTGTTCGCGGACAACGTGCTGCCTGGGTAATTACCTCCGGGGTGATCACTCAGGTCGGAAGCAGTACGGATAAATTATTAACAGCTGTAAGGACATCATTACCTGTTTTACAAGTACAAAAAACGCGTAGTGGTGCAGGGCCTGTTCGTCATTCAAAGCTAAAAGGTTTCGAAGCCGAATCAAAAGTGGGGGAGTTCAACGCATCCATAAAAACACTCATCATGCAAGTGATGCCCGCGCTAGAAAAAATACCTGGGAATATTCCTTGCTGGCTGATCGCTGATTTTGATATTCCACTTACCCTGGATGCAGAACAGAGCGCGCTGGACATAATCTCGTCAGAAACGGGCCGTTCATTCTCGTTATTCACCGCTAAAGGATTTACAGCGTTTGATTACTGGCTGGATAACGCTTGGCTCAAACCTTCGTTGCTATTGTGCTTAAGCGCAGTCATCCGGGATACCCCTCAGGAAGGCGACGGGGAGGCTATTTCACTAACACTCATGCTGAACAGAAAGCATCCTGGATTTCCTGACGCAATTCAACTTCACCGCCCTGAAAAACATCACAATGGCTCATTGGCGAAAACACTCTCCCGGGCTCTCTTGTGGAGCAAACTCTCACCTGAAAAGGTTCAAGGGAGTTGGGTGGCAGGGCGGAAAATTTCGCAGGGAGGAGAGTGGAATACCGCATGTGAAGAACATAAGTTGAGTGTTGAAATGACAGAAGATCATAAAAACATTGACGATTACATTGGTCAGGTTGGCATTTCTTCTCCATGGCTGGCCGTTGCTCTTTCTGCACCGTCGGCTCGCTCCGGAATGCCACAAATTATAGCTGTTGAGACAAGTGAGAATGAACTCTGGATTGCCGGGGTGACTTCCGGAGATTACACAGGGAAACCACAGGACGCATTGTGAAAATAAAAACGCTAATAGGGAGTATCGTTCTCACTCTGTTCTTTTTGACGGCAATATTTGCTTATTTATTTTTAGCATTGCCAGAAAAGATGGTGAGCTGGACTGGCATTGGCCCACTTGATAATACCCGGTTGCTGATAGGGTGCCTGGTGTTTATTCTCATTGTTATCATCATCGGTTGGATAGTTGAAAAATTATTCGATCGCGCTGGCAAAACGGGAGTAAAGACGGCGTTTGAAGAAAACAAGAAACAGTCGGTTGCAAAATTAGAGCCTTTAATTCTGAAGGAACATGTGGCGGGTGATGTCTTTTCCAGTGTTGATCTTATCGATCACCTCCACCTGCGCTACCGTCGCCGCTGGAAAGCAAAAGTGCGCCTGCTTATGGTACAGGGCAGCGATAACGATATTGAGAAGGTGGTGCCGGGGCTGAAACGTGACCACTGGCAGGAAAGTGACGGGATTGTGCTGATCCACGGTGGTCTGTCTGACAGCGTGCCAGATGACGAATTTCTGTCGGTGCTGAAAGCTGTTCGCCCGCAGCGTCCACTGGACGGGGTAGTGCAGGTGATGAATGCCGGTGCGCTCCCGGACACGGCCAGACAGGACACCCTGATTCGTGTGCGCCAGAAAACCGATGCCCTGATGGGCTGGCAGCTGCCGGTGTGGCTGTGGCTTGTCCGTGAAGGGGCATGGGCACATGATGGTGAAGGCGTTCCACCAACGGGAGCCCTGTTTGGCCCGGGTGTCACCGCAGATGAGACCCGTACAACGCTTGCGGCCCTGTCGTCAGAGTTGCAGGCGGCTGGCGTGGCTGCCCTGCTTGACGATTCGCAGCACCACTGGCTGTTAAACCTTTCTGACGCACTGCAGGGCCGTCTTCGTCGGTCTCTGTTGTCATTACTCAACGTGCTGATGTCCGGCCCGGCGCCGTACCGCCTGCGCGGGGTGATGTTCAGCCCGGCCTTGCCGGGGGCCACTACGGTTCCCCATGCGCGTCTGTCGCCGCCGGTCTGGCAGGCGCTGGAAGAAGACAGCCTGCAGGCGCATGCCCGTAAAATCGGCGTCCACTGGCAGAAAGCCCTGCGCCTGGTACTACTGGGGCTGATTCTTTTGTGGGGTGCGGGTACGTTGCTGTCACTTTCAGTCAACCGCACACAAATCTGGCTGGCGCAGGATACGGCGCGCACCGCCGCCGATACCCGACAGCCGCTGCCCGAACGTTTGCGTAATCAGCTTCTCCTGCAGCAGACCATTGCCCGTCTGCAGAACCGCGAAGTTCATGGTGCGCCCTGGTACACCCGGTTCGGTCTGAATCAGGACAGCGATACGCTGAACATGCTGTGGCCACTTTACGCACGAAACAACCAGACGCTGATGCGCGATGCCCTGGCCAGTGAGCTTCACCGCCAGCTGAATGCCTTTGTGCAGCTGCCGCCAGCAAGTGATGCGCGTACCTCCGCAACCCAGAAGACCTATAACCTGCTGAAAGGATATCTGATGCTGGCGCGTCCGGACAAAGCGGATGCGAACTGGCTGGCCGGTAATATGATCAAAGCCTGGCCCTCACGCTCAGGCGTATCTGACATCGTATGGCAGACCCAGGCACCGAAGCTGCTCGGGTTTTATGCCCAGAACTTACCGGCGCACCCGGAGTGGAAAATTACGCCAGACCGCGAACTGGTAGGCACCGTACGCCAGATTTTGCTCAAGCAGATTGGTCAGCGTAATGCCGAGTCAGGCCTGTATCAGGAAATGCTAGGGCGCATCGCCCGCAACTGGCCGGATTTAACGCTGGCCGACATGACCGGTGATACGGATTCGTCGACGCTGTTTTCCTCTGAGGAAGTGGTGCCGGGCATGTTCACCCGTCAGGCATGGGAAGAGCAGGTGCAGGAGGCCATTGATGAGGTGGTGAAAACCCGCCGTGATGAAATTGACTGGGTGCTGACGGACAAAAAGCAGCAGGCTGGCAGCGACATCTCACCTGAAGCCCTGAAGCAGCGACTCACTGAGCGTTACTTCACTGATTTTGGTAATGCCTGGCTGAACATGGCCAACAGCATTCAGTGGCAGGAAGCAACCTCGCTCTCTGAAGCTATCGCCCAACTGAACCTGCTGGCGGATGTGCGCCAATCGCCTCTGGTGGCGCTGATGAACACCCTGGCCTGGCAGGGCCAGACCGGGGCCAAAGGCGAGGCGCTGGCCGATTCACTGGTGGATTCAGCGAAAAAACTGGTCGGTCGTCAGAAGAGTGCAAAACAGTTTATTGAGCAGGCTCAGGGGCCTAAAGGTCCGCTGGACGGTGTGTTTGGCCCCCTGACCAGTCTGATGGCTGGTAAAGATGGCACCGGCAGTAACGGTAACCTCAGCTTCCAGTCGTGGCTGGCCCGTGTGACCCAGGTGCGCCTCAAGCTGCAGCAGGTGACCAGCGCACCCGATCCGCAGGCGATGTCCCAGATGCTGGCCCAGACTGTCTTCCAGGGGAAAGCCATCGATCTGACCGACACCCGGGACTACGGCAGCCTGGCGGCGGCAAGCCTGGGCCAGGAGTGGAACGGCTTCGGGCAGGCGCTGTTTGTGCAGCCGCTCGACCTGGCCTGGCGTCAGGTGCTGGCTCCGGCGGCAGGCAGCCTCAATGCCCGCTGGCAGAGCACCATCGTTTCGCAGTGGAACACCGCCTTTGCCGGACGCTATCCGTTTAAGGCCACCGGCAGCGATGCGTCACTTCCGCTGCTGGCTCAGTTCCTGCGTGGGGATTCCGGGCGAATTGCGGCGTTCATCAAAACCAACCTTGGCGGCATCCTGCATCAGGAAGGCAGCCACTGGGTGGTCGATCCTGCGGCGAGCCAGGGAATGACCGTTAACCCAGCATTCCTTTCAGCCATCAACCAACTGGCAGACATCGCCGATATCGTCTTTGCCCAAGGGGATGCCGGGGTTCACTTTGAACTGATGGCGCGACCGTCTCGCGATGTGGCGCGGATGCAGCTGACGCTGGATGGTCAGAAACTGGATTACTTCAACCAGATGGAAAGCTGGCAGAGCTTCACCTGGCCGGGCAATACCTATTACCCGGGTATGGATCTGAGCTGGCGTTCAACCAGCACCGAAATGCGGCTCTACGCCAACAACCAGGGGAACTGGGGCTTTATCCGTCTGCTGGATAAGGCGCTGATTACGCCGCTCGACAGCAGCCGGACACAGCTGGTGTGGATCACCCCGGACGGTAATCCGCTGAAATTCATTATGCGCAGTGAGCTCGGAGACGGGCCACTGGCATTGCTCAAACTGCAGGGATTCACTCTTCCGCAGAATATCTTCGACACCACCGGCGCATCAGCACCAGGAGATGTGTACTAAATGACCACTGCAGAGACGTTACTGACGCTGTGTCTTCCGGATGAAGCTCAGCGCGCCGCGCTAATTGTACATGCCCGGGACAACCTGTCCCGGTGGGATGCCTGGCTTGCTCCGCTTGCCGCCGGCAACGGGGCGGGGGATGACCCGACCTATGAGGATGATTTCCAGCTGATGCATGAGGAAATCAACAAACTCTCCGGTACCGATACCGGCTTGCTGTGTCGTCTGGCCGAGCTGGTTGTAACCCACCAGGCGCGTGATATCCGTGTGGTGACCTGGTATATCTTTGCCCGTCTGCAGCGCGAGGGTGACTGCGGGCTGGCCGATGGTCTGACGCTGCTTGTCGCCATGCTGAAACAGGCAAGGCAGCACTGCCACCCGTTGCGCAGCAATGCCCGGCTGACGGCACTGGAATGGCTGAACAGTGATAAAGTGCTGGATGCGTTCTCGCGCTGGCCAGATGTGACGCGGGAAGACACTGCCAGAACGGCCGCAGCACTCTGTCTGCTGGAAGAAGCTCTGGCGAATCTGTCAGACAGCGAGCGACCCTCATTTGCTGGCCTGTTGCGCGCCCTTGAAACCCGTCTGGCCGGTGCCGGAGGACTCGACACACCAGTGGCCTCCTCACATCAGGAGGAAACCACCGGTGTCGGAACCTCTACCTTTTCAGGCAGTGCCGTACCGGCGGCAATAGCTGTTAAATCGGAAGTGGAGCTGGTCCGTCAGCTGCGCGTGTTGTCCGGCTGGGTGGTGGAGCAGCCGCAGGGCTGGCTTGCGGCTCACCGGATGATGAAAGCGGCCCGCTGGGACCTGGTTACACAGTTACCTGCACTCGATGCCAGCGGCCGGACCCGTCTGCTGCCCCCGAAACCGGACTATCGTGCGCAGCTTAAACGTCTGTATCTCCAGCAGAGCTGGACCGAATTGATTGAACAGGTGGATGTAATGTTCACCGAAGGCGGCAACCGCTTCTGGCTCGATTTGCAGTGGTACCTGTGGCAGGGGCTGAGCCGCGCGGGAGCCCCTTGGGAGCACTGGGCCGATTATGTGATCAGCGACCTAAAGTTAATGCTGAAACGCCTGCCAGGACTAGACACCCTCGTCTGGAATGACGGTACGCCGTTGGCTGATGAGGTGACGCTGGGCTGGATAGCGGAAAAGGTTAACAACGACATGCCCGGGTTCGCCGACGAACCGGCTATGACCATTGATGGTCACGCTGGTGACATTCTGTCACTGGAAACCGAGGCGATGGAAAAGGGCGACAGTGAAGGCCCGGAAGCTGCGTTGAGCTGGCTTCAGAGCCGTCCGGGCATGGACTCCCCCCGTAGCCGCTGGTTACTCCGTTTACTCATGGCACGAGTGGCCGAGCAGTACGGGCGCAACGAATTGGCATTGCACCTGCTCGGTGAACTCACTGGCAGTGCGCCGCAGCTGACCCTCAGTGACTGGGAGCCAGGTCTGTTGTTTGACGTGCAGGCCCGCCGACTACGGTTGTTGCGCCTGAAAGCCGGGCGCAGCGAAAGTGACAAAGTTCGCCTTGCTCCCGAAATGGATACCCTGCTGGCGGGGCTGATTGCCCTCGACCCGGCCCGTGCAATGGTGCTGTGCGGGTAAATCCCCGGTCGCCATTGCGCTTCAGTTAACGATCGTCCTCTTGATGACGTCTTTCTTTTGATGATTTTTCCACTCAGGATGTCCATACATGGATGATTTAACCCTGCGATATTACGAAGCCGAGATGCGCTACCTGCGTGAAGCCGGTAAAGAATTTGCCCGCGCCCACCCCGACAGGGCAGCCATGCTCAATCTGGATAAAACCGGGGCACGTGACCCTTATGTGGAACGGCTGTTTGAAGGCTTTGCCTTCCTGATGGGGCGCCTGCGCGAAAAGCTTGATGATGACCTGCCGGAGCTGACAGAAGGGCTGGTCAGCCTGCTGTGGCCGCATTACATGCGCACCATCCCTTCGCTCTCCGTGGTGGCCTTTAGCCCGGAGTGGCAGCAGCTTCGCAAAATGGAAATGCTGGAAGAAGGCTTTTCCGTGCTGTCACGCCCTGTCGGGCCGCAGAAGACGGTCTGTCAGTACCGCACCACCCGCGAGGTGCCGCTGCAGCCCCTGCACCTGGCAGACGCCCGTCTGCAGACCGAACCGGATGGCCGTGCCGCCATTCGCCTTCGTTTTGACTGTCCGGACAAAGTGGACTGGTCAAAAGCCGGCATCGATAAGGTCGCCATTTACCTCGATGCCGAGAGCCCGGTGGCTTCGGCGCTGCATCTGGCGATGACCCGACGGGTTCACGCCATGTATGCCCGCCACAGTGAAACCCGCACCGAGCGGGTACGCTTCGACGGCTGGTGTAAACCCATGGGTTTTGATGATACCGACCGCCTGTGGCCAAAAGGGGATTCAGCATTCAGCGGTTACCAGCTGCTGCTGGAGTATTTCAGCTTCCGCCAGAAATTCATGTTTGTGGAACTGCGCGGGCTCGAAATGACCGGCCTCAGCGCCAAAAACACTTGGTTTGAAATCGATATCGTACTGAATGATGGCTGGCCGTCAGACCTGCCGTTTGAGACGGAAAACTTTCGCCTGCACTGTGCGCCGGTGATTAACCTGTTCCCGCTGGAAGCCGATCCCCTGACGCCGGACCCGCTGCAGAACGAGTATCTGTTACGACCGATGCGCGTTCAGGATGGCCATACTGAAATTTACAGCGTGGACGACATTCACGGGGCGGTGAAAAACGGCAAACATCCGTATGTGCCGTTCACCAGTTTTCGACACCGTGGCGGCATGATGCGCTTTGATGCGCCGGAGCGTTACTTCCATACCCGTGTGAAGCGCGGTCCTTCGGGGCTGTATGACACCTGGCTTATTCTCGGCGGGAAGTCCTTCGAGCTCGAGCAGTTGTCACAAAGCCCGGAATCACTGTCCATCCGTATCACCGGTACCAACGGTCAGCTGCCGCGCCGGTCACTCGAAAGTACCCTGCTTGACCGGGTGGTGAAAGCCGGCAAGGTGCCGGTGAAGGTGATGAACCTGAAGGTCCCGACGCTCCCGCTTTATCCACCGGCCAATGACCGCTTCCACTGGCGGGTCATGAGCCATCTGGGCTCCAGTTTCTTAAGCATGATGGATAACCCGGAGGTACTGCGCGGAACGCTGGCGCTGTATGACTGGACCGACGACGAGATGAACCGTCGTCGGCTGGAGGCGATTGTGGCGGTGAAGCACACCCTTATCCGCCGCTTCGAACGCGGCTTTATGCTGCGCGGGGTTGATATCGAAATCACCCTGAACGCCGATAATTTTGCCGGGGAAGGAGATGTCACGCTGTTTGGTGAGATGCTGCACCGCTTCTTTGCAATTTACGCCGATGTGCACCTCTTCAATCAGCTCACGCTGGTACTGCAACCGACAGGGAAACGACTGCGATGGAAAGAGAATCACAGCCAGCACATTCCGGGCTGACAGAACAGCTTCGCGACCATATCTGGCGGGTCAATTTTTACCGTTTCTGCCAACTGCTTGAACAGGAAAACCCACTGGCGCCCCCGCTCGGCAGTACCGATAAACTCAGCAATGATCCGGTGCGCTTTCGTCCCTGGCCGGGGATGGGATTTCCGGCCAGTGAACTAAAGGTTGTCGAAACCGATGAAGATTATCCGGACCTGGCACCGACGGTACGCACCACTTTCCTCGGGATGTACGGCGTGGATTCACCGCTGCCGACGGCACTGCTGGATGATATTGCCCAGCGGCGGGAGGGGTATGAAGCTACCTCCGCGTTTCTTGATATCTTCAGCCACCGTATCCTGACGCAGTATTACCGTATCTGGCGCAAGTACGCTTATCCGGTGACGTTTGAGGCGGGTGGTGCAGATGATATCTCCCAGTGCCTGCTCGGCCTGGTAGGGCTTGGTATTCCAGGCACGGCAGAGCAGGTGGCGACGCCGTCATCCCGCTTTCTGGCGCTGCTCGGCACGATGCGGATGCCGACCCGCAATGCCGAAGGCATTCGCCAGTTAATTAGCCTGCTTGCCCCGGAGACGAAGGCCTTCATTATCAGCCCGGACCCGTCCATCGTGCCTGTGACTCATCGCAGCGGACTTGGCAAGGGAAACCGCGTATCCCTGTCGCAGCGAGCCACCCTTGGAAAAAACGGGAAAGAGGCCTGCAGCCGCATTCTGCTGATGCTCGCCACAGATAACCCCGATGAAGCAGAAGGCTGGCTGCCGGGCGGCCAGATACATACCGACCTGATGGTCCTGCTGCGGGTGTATATGGGTTACCGCTCCGATGTCAGGGTGCGTCTCACCGTACCCGTGACCAGTCTGCCAGAGCCGCGGCTGGGTAAGACCCGGCGCGTTCAGCTTGGGCGCACCGGCGTGCTTGGGCTCAAACGCGATAGGCCCGCGAAACGCACGCACCTGACGGTCAGTCTTGGCACTTATAAAGGACTGACTTGCCTTGCGCTTCCTCCGGCACAGTCCGGTGATTACCGGTTTGACTAATGTTCCACGTCCTGACCCCAATTAATTCTGTTGTGAAGTCTGAAAAGGATCTCCGAATGACATTCGCTTCCCTGCAACGCTGCGCGTTCCTGATGCTGCTTAGTGTTCTGCTTACCGGCTGCGGCCTGACTCAGGCGGTCTCTGACGGCACCGTCAGCGCCACGAAAGCCATTTTCTACAAAAAAATCAAGGTGCTGCACCTGGATTTCGAGCCGCGTGCCGCCGCCAATGCAGATGAAAGCCAGACGCCGCTGGCCACCATGCTGCAGGTGTATCAGCTTAAAGACCGCCAGAAGGTGGATGCCGCCGATTACCAGAAACTGCTGCGCGATGCGGACACCACCCTGAAAGAAGACATCATTGCCAGTAAGTCTTTGCTGGTGATGCCCGAAGGCAGCGTTATCCTCAGTATGCCGATGGACGAAGACGCGAAATATGTCGCAGTGGTGGGGCTGTTCAATCGCCCGGATATGCGCAACAACAGCTGGCGCCTGGTACTGACCCGGGATGATCTTGATCCGGATAGGCCGCGCACCATCCAGCTGAACAGCACCGGGCTGACCCTGGTGCCGGTGAAGGAGTAAGTACATGGACACGCTGCAGGATAACTGGCTGGCCCTGTTTGACGGGCAGACTCGCTATACGCTTGAGATAAATGACAGTCCGCTTAAGCCCGACGTGCTGAACTTCCACGGTCGTGAGGCGCTGAACGAACCGTTCAAATGGACCATTGAGTTCACCACCGCGCAGCAGGGCATCACCCGTCAGGATGTGATGCTGAAATACGCCACTCTGTCGATGCGCTCCGGGCGAGTGGTTCAGGGCGTCATTACCGGCTTTAAGCACCTGAAAGAAACCGCTGACCAGACGCATTTTGCGCTGACGCTCTCTCCGCGCCTGGCGTTGCTCACCCACACCCGCCGCTGTGCTGTGTATCAGAATGTCTCCGTACCGGAACTGGTGGAGCAGATACTGCGCGCCCACGGTCTGGAGGGCTCAGACTTTGAGTTCAGGCTGGAACGCACCTACCCACCGAGGGAACTTATTACCCAGTGGAGGGAATCCGACCTGCAGTTTATCCAGCGCATCCTGGCTGAGGACGGTATCTGGTTCCGCACCGGGGTGAACACCACCACCGGGCTCGATACGGTGACCTTTGCTGATAGCCAGCTGCAGTACCAGTTTCATGTTCAGCTTCCCTACCGGGAGCCGTCGGCGCTCCATGACGGTGCGGTCGAGGCCGTGTGGGATGCGCGGGTATGGCACAACACCGTCACCGGCAGCGTGGTTACCCGAGACTACAACTACCGCACCGCCACCACACCGATGGATGCTCGTGCCGAAGTGCGCAACGAAATGGCGACCACTGGCGAACACTACCGTTATGCCGCTCCTTACCGCGAGGCCGGTGATGACACCAGCGCTGAACCGGAGACCGAAAGCGGGGCGTTTTATGCCCGCATTCATCATGAGCGGGAACTGAATAAAGCCATCCGCCTGCATCTGTTCAGCAACGCCAGCCACCTGACGCCGGGCATGGTGCTGGAGACCGGTGACAGCGACGTGCCGGAGCTGAAAGAGGGGATGGTGATTACGCTCACCACCTTCCGCGCCGCCCGTGACACCCGTCTTCATGTCTCAGTATGGGGGATGCCTTACAGTGAGCAGTACTGCTTCCGCCCGAAAACGGCGCCGCGCCCGGCGATTGCCGGGACGCTGATGGCCCGCGTGGAGAGTGAAGAGAAGAATGACCCGTATGCGCACCTGGACAGCGAGGGCCGTTACCGGGTGAAGCTGGACTTCAGCCGTGAGGACGCAGAGCCCGGCAACAACTATCTGTGGATACGACAGGCGAAGCCGTATGCCGGGGAAACCTATGGCTGGCACACGCCGCTGATTGACGGTACGGAAGTGGGGATTGCCTTTGACGGCGGCGACCCGGACAGGCCGTACATTGCCCACGCTTTTCATGATTCAGAGCATGCGGACGTGGTCACCCGGGATAACCGCAGCCAGAACATTCTGCGGACAGCAGGTCGTAATGAACTGCGGATGGAAGACCAGCGTCAGGCAGAGCATATCGCGCTCATTACGCCGTTTGGGGCCACAGCGCTGAACCTGGGTCACGTCGTGGATGCCCGGAATGAACCCCGCGGTACCGGGTTTGAGCTGCGTACCGATGAATTCGGGGTTATCCGTGTGGCGAAAGGGCTGCTGGTGACGGCGACGGGTCAGACCAAAGCCGAAGGCGATGTGCTGAGCATGGATGAAGCCCTGAGAGAAATCGATATGGGCCGTCAGCGTCTGGCCCAACTGGCGGATGCAGAACGACAGGCGCTGGCGCTTGAAGCGGATGTGGCCAGCCAGATAGCGATGTTCAGTGAACGACTGAAACCGCTGAACGAGGTGATCCACTTCACGGCACCGGAAGGCATGGCGTTTACCAGTGATGAACACCTGCAGCTGACCGCAACCGACAATATCGGCGTCAATGCCGGTGGGGACATCAGCATCGGTTCACTGGGCAATACCGCGCTGCTGGCAGGACAGACCCTCGGGTTGTTTGCACAGAGCGGAAAGCTGAGTCTTATTTCTGACCAGGGCCCGGTACGGGTGCAGGCACAGAACGGTGCCCTGCATATGAGTGCGGCGCAAAAGCTCAGCATCAGCAGCATGAGCGACATCCTGTTTGCCGGCAAAAAGAAGGTGACGCTGATTGGCGGTGGCAGTTACGTGAAGATAGAGGCGGGGGGTATTGAGTACGGAACGGCACATACATACACACGTAATATCAAGCGCACGCATAAGCTGCGGCCAGCGAGCCTCCCTTTCCAGGCTATCGCAGGAAGTGGCATTTGCCTCAGTTGCCTGATGAAAGCAGCGATAAATGGCGACACTTTTGTTATTCGGGGGGAGTCATGAATATGAGTTTTACACTGTCTGCTTTGCTTCTTATGAACTCTCCGGAGCATTCGCTGTTTGCCCTAGTGGATGGTCTGCAATTTGAACGTTATTTCGGGAACGAATTGGAAGTGCAGCAACACAAAATTCTGCCTTTATTTGATAAATATCCGGATTCACGAATTGCTTTTGCGGGGCCATGGATTATGCAAATGAACCACTGTATGGCTGAATGGGAACGTTTAAATGAACTCGAAGCACAGTATCCAGCTGTTTCCTGGCTGCTTTCCAGGGCAACTTTACAGGAGTTGGTTACTCATTTTCAGAACGTAATGAACGTCATGATGCCTGACGGGAAGGTTGCACTGATGCGGTTGCAGGATCCACGGGTTCAGATTCGTATGGGCGAATTACTGGATGACGAACAACATCACAAATTAACCCGACTCATTGATGAGTGGCTGTCGCTGAGCGACGGCAGGATCTATTCACTGAAGAAAAAGGATTTCATATGCTGACATTCTCAGAGGAACAATGTGCAACGACCAGCCAGATGGAGGATGACGCGTTTGTCAGAGATACCGCCAGAAAACTTAAATCCCAGTATCCGGTGATTGTTGAATCAGACGATGTTTTTTACCCCCGGCTGAAAGCTGCACTGGCATTCGCCAATACGATCCCCATAAAAGAGATGAAAGCCCGGCGGGATTTTTTATTTCTGGAAGCTTTTTTTGTCAGTTTTTATTGTGTTCCTGAAGCGGATAATTGGTTGAGAACCTCTAATGGCTATTCGGCAGACCAGCGTCTGGAAGATCTGAAACATATTCTGATAAACAGGGAGAAGAGAAAATCATGGTAATGTTCCCTATAAATCCTACCGGGATGGCAGGGATGGCTGGCGCTGCTGGCGGCGCGATTGGTGCGTCATCGTATCCCGGAGCACAGCGTGCTCCGGCTCCCTGGGATTCAGATGACGGAAGCTGGGGAACAAGCCGTTCCCAATCCCCTTATAGTGGATTCACCTGGCAGGGAAAACGTTATGATCCCATTTTGAATCAGCCCATGGAAGTCAGTGCAGAAATGCATGGTAATTATTGGGAAGATGATATGGATTACAGCGAATCCGTGACGTACGAAGATGTTGGTTGTAAGACGACCATAACGGCAAAAAGTAAAAGCTGTCTGGCCTGCCCGCCGGATGGGAAGGTGGCGCCGATGGTGCGACGTTGTTCTCGCTGGAGTGAAGTCACCATCAGTTATCAAACCCGTATTTGTGGCACGTACTACAACCCTGAAACGAAACAGATTCAGGAGTTCAAATATTGTGGGGTGTCGTTTGACGGCTGGAAGGAAGCGTTGTGTCAATTTTGGGAAGCCAAGGCACGGTATGATCAGTTTTTTGACGTGTTTGGCGATCCTAAAGGATGGTGGAAAGGGTTTAAAAGTGGATTAAGTCAGGCTGCACGCCACCAGGCTGTTGCGACAGTGAATCAACCATTAAAAGTCGTCTGGGTTTTTATGCAACCAGTTAGCTATCGTTATTTTTCTAAAATGTTTAAAGACTTTAAAGATATAATTACAAGATGGGTGCCATGATGAGATTATCAGCGAATGCATACTATGAAGATGATCGCCTTCCTAGTGTTGAATTATGTCTGGATGAATTATTCTTTGTTTCTGAATTGTTAGATGTGTTATTAGGAACAAAAAAAAGATGGTATGAAAAGGGATACTCAAGAAAGCAGGCGTTAGAGCATGTGGTGTTCAATCATGACAAGGCTGAACCGAAGGTCGTTGAAAGATGGAGTAGTCGAATAAATAAAGAATATCCATTAATAATCGATGGCGTATGGGATGGTGAGGTTGATAGTAAGATATGTTCTATAAACTATATAAAAAAGCATGTTGATAATATAAAAAAGACCAACTTAGATATTAGTATTACTTGTGGTGAAACGGAAGTGAGTACAAATAAGGTTGTTGGTTTTTTAACTTCATTGGTGAATAATAAAGAACATATGTATGCATCCATAAATACAAATGGATATTGGAATAATGATGAGAATGTATTTCCCGACCGAATTCCTGTCGGATGGATGATTTATATTCCTGTTGTATTGCTGCCAGAGCTAATACCTGAGGCAGGTAGAGTAGTACCTGTAGTAGCTGCTGGAAAGCAAAAAGGAACTATTGTTGTCTCAACTACAGATATCTTTGATGGACGAAATAAAGAGCATATTAGTAAAGCTAATGATATGGAAATAAAACTTTTGGATCTCGGTTTGTTACCTCTAATGACTGAGCTGTAATTATACCTGTCCCTGGAACTCATCACCCAGTGGCGGGAATCCGACCTGCAGTTTATCCAGCGCACCCTGGCTGAAGACGGTATGCGCACCTGGACAGCGAGGGCCGTTAAGCCGGAAGTCAGTAGCGTGCTCAATGAGTGGCAGAAGATGCCGACCAGCAAATCATTTCCACCCTGCGCGCAGCATGCAATGGTGATAAAAGCATTAAAAAAGAGCGAAAAGGCAGGTTTATTATCGCTAATAGATAAGTAGATTTTTGCGCTTTATTACCTGAATGGTGGGAAGGTTATGCTTGAATCAGCCCGTCTAAAGGCAGTTTTACCTGAAGTGATAAAGGGGACGCACTCACTGGCTGATGTGCTGGCTCACTTTGAGAATGGATAATACCGAAAGGCAGTAAAGATTTTAAACCAGGAAAGTACAAGTGTTCGGCTAAAACGGAATAAAGATGATGGGATTTTTTAAAACCTTTAGCAAACTTGATAATGCTGTAAATCACGGCTACGCCCTCTGGGGAAAATGGATTTGGGGAAGCTTGCTGGCGATGATTCTGGCATACGGTGGGTGGTTAATCTGGGCATCCATCTGGGGACCACCGACTGGAGGGGTAACGCTAATTATTCACAGTGAAATTGACAGGCCAATTATGGGATTCAGTGTGAATGGCGTTGCTGGCCCAAATGCGTCTGCATATAAAAAAAATCCTTATTCAGGTGGCGGAGGAGCAGCTACTTGTTGCGGTAGCATCAGTGGGAAAACAGCAGAAGTCATCTGGACATTAAGCACTACACGTGCTCAGTATGATGCAGGACTTCGCAAAGAAACTCGTCGTGTGATAATGCCTTTGCCAGAAAGAAAGTGGGGAGAGAATGATCTACATGTACACTTTTTGCCTGGAGATAAAGTGCTACTGGGCTGGAGCGATAATGCCTGGTCGCCTTATGAAAAACGCCTCGATACTCCTGGTAAGGCTGCAAAGGAGGAGCAAAATTGATGGATATCGAAAGTATTATTGCAGCTGCAAATCGTGCTCAGCAGGCAGAGGATGCCGGACTGGGAAATTGTTCAAGTACCGTTTGTAAAGCAGGAGCATAACTGATGGGGCTTTTTAAAACCTTTGGTAATGTTGATAACGCAGTGAATCGCGGCTACGCGCGCTGGGGTAAATGGATTTGGGGAAGTCTGCTGGCGATAATCCTGGCATACGGCGGCTGGTTAATCTGGGCATCAATATGGGGACCGCCAACCGGCCCGGTCACATTAATTATTCACAGTGAAATCGACAGGCCAATTCTGGGTTTTAGCGTGAATGGTGTAGCGGGCGCTAATTCGGCTGCACATAACAAAAATAATCCATATGCTTCGGGGCCTGGTAAATCAACCTGCTGCGGCAGTATCAGTGGGAAAACTGCTGAGGTTATCTGGACGCTAAGTACTACCCGAGCCCAATACGATGCAGGGCTGCGCAAAGAAACCAGACGTGTTGTGATGCCATTGCCAGAGAGAAAATGGGAAGAAAATTATCTTCATGTTTACTTCTTTCAGGATGATAAAGTTCGTTTATGGTGGGGAACCGGGTTTATAAGCCCTAAAGCTGACGCTATTTTAATCAACCCCAACGCACGGGAATAATAATGGCTATCGAAAGTATTATTGCAGCTGCAAATCGTGCTCAGCAGGCAGAGGATGCCGGGCTGGGAAATTGTTCACGTACCTGGCATGTTGGTTTCTTTTTTGATGGCATTCATCGCAATATCGAGCAGGATGCTCCAGAACAACGTGTTAGTAACGTAGCTCGATTGTTTAGAGCGCATCCAGACCTCAAACGAAATACATCTCATGAAACATACGATGCATTTTATATTTCTGGCCTTGGAACTCCATTTCAGGAGAATCTCACGTCGAAACTTCATACTATTATGGATGGTGCAAAAAGTTCTGCGTTGGATGATCTCAAAGATCAACCCAAAGAGATGATGAAAGATGCCGGCATGGAGTTAATTAAGGGGGGGGGTGGGAGATTCTAAAAGATTCAGGAAAAAAATTGATTAACCCCACTGAGTGGAAGAAACTGACGACTGATACTGCTAAAAGCGCAGCCAAAAGGACGTTTATAGAAGCGACCCCTTGGTTACGCGATAATCCCACAATTGCCGATATGCTGGTTACTGGGGTTGATACAAGAATTATTTCCACAAAAGTGACGTTTGAAGAGGCATTCAAAGAGGCAAAAAATAAAGGCCCGGTAACCATTAAACTAATCTCCCTTTCTTTTTTTGGCTACGATCTTGGTGCAACACTTGCGCGTAAATTTATCGATACCTTGCTTAGTGATGTTTTTGAGAAACAAGGGGATAAATACTACTATCAGAAGATACCTGTAGATATTATCTTTACCGGATTATTTGATTGCGCACGTCATACTCCTGCCAGTAGCAATAATGGTGTGGACTGGTTTGTTTCCGCCTTTGGTGGACCGATAAGAGGCATCAGTGTTTTACTGGGTGATAAATCCATTGACCAGGAGTCGGCATTACCTGAAACCGTTAAAAATGCGCTTCATCTTGTCGCTGCTCATGAAAATCGCCCCTGGCGTAGCCTCTATTGCCGGGGTGGGAGTAATAACAAGCATAAGGAAGAACTGTTGCCTGGCTGTGCGGAAGACATAGGCGGCTGTCTTAAACCGAATGAGCAAAAACCAAGTGCGGAACTCTGTCGGGTAGCATTACACCGGATGTACCGGGCGGCGACCATGGCAGGAGTTCCTTTTCCAGACCTACAAACGCTCGACCAAATTGATACCGACGTAGCTGCCTATTTCGTTATGCAGGATAAGGTTGAGAATAAGTCAGTCGCACAATGGACGAAACGTTACCAGCAAGCGGTTCCTTTTAAAACAGTCAATATCGGTGCACAAAATCGTCACCTGGACAGTTATATAGAATGGCTGGGAAAACAATATTATCAGTATCGTTGTGAATGCATTCGATATGAAAAACTGCGTGGGAATGTTTTGGCTTCAGCCGGAGCATCCGCCGGGTTGCTGGGCATATCGACACAAGCTAAAGAATCTGCGGGCAACTATCAGAACGAACTGGATATTCTGAAAAAAAACTGGGGATGGCTGGAAGATGTCCATGATGCAGCAATCAAAATGAAAAACAGCATGGAGCTCAATCCTGATGATATGCGTCTCGAGATTGTGCCTGATATCTATGGGCCAGCATTGAGGCGAGCGAAACGTTTTCTCGATTATGCCAATGCAGCTTACCTCGGTCAGCCTCAACCTTTTCCCGAAGATAATGCCCCTTCTGAAATGTATGCCTGGTTTGTACACGATATTCAAAGAGTGGAAAAAGGTGCGTCGATTTCACAGGACTTTTTGGTCATTCGTTCACTGGAAAATCCTGAAGCATAGCCTCGTTTAGCAACACCAGCCACCTGACGCCGGGCATGGTGCTGGAGACCGGTGACAGCGACGTGCCGGAGCTGAAAGAGGGGATGGTGATTACGCTCACCACCTTCCGTGCCGCCCGTGACACTCGTCTTCATGTCTCAGTGTGGGGGATGCCTTACAGCGAGCAGTACTGCTTCCGCCCGAAAACGGCGCCGCGCCCGGCGATTGCCGGGACGCTGATGGCCCGCGTGGAGAGTGAAGAGAAGAATGACCCGTACCGGTGTCGATACACGATTAAATTCGGCAAAATTACGTTTTGAGCGTTTTTTTGAACGAGCCAAATCAAATAGTCGGGTAATGCGTTTCGTGCTCATGTTGGTGATAACGCGCACCATTATGGCGCGAAGCGAGCCAGTGAAGAAGTGGAGTATTTCAAGCGTGATAAGCCTGACTGGGTAGATGTGGGCGTCAGTGAGAGCAAATTTAGAGCGCTGGAAAATTTTAAGGAAAAAAATCTACAATAGATGGTTGGCCTGACATAAGTAGTACCAGTAAAAATCCTGCACTAAAAGGCAAATTTGATACTTTTGACAAATCCATGCAGGCTGTTGAAATTCCACCTGGCACGGTTATCTATCGTGTGGTTGATCCATCGTCGAGTGATAACAATATCTGCTGAATGCGTAAGGCTGAATTTGACAAGCTGACCAGTAAGAGTGACTGGCGGCGGCGTTTTGCTGTGTGGAAGAGTTGGAATGAGAATGGTGAGTTTGTCACCTATACCATTCCACCTGGGCAGCCCCTGAAGGTCTGGGAGGGACGTGCGGGCACGCAGATTAATCGTGAAGCCCCCGAATACTCACTGGAAGGAGGTGCTGTGCAGATTGTACTGGATCCGTCACAACTGAAAAAAGAGTACACCGGATCGAGGCAGAAAACAGGCTGGGGATATGGTGATGCGGCTAACGATCCTGCTTATCCGTATCAGGGATTACCAAAACTCGAAAATATCCATAACTGGTATGAACCAAAGGACAAAAGCTAATGGCCATCTTACATCCTCAGGAATGTTATTTACTTGAAAAATTTATTTCTCCTGAACATTACGCTGCCACGCGTGATGCAATTATTGCTTATATCGATGCTCATGAGGAAGCCTTTGCTCGCTATTTACGAGAAATGCCGTTAAACAGCCGTAAGCTTCCTTTGTGGCAACAGGCCGATATGGTGTGGGGGGATCGTGTTCTGCCCAATATTCGCTCTGCCAGAGAGCGTTATACAGAAGCATTTATTCTGCGAACCCATAATGACGTCAAGGCATTTAACATCGGTCATACCATGAGTAATATCAACAAAGGCATTGCCGAATGTTGGGATGGCTGGATGACAAAAGAAGAAATCGAAACGATATCTGAATTAGGACGTATAGCGTCAGTGCTGGATCGAAGGTTGTCAGTAACAATTAGAGGTAATTGGGATGAGGGGGATTTAACATATGATGGTTACGGTGACGAAGGTTACGGTATTTATAGTTACGATGATATTCCAGCCAAAATCCCACGTTATGAACTTGATACATCTATTCGCATAGAGTTAGGTGATAATCCCGAGGTGACTGGAATTTATTTGCCTGATATCGATTATGCGCCAGCTCGATTTATTTCAGCAAATTACGGGCAACCGGCATCAGCACTACAAGGTGTTCAGCGAAGTGAATACGTTTCTAGTGATGGGAAACGGAGCTATAGCTGGAAAGACTCTGAATGGGCCAAAACAGGCTGGACGCTGATCCGACGCATTGAAGGTGAATTTATTGATGTACCGCCAGAGGGTTTTTTCCCTGAAGGCAAGCCTGAAGAATTATACAACTGGCCGCAACGAGAAAAAGAACTCTTGCAGGAAAAAAGAGTGCGCATCACTTGCTGGAGTGGGGATGTCGCGCCATTCGATGGACGTTGGGCGAGCATCGTCAATGGAACGACTCAATACACTCATACTCGCGTTGGACAGGTGATGCCGGAATTTGAAGATAAGGACGGCAAGTACCACCAGTCCTGTTGGTCTTTGCTTGAAAGGAATGATGGCGGCAGTGTAATGATATCTAAGCCATAAATTTGGTAATAGTGTTTTACCAAAACTCGAAAATACCCATAACTGGTATGAACCAAAGGACAAAAGCTAATGGCCATCTTACATCCTCAGGAATGTTATTTACTTGAGAAATTTATTTCTCCTGAACATTACGCTGCCACGCGTGATGCAATTATTACTTATATCGATGCTCATGAGGAAGCCTTTGCCCGTTACTTGAGAGAGATGCCACTAAACAATCGCAAGCTGCCTTTGTGGCAACAGGCGGATATGGTGTGGGAGAATCGTGTTCTGCCCAATATTCGCTCCGCCAGAGAGCGCTATATCGAAGCATTTATTCTGCGGACCCATAATGACATCAAAGCATTTAATATCGGTCATACCATGAGGTATATCAGCAAGGGTATTACAGAATGTTGGGATGGCTGGATGACGAAGGAAGAGATCGAAGCGATATCTGAACTTCAAGGAATTGCATCCAAATTGGATGGCCGATTATCCACTACGTTGGATGCAACCTGGGATGAGGGTGATTTAACGTATGACAGCGAGCGCTTCTTTACTAGTGATGATATTCCTTCCAAGTTACCTAGGTATGAACTTGATCCTGCGGTTCGCATAGAATTAGGGGAGAACCCTGTACAGACAGGAATTTACCTACCAGATATTGATTTTGCACCAGCCCGATTTATCCCGGCAGATTTTGGTGAACCACCTGAAGCAAGACAGGGAATACAGCGAAGCGATTATGTTAGTAGAGATGGTAAACCTAGCTATAGCTGGAAAGACTCTGAATGGATCAAAACGGGTTGGACGCTAATCCGTCGCGTCGAAGGTGAATTTATCGATGTTCCGCCTGAAGGTTTCTTCCCCGAAGGAAAACCTGAAGAATTATACAATTGGCCACTGCAGGAAATAGAACTCTTGCAGGAAAAAAGAGTGCGTATCACCCGCTGGAGCGGTGATCTTGCTCCATTCGACGCTCGTCGGGGTACTACACTTAACGGTACGACACAATACACACAGACTCGCGCAGGACAGGCCATGCCTGAGTTTGAAGATAAAGGCGGCAAAATGCATCGTGCCTGCTGGTCGCTGCTTGAGAGGGATGATGGCGGCAGCGTGTTTACTGTGTCTCCAGAAGAGGAAGGTTGCTCATGACGCACACTTCGCCCTCACTATGTGAAATGCTTTACGGCAATTTTGTCGGTGATCTCGATCTTCACCTGGTCAGCGAAGAAAATCAGGTCATTCTGTCAGTTCTGGATAATATGCAACGTATCCTTAACTGTAGAGCAGGAACGCTGGCACACATTCCAGATTATGGTTTGCCAGATATGACCACCATTCTTCAGGGGTTGCCCGGTACCGCGCATAAGCTGATGTCCACACTCTCAGAAGTACTGCTCAAATACGAACCACGCCTGAAATCGATTAACGTGGTGTTGCTAGATCAGAAAATTCCCGGGGAACTGCATTATGCCATTGATGCTGAGCTGAAGGACATTGGCCTCGTGCGTTACGGCACCGAGTTTATGCCGGAAGGACGGGTTCTCCTGCGACATCTTAAGCAACAGCAGTATCTTGACACGACGACCCGTTTATAAGGCCAGAGAATACCATGTCAGTTAAATCACAGTTCCTCAAAAAACTACAGGCCAGACAGCCAGTCCCGGTCTCATTTGCCAGCAAGACTCAGGCGGATATTGCGGAATTTCGCCAGCGTATAACGCAACTTCAGGAACTGATGGACGCGTGGCTGGTGGATACCGGACTGACTGTAGAGGCGTTCATGGCATCCGTCACTGACCTGCTGGTGGAAGGCGGGGCTTTTGACATTGCCGGTATCGTCCTGCGTGTCGAGGACCGGGCCATAAAGTTTATGCCACTATTTTTGTACGGTCAGGGCGTGACCGGGTGCGTGGAGGTGACTTTTCATGATGGAGAACGCATGACTCCACTGGGGCGTTTATTCATGCGGTCAGGTATCGAGAACGACTGGACCTTTGCTCCGTCTGGGGCTCTATCCCGCCCTGGGCAAAGTTTTGATGAAAGTACATTTTATGGTCTGGCTTTAGTACTACTGCCATAGCGGGTACTGAAAGATGACTTGTTATCTTTACGTTGAGTCATTGCATATTTTTCTGACGAAACAGTTAATAGCTTTCAGATTATTTACCCCCAAAGTAGCGAAATAAATCACGGATATGGAAATGAGAAAATTAATCCTCCTTCTGATATTAGGAATGCTGTTTACGGCACAAGCCGACGCTGCGCGTGGAAGGCAGCCCTGCTCAGGCTCAAAAGGCGGGATATCGCACTGTACATCAGATGGCAGTTTTGTCTGTAATGACGGGAGCCTGAGTCAGTCAAAGCGATTTTGTTCCGGTTATGGTTCCTCAGAAGTGGGCAATCGGGTAAAAACGTCCACTTACACTCCAAAAACGCAGACGAAAAAGATGACAGCGGTGAAAAAGCAGAAATTGCAACCCGTTGCAGAAAACGACGAACCGGTCAGGGCACAACCCCGACAGCCCACATGCGCTCCCCTGTACATGGCTAATAAGCCCGGCTATACCCATTTACCGATTTGTTCAGGAAATCAGTATTAATACGATATGGTAAAGCATATTTTCCCGTTGTACAGATTAAATAATCAGGATTAAAAAAAAGGGAATAAATTAAAAAATGGCACGAAGAAAAAAAGATAACAATGCTGCGAGTATTATTCTGGTTATTCTTGGTGTGATTGCTTGGGGTGTTTATGTTGCGATAAGAGCATTAATTAATCTTAATGAGCGATTCATTGAGTCTGTATCGAATCCGGCTGGCATTATTGCTCTGTTCTTTGGTTTATTAATTGCCGTTGCGCTCATAGCGCGGATTCTCATTTATCGTGGGTTCAGGAAGAAGACAACGGAGCTCGAGCAGGCTGTGTCGGACCTGGCACAGAAAGAGAAAGCCTTTGACGAAACCGTCAGTACAGAAGTGGCTCGCGGTCTGTATCAGGGAAAGAAACAACTTTCCGGCCAATGGGATGATTTTCACAATGCCAGAAATAAAGCCTCCCGGGCACTGCAGCGTATTGTGGACTCCGCGTATAAATTCAAAGTCAAAACACTGCTTTCCGGCACCACGATAAATAACTGGCAAAGCAAGTATGACCAGCTCAGGAAGGAGAGAGGCGCTTACGCCGATATCAGCGAGAAAATCACTTTTCTGGAACTTGAAGATAATGCCGACTGGGAAGACGTAGAACAGCAGTTTCTGCATAAGGTCGCCCTGCTGGAAAAAGCGCAGGAAGAAAAAGAATATCAGGTAGAGCTTAAGCGTCAGATCCGGGAAGAGAAACAGCGACAGGATGAGCTGGAACAGCAGCAGCGCGAAGCGGAAGAGGAGGAGCAACGCCTTGCAGAGCAGCAGCGTTTACTGGAAGAAGCTCTGCTCGCCGCTGAAGGTGCTCACAGGGAAGAGCTGGAAAGACAGCGTCTGGAGCTGGAGCAGAAAATCCGGGACGTGCATCAGCAGTATGAACGCGCCAAATCCATGGCCCAGCTCACGAAGCAGGGACACGTATATGTGATTTCGAATATTGGCTCCTTCGGTGAAAACGTATTTAAAATCGGTATGACCCGACGACTGGAGCCTATGGAGCGCGTGAAAGAACTGAGCGGGGCAGCCGTGCCGTTTGATTTTGACGTCCACGCCATGATTTCCTGCGATGACGCCCCTGCGCTTGAAAAGACACTGCATGACCATCTGGAAAGATACCGGATTAACCGAGTCAACCTGCGTAAGGAGTTTTTCCGGGTCGAGCTCAGCCGAATAATTGATGAGGTGGAGCGTCATCACGGGCAGGTCGAATATATTGCTGACCCGGTGGCGCTACAGTTTCTGCAGAGTCTCGAATATGCAGAAAGCGAAGCCGCATAAACATTAATTTCGTCTGGTTCCAGCCACATCAAATGGATATATGGTCATGAAAGACATCACCCCGCGTACAATCAAAACCGGCGGCGACCCGCGCACGCTGCCGGACTATGCCGCTCTGCGCGATGAGCTCAGTAAGCTGACACATCCGGCTCGCCCCGATGTGAACTGGCAGTACGTCGAAAAACGCTGTCTCTCACTGTTTGAGCAGAACGGCGTGGAGCTACAGACGCTCTCCTGGTATACGCTGGCTCGAACGCAGCTGGCCGGGCTGCCCGGGCTCAATGAAGGGCTGGCGATACTGGAGGCGCTGATAAGCCACCAGTGGGGGACGCTGTGGCCGCAGCCGGTTCATGCCCGAATGGAAATCCTCAGCAGCCTGAGCCAGCGTCTGCAGCAACGGTTGCGCTCGCTTGCATTCAACTACAGCGACCTCAGAGAGCTCTATCAGGCTGAGCAACGCCTCACCGCGCTGGGGGAGGTGCTGCAGCGTCTCGAGCTTAAGCATCTCAGCCAGCTCGAGACGTTGCGTGTTCAGGTGCACAGCAGCGCAGTCCGACTGGAAAACAGCGATGGAGCGACGGTCCCAGCCAGCAGTCCGGTAGAGGAAAATATCGCCCGGAACGAAGCGGCAAAGTGGGTATACGTCGCGCAGCCGGAACACCGGGCGAATGTGGAAGTCCAGACGGCAATACCCGTTCAGGTGAATAGATGGAAATTCTTCATCGCCGGGATGTGTACCATGCTGACGATAAGCGCACTTGCAGTGTGGGGCTGGCAGTATCTTAACTACCCTGACCCGCTACAGGCTCAGCTTGCAGCCTCACTGTCACCCCTCCCAGCACCTCTTTCATCTGAACAGCTTAAAACGTTGCGGCAGCAATCTCCGCTACCGCAAACGGCGCTTGCGCAAACGCAGCAGCAGCTTGCCCTGCTGGATAAATTGCCTCCCGACTGGAGCATTACCTATAGTCGAAAACTCACCGAGCAGGCGGAGATACTGTGGCCGGAGCAGGCTAAGCCACTTGTAAAGCATTGGCAGCAACAGCGGAATGCCGCGGCGTTACCGGATGAACAACTGAACGGCTGGCACCAGGGCATGGCAACGCTGGAGACGCTGAGTCATCGCCTGAATGGCCTTGATGAGCAGAAGGGTAAATACATGACCGTGAGTGAGTTGAAGTCAGTCGTTTTTGCCGCCATGCAGTCATTTAATAAGTCGATACCGGCCGAAGAACAGCTGCGAAGGCTGTCGCAGACTCCTGCAGGAGATGCGCTTCCTGAAGCTAACAAGACGCAACTTGAACTGCATTTCAAACAGCTGTTAATGCGCTATGCCCAAATAAAACAGGATGCTTCTGCTCAATAGGTTGAAGGCGCAGTTTTGCGAAAAAGAGAGGGAGGTCAAAGTGTCCCCTGCAGGAATCGAACCTGCAACTAGCCCTTAGGAGGGGCTCGTTATATCCATTTAACTAAGGGGACGAGGCGGCACGAGTATAGCGTTATTTGCACTTTGCGTTAAGCGCATCGCCGCCTGACTGCTCAAAGAGTCACCGTTCAGCCCGTTTTTTTGCTGATTTATCCTCATTTTGCTGTGCCTTAAGCTCAGCTTTGCGTTTGTTCGACATGTCGTTACGTATTTGAGCATGGCTTAACAGCGCAAAGATAAACGTACCGCCGCAGATGTTTCCCGCCAGCGTCGGAAGGGCGAAAGGCCAGAAAAAATCGCTCCAGTGAAGCGTGCCGTTAAAGACCAGATAGAGGATTTCAACGGTACCAACCACAATATGCGTGGTGTCCGCCAGGGCAATCAGCCAGGTCATCAATATGATCACCACAATTTTGGCGCTCCCCGCCGAGGGAAACATCCAGACCATCGTGGCAATAATCCAGCCGGAGATGATGGCATTCGAGAACATCTCGACTGGGGTGTTTTTCATCACGTCCATGCCAATTTTCACAAAGGCATCCCGAGTGGGTTCATCAAAAATCGGCATATATTCAAATGCCCATGCCGCGATGCCGGTGCCGATCATATTACCCAGCAGGACCACGCTCCAAAGCCGCATCAATAAACCAAAATTGCCGAGGGTTGGGTTTTGCATTACCGGCAAAACGGCGGTCACCGTATTTTCGGTAAACAGCTGCTGGCGGGCCATGATGACAATAATAAAGCCGAAGGTATAGCCGAGGTTCTCCAGTAAAAATCCACCGGGGACGCCTTCCAGCTGGACATGAAATATCCCTTTTGCCAGCAGAGATGCGCCCATTGAGAGCCCGGCAGCGATGGCAGACCAGAAGAGGGCCATGGCATCGCGCTCCATCTCTTTTTCGCCATCCTGGCGTATATGCTCGTGGATGGCCATCGCGCGGGAGGGAAGGCGATCTTCATCAATTTCTATCTTCTCGCCGCGCGCTTTCTCCTCGCTTTCAATTTCAAGTTCCTCATTGCTCTCACCAATTTTTTCTTCACCAATGTCTTTCATATCTGCTCCCGGAGGTTGATCTTTTTGTTAAGCGTAGCGGCTTTTATCAGATTGCCTGTGGGGATGCTCTTAAATTGGCGGCAATGACAACAAAGGCGATACATCTCTTTCAAAGTCATTATAAAATTGGCAGCGAAACGAATTCCAAAAGCCAGGCTATGCTGAGATCAGAGTCACGGTGGTTACTGCCCGTAATTGTGCTCATAGACATCGGTAAACGTGCTGTTACAATCGCTTGCACGTTTACAGACGGAGCGCCAACGGCTCCGTTACGGATGGCAATCAACGATAGCCATACTGAACAGGGAGATATTTATGAAACTTCGGCTGTCGGCGCTTGCGCTTGGCGCGACGATGCTTGTGGGCTGCGCCAGCTCCGGTGAGCAAACGGGACGCTCCGATCCTCTCGAAGGATTTAACCGCTCCATGTATAACTTCAACTACAACGTACTGGACCCGTATGTGGTTCGTCCGGTGGCAGTAGCATGGCGTGATTATGTTCCGCAACCTGCGCGTAACGGGTTAAGTAACTTTACGAGCAACCTCGAAGAGCCTGCGGTAATGGTGAACTACTTCCTGCAGGGTAATCCGTATCAGGGGATGGTGCACTTTACCCGCTTCTTCCTGAACTCCATTTTGGGGATGGGCGGCTTTATTGACGTCGCAGGCATGGCGAACCCGAAACTGCAGCGTGAACAGCCGCACCGGTTCGGCAGCACGCTGGGACATTATGGCGTCGGATATGGCCCTTACGTGCAGTTACCGTTCTACGGTAGCTTTACGATCCGCGACGATGGTGGCGATATGGTGGATACGCTGTATCCGGTCCTGTCGTGGCTGACCTGGCCGCTGTCGGTGGGTAAATGGACGGTGGAAGGCATTGAAACCCGCGCGCAGTTGCTCGACTCTGATGGTCTGCTTCGCCAGTCTTCCGATCCATACATTATGGTGCGTGAAGCCTACTTCCAGAATCATGACTTTATTGCCAACGGCGGTAAGCTGAAGCCGGAAGAGAACCCGAACGCGAAGGCGATCGAAAACGAACTCAAAGATATCGATTCGGAGTAAATAAAAAAGGTGAGCGATGCTCACCTTTTTTGATTCAAGCGCGATTAGAACGCATAGTTGAAGTTCATGCCGTACAGCCAGGCTTTACCTTCGGAAGAGAACTCATAAGGACCTTCCTTAAAGTTAACTTTTTGACCGTGCATATAAGAGATGCCGGCATCAACAGAGGCGTCTTTGTTGAATGCATAAGTCGCACCCGCGCTCAGCCAGAAGCGGTCCTGATCGGGAATGGAAATAGAACGTTTGTCAGCGGGTACCGGACTGTCATCGAAGGCAATACCGGTACGGAAGGTCCAGTTGTCATCCATATAGTAGGTAGTCCCCAGCGCGATGCGGTAAGCATCACGGAAACTTTCATCTTTATAGAAGAGCGTGTCGCCGTTGCTGTTGGTCGCCTTAAGTTCCTGGAACTGGCTCCAACTGGTGTAGGTCAGGCTATAGTGGACAGCCCACTGTGGAGCCACTTTGTTATAACCTGACAGTTCCCACATTTCAGGGAGGTGCAGGCTCAGAGAGCCGCCAGTGGTTTGGCCATTGGTTCCCATCGGCAGACCGAAGTTGCCGAGGATCTGGTTATAAGCTGAAGGGAGGCTGCTCTTGTAATCGCCATCAAAGTCGATTTTAACTTCGGAACGGTAGGTAAAGCCGTAACGGTTGTTTTTATCGATTTCATAAAGGATACCGGCGTTCCAGCCAAAGCCCCACTCATCACCCTTCAGATACGCGATCTGAGTGTCTGCCGGGATACCCGCAACTTGACGCGCCAGGGCTGGCGGCAGTGCGCCTGAGCCCGCGACGACTTTGCCCAGGTCGCCCGCGTAGCGTTCGATCTTCGCTTTTGCATACACAGCGTCAAAGCCAACGCCAAAACTCCAGTGGTTATCCAGACGGTAAGCACCGCTCAGGTTCAGGTTCAGAGTTTCCAGGTCGGTTTTACCGCCGAAAGCCCCAGCTGCATAGTCGTTATTGAACTCGGTTGCTAAACCGTAGTTTGAGGTTACGGATGCGCCCCAGCCGAACTGGTCGTTAATCGGCGCCACGAAGTGCATGTTTGGAACCCATGCCGTTGGGGCAATGTTATCCGCTTTCAGATTGGCGCCTGTCGGTGAACGGCCAGAGATATCAACCCCTGGATCGACAAAAATAGCACCGGCAGAGAATGTCGGACGATCAAACATCATGATTAAAGCAGGGTTGCGACTCGCGTTACCCGCATCATCAGCAATAGCGCCTTCCCCGGAATACGCGCGGCCAAGGCCAGAGGAAGAAAATTCGTTTAACTGAAAGCCCGCTGACCAGGCGGAAGTGGAGACGAGTGCCACTGCGACTGCCAGCGCAGTCTTGTTGAACAGGGTTTTCTGGCTCATGACCATAACCTCATTGAGTTATTTTTATTCAATAATTGTTACATACCGTAACAGGAGCGCGAAGTGTAGGGTCTGAGGTATGACAGACAAATCAGACCAGTGGCCAGAGTATAGGTCCGACCAGCCTGAATGTTGCAAGTTTGTTTATTAATATTTTCAAACATGTTTCGTGAAACGAGATCTGGTTGGCAAAATTGTGACCATCGCGACTCACCCAAAAGGGTGGTTTTTGTTTTAGATCATTTTTTAGTGTGATATTGGTCACTTATCCGATTTTGCGCCATTAACGGCTGGAGAGAGCCCGCGCCGGGGCGTAAAATAGCAGCATCGTGTTTATCTCGCGCGCTGCGCGAATACAGAGGAAATTGAGCTATGAGTAAATGCAGTGCTGATGAAACCCCGGTTTGCTGCTGTATGGATGTTGGTACCATCATGGACAACACCGATTGCACCGCCTCTTACAGCCGCGTATTCACCAACCGCGCTGACGCGGAAGAAACCCTGGCCGCGCTGAGCAAGCGTGCGCGTGATGTTGAATCCGATCCATGTGAAATCAAGTCTACCTTTACCGAAGTGGAAGGCGGCGTGAAGCTGGACATCGACTTCGTCTTCGCCTGCGAAGCAGAAACGCTGATTTTCCAGCTGGGTCTGCGTTAATTTCTGCGGCCTGATGCCCTTACCCCGACCCTCTCCCACAGGAGAGGGCGCAAACATTAAAAACGGTAACCTACGGGTTACCGTTTTGCTTTTACCTCGGAGCATTTTCTTTTTCTTCTCTGTGTTTTAGCTCGCACTTTTTCGTTTCCCTGATTGGCTGAATGTAAAAAAATGGTTAAGACTATTATCAGGTCAGACCACTTTATATTTGCGTAAATTTTTTACAGGGGAGTGTTATGAGTCAGGCATTACCGCTTATTACCCGTCAGGGCGATCGCATTGCCATAGTCAGTGGATTGCGCACGCCCTTTGCGCGTCAGGCAACGGCGTTTCATGGCATACCGGCCGTCGACCTGGGGAAAATGGTAGTGGGGGAGATGCTGGCTCGCAGCGAAATTCCGCCGGAAGTTATCGAACAGCTGGTTTTCGGCCAGGTCGTACAGATGCCCGAAGCCCCCAATATTGCGCGGGAAATCGTCCTCGGTACCGGGATGAACGTGCATACGGACGCCTACAGCGTTAGCCGCGCCTGCGCAACCAGTTTCCAGGCCGTGGCTAACGTTGCCGAAAGCCTGATGGCGGGCACGATTCGCGCCGGGATTGCGGGTGGGGCAGACTCCTCTTCGGTGCTGCCAATTGGGGTCAGCAAAAAGCTGGCGCGCGTCCTGGTGGATGCCAACAAAGCCCGTACGACGGGTCAGAAACTCAAACTCTTCTCGCGTTTACGCCTGCGCGACCTCATGCCCGTACCGCCTGCCGTCGCGGAATATTCCACCGGCCTGCGCATGGGCGATACCGCCGAACAGATGGCGAAAACCTACGGCATTACCCGTGAACAGCAGGATGCCCTGGCGCATCGTTCACATCAGCTGGCGGCAAAAGCCTGGTCGGAAGGCAAGCTGACCGACGAGGTCATGACCGCCTACATCCCGCCCTATCGCGAACCGCTCGCTGAGGATAACAATATTCGCGGCACCTCAACGCTGGCGGATTACGCCAAACTGCGTCCGGCATTTGACCGCAAGCACGGTACGGTGACGGCGGCGAACAGTACGCCGCTGACGGATGGTGCCGCCGCCGTGATCCTGATGACCGAATCCCGCGCGAAAGAGCTGGGCATCACTCCTCTGGGCTATTTGCGCAGCTATGCCTTCACCGCGATTGACGTCTGGCAGGACATGCTGTTGGGACCGGCCTGGTCCACGCCGCTGGCGCTGGATCGCGCGGGGCTGACGCTGGCTGATTTAACCCTGATTGATATGCACGAAGCCTTCGCCGCACAAACCCTGGCAAACGTACAGCTGCTGGCAAGCGAGCGCTTCGCGCGCGATGTGCTGGGCCGCGCCCATGCCACGGGCGAAGTGGATCAGAGTAAATTCAACGTGCTTGGCGGGTCTATCGCCTACGGACATCCGTTTGCCGCCACGGGGGCGAGGATGATCACGCAAACATTACATGAACTCCGTCGCCGCGGCGGCGGGTTTGGCCTTGTTACCGCCTGTGCGGCGGGCGGCCTCGGCGCAGCAATGGTTCTGGAGGCTGAATAATGGATATGCCATCTGCATTTAATCTGACGGTTCGCCTCGATAACGTGGCCGTTATCACTATTGATGTGCCTGATGAAAAGATGAATACCCTGAAGGCCGAATTTGGCGTTCAGGTGCGCGCGATGCTAAAGCAGATCCGCGACAACAAAGCCATTCGCGGCCTGGTGTTTATCTCCGCCAAGCCGGATAACTTTATCGCCGGGGCCGATATCAACATGATTGCACGGGCGCAAAGCGCGCTGGAAGCCGAAGAGCTGGCGCGTCAGGGCCAGCAGGTGATGGCCGAGATCAACGGCCTGCCGATCCCGGTTATCGCAGCGATCCACGGCGCCTGTCTGGGCGGCGGACTTGAGCTGGCGCTGGCCTGCCACAGCCGCATTTGTACCGACGATGCGAAAACCATTCTCGGCCTGCCGGAGGTGCAGCTGGGCCTGCTGCCCGGCTCCGGCGGAACGCAGCGGCTGCCGCGCCTGGTGGGCGTCAGCACGGCGCTGGAGATGATCTTAACCGGTAAACAGCTGCGTGCCCGTCAGGCGCTGAAAGCCGGTCTGGTCGATGACGTCGTGCCGCAGTCCATTTTGCTGGAGGCCGCCGTTGAGCTTGCGCTGAAAGGGCGTCAGGCAAAACGTCCTCTGCCGGTTCGCGAGCGCGTGCTGGCCGGCCCGCTGGGGAGAGCGTTCCTGTTCAACATGGTGAGCAAAAAGACCGAACAAAAAACCAAAGGTAACTACCCGGCGGCAAAGCGGATCCTGGAGGTCATTGAGACAGGGTTGGCCCAGGGAAGCAGCAGCGGCTATGCCGCGGAGGCCAAAGCCTTTGGTGAACTGGCGATGACGCCGCAGTCCCGGGCGCTGCGCAGCATCTTCTTCGCCAGCACGGACGTGAAAAAAGATCCCGGCAGCGAGGCTGAACCCGCACCGCTGCGCGCCATTGGCGTACTCGGCGGGGGGCTCATGGGCGGCGGTATCGCGTTTGTTACCGCCAGCAAAGGCAAACTGCCTGTACGCATCAAAGACATTAATCCTAAGGGAATCAATCACGCGCTGCAGTACAGCTGGCAGAGCCTTGATCAAAAGGTCAAACGCCGCCATATCAAGGCAAGCGAGCGTGATAAAACCCTGGCGATGATCTCCGGTACGACGGATTACAGCGGTTTTGCGCGCCGCGACCTGGTGATTGAAGCCGTATTTGAAGATCTGGCGCTTAAGCAGCAGATGGTGGCAGACGTTGAGCAACGCTGCGCGCCGCACACCATTTTCGCCTCCAATACGTCGTCATTACCTATTGGCGATATCGCGGCAAACGCCGCGCGTCCGGAGCAGGTGATAGGGCTGCACTTCTTTAGCCCGGTCGAAAAAATGCCGCTGGTGGAGGTTATTCCCCACGCGACCACCAGCCCGCAAACCATCGCCACGGTGGTCAAGCTTGCCAAGAAGCAGGGCAAAACGCCGATCGTGGTCGCAGATAAAGCCGGCTTCTACGTTAACCGCATTCTGGCTCCCTACATTAATGAAGCCATGCGGCTGCTGACGGAAGGCGAGAAGATCGAGCACGTCGACGAGGCGCTGGTAAAGTTTGGTTTCCCCGTTGGCCCAATCCAACTTTTGGATGAGGTGGGAATAGACACCGGCACTAAAATTATACCTGTACTGGAGGCGGCTTATGGCGATCGTTTTAGCCCGCCTGCAAACATTGTTTCTGCGATTTTGAAGGACGATCGCAAAGGCAGAAAAAATGAACGCGGTTTCTATCTTTACGGCGCGAAAGGGCGTAAAAGCAAGAAACAGGTCGACCCTTCGGTTTATGGGCTTATTTCGACCAGCGGTCAGGGAAAACTGTCCGCCGTTCAGTGCGCTGAACGCTGCGTGATGATGATGCTCAATGAAGCGGCGCGCTGCTTTGGTGAAAAGGTCATCGGGAGCGCGCGCGACGGCGACATCGGCGCGGTATTTGGCATTGGTTTCCCGCCGTTTCTTGGCGGCCCGTTCCGTTATATGGATACGCTCGGCGCGGGTGAAGTGGTTGCGATCCTGCAGCGTCTGGCGTCGCAATATGGTCCGCGGTTCACACCGTGTGACGAATTATTGCAGATGGCGGAACGAGGCCAGACATTTTGGCCTGCAAGGGAAACTGTCCTCGTAAGCTGAGGTCAAAGAAGGGTAAATCCTAAAGTAAATGAACCTGTTCTGGCGATTTTGTAAACAGATATTGACTATACTTACGCCATTGAGGTAAAAAACAGCGTTTCATTCACCGAATGGATCAGGCACAATGCCCGGCCATCGGGTTTTCTACCTCATAGCATCTATCGCGGGTAGTTAACGCCGGTGATTCTGGTTAACAAAAGCGGTGCAATATGCAAGTTTTTATCATGCGTCACGGCGACGCGGCACTCGATGCCGCCAGTGACTCAGTACGTCCTTTGACCGTCTGTGGCTGCGACGAATCTCGTCTGATGGCGAACTGGCTTAACGGTCAAAAAGTGGACATCGAGCGCGTTCTGGTGAGTCCGTTCCTGCGTGCAGAACAGACGTTGGACGTGGTAGGGGAGTGTATGAACCTGCCGTCCAGCGTGGATGTTCTTCCTGAACTCACCCCTTGTGGCGATGTCGGCCTTGTCAGCGCTTATCTTCAGGCGTTGTGCAATGAAGGTGTCGCTTCCGCGCTGGTCATTTCCCACCTGCCACTGGTTGGCTATCTGGTATCTGAGCTGTGCCCGGGCGAGACCCCGCCGATGTTCACGACATCTGCCATTGCCAATGTTTCTCTCGACGAAACGGGCAAAGGTGTCTTCAACTGGCAAATGAGTCCGTGCAACCTGAAGATGGCAAAAGCGATCTGACGTGACGTGCGATAGGGCGGGGAGCAATCAGCTTCCCGCCGTGCTGTCAGGGCAACTCTGGCGGCTGCCACTCTTCTACTTCTATCAACACCAGCAATGCGGCATCTCCGCCGTACTCTTTCGTTGCCTGATGAAACGCCATCACGTGCGGGTGCTGAGCCAGCCACAGCGGCGTCTGCTGCTTAAGGATATGTTTACCGTGGCCGTGCATCACGCAGGCGCAAAAAACATGCTCGCGGCGACAGGCGGCGATCAATGCCCCCAGCTCCTGTTTGGCCTGCATCTGCGTTAACCCGTGCAGATCGAGAAACAGCTCCGGCGAATAATCCCCGCGACGTAATTTTTTCAGCTCAAAATGGCTGACGTCTTCGCGCACGTACTTCACCGCGCCCTGCGTATTCAGCAGCGGCTGAAATTCATCTGAAAAATAGTGGCTATTATCCGCCTGCTCCTGCAGCAGCCGTTTGACCGGGACTTCAGTGATTTTTTTACGCTGCGGGCGATGGACAATGGTGTCCTGCGCGATTTTACGCGTCCCGGTCATGAGCTGCCTGAACAGCGCCTGATCCTCCTCGCTGAGCGATGTTTTCTTTTTCATTCGTCATTCTCATCTCGTATTTCCGACAGTGTACCCGACTAAACGCATTTTTTAACCTCAAGCGGGACGCGTCATTGCTGATTTATCGCCGTCTTCATGGCAAACTAGCCGCCGAAAATTATGCGAGCATGCCCTGGAGGAAAGAGTGGATAAAATTTTTGTCGATGAAGCAGTAAACGAGCTGCATACCATACAGGACATGTTGCGCTGGTCGGTTAGCCGCTTCAGCGCTGCCAATATCTGGTACGGCCACGGTACCGACAACCCGTGGGATGAGGCCGTGCAGCTGGTGCTGCCGTCCCTCTATCTGCCGCTGGATATTCCGGAAGACATGCGCACCGCGCGCCTGACCTCCAGCGAAAAACACCGCATCGTTGAGCGCGTGATCCGCCGCGTGAACGAACGCATTCCGGTCGCCTACCTGACCAACAAAGCCTGGTTCTGCGGCCACGAGTTCTATGTTGACGAACGCGTGCTGGTGCCGCGCTCGCCGATTGGGGAGCTGATCAACAACCACTTTGAAGGCCTTATCGGCCATCAGCCGCAGCACATTCTGGATATGTGTACCGGCAGCGGCTGTATCGCTATCGCCTGCGCGTACGCCTTCCCGGAAGCGGAAGTGGACGCCGTCGATATCTCCACCGACGCGCTGGCGGTCACCGAGCACAACATTGAAGAGCACGGCCTGATCCACCACGTCACGCCAATTCGCTCTGACCTGTTCCGCGACCTGCCGACGCTGCAGTACGATCTGATCGTCACCAACCCGCCGTACGTCGATGCGGAAGATATGTCGGATCTGCCGAACGAATATCGACATGAGCCGGAGCTGGGTCTGGCGTCAGGATCTGACGGCCTGAAGCTGACCCGCCGCATCCTGGCCTGCGCGCCGGATTATCTGACCGACGACGGCGTTCTGATTTGTGAAGTGGGCAACAGCATGGTACATCTGATAGAGCAGTACCCGGATGTGCCGTTCACCTGGCTTGAGTTCGACAACGGCGGTGACGGCGTCTTTATGCTGACCAAAACGCAGCTGCTCGACGCGCGCGAACACTTCAGCATCTATAAAGATTAATCCAGCGGGCTTCGGCCCGTTTCACAACGCTCAAACACAAACAACAACATCGGAGCCGTGATGGCAGGAAACAGTATTGGACAGGTATTCCGCGTGACCACCTTCGGCGAGTCGCACGGGCTGGCGCTGGGCTGTATCGTTGATGGCGTACCGCCAGGCATCGAGCTGACCGAAGCCGATTTACAGCACGACCTTGACCGTCGTCGCCCGGGCACCTCTCGCTACACCACGCAGCGTCGCGAGCCGGACCAGGTCAAAATTCTCTCCGGGGTCTTTGAAGGCCGCACCACCGGGACCAGCATTGGCTTGCTGATCGAAAACACCGACCAGCGCTCCCAGGACTACGGCGCCATCAAAGACGTCTTCCGTCCGGGCCACGCCGACTACACCTACGAGCAAAAGTACGGCTTCCGCGACTATCGCGGCGGCGGACGTTCTTCCGCGCGTGAAACCGCGATGCGCGTCGCGGCGGGCGCCATTGCTAAGAAATACCTGCAGCAGAAATTTGGCATCGTTATTCGCGGCTGTCTGACCCAGATGGGCGACATTCCGCTGGCGATCAAAGACTGGGACCTGGTTGAGCAAAACCCGTTCTTCTGCGCCGATGCCGACAAGCTTGAGGCGCTGGACGAACTGATGCGCGGCCTGAAAAAAGAGGGCGACTCCATTGGGGCGAAAGTCACCGTGGTGGCGGACGGCGTCCCGGCGGGCTGGGGCGAGCCGGTGTTTGACCGTCTCGACGCCGACATCGCCCACGCGCTGATGAGCATCAACGCGGTGAAGGGCGTAGAGATTGGCGACGGCTTCGACGTGGTTGGGCTTCGCGGCAGCCAGAACCGAGACGAAATCACGAAGGCGGGCTTCCAGAGCAACCACGCGGGCGGCATTCTGGGCGGTATCAGCAGCGGGCAGCAGATTATTGCCAACATCGCGCTCAAGCCAACCTCCAGCATCACCGTGCCGGGCCAAACGATTAACCGCGATGGCGAAGAAGTTGAGATGATCACCAAAGGACGTCACGATCCGTGCGTGGGGATCCGCGCGGTGCCGATCGCAGAAGCGATGCTGGCGATCGTGCTGATGGATCACTTCCTGCGCCAGCGCGCGCAGAATGCGGATGTGACGACCACCATTCCACGCTGGTAAACATGAAAAAAACCGCAATTGCTCTGCTGGCGCTGCTCGCCAGTGGAGCCAGTCTGGCCGCGACGCCATGGCAAAAAATCACCCATCCGGTCGCGGGAAGCGCGCAGTCTATCGGCGCCTTTTCGAACGGCTGTATCGTCGGCGCGCAGGAGCTTCCGCTGCAGTCGGATACCTATCAGGTGATGCGTACCGACCAGCGCCGTTATTTCGGCCACCCTGACCTGGTATTGTTCATCCAGCGACTGGGAAATCAGGTGCACAACCTGGGGCTGGGGACGATGCTGATTGGCGACATGGGCATGCCTGCCGGCGGGCGCTTCAACGGCGGGCACGCCAGCCACCAGACCGGACTGGATGTCGATATCTTCCTGCAGCTGCCGAAGACGCGCTGGAGCTCCGCCCAACTGCTGAAGCCGCAGGCGCTGGATCTGGTGGCGAGCGACGGCAAGCGCGTGGTGCCGTCCCTGTGGACGCGGGACATATCCAGCATGATCAAGCTGGCGGCGGAAGATAACGACGTTACGCGAATTTTTGTTAACCCGGCCATCAAGCAGCAGCTCTGCCTGGATGCCGGAACCGATCGCGACTGGTTGCGCAAGGTGCGTCCGTGGTTCCAGCATCGTGCGCACATGCACGTTCGCCTGCGCTGCCCGGCGAACAGCCTGGAATGTGAAGATCAGCCGCTACCACCGCCAGGCGATGGCTGTGGGGCAGAACTGCAAAGCTGGTTTGAACCGGCAAAACCTGGAACCTCTAAGCCTGAGAAGAAGACACCGCCTCCGCTGCCGCCTTCCTGCCAGGCGCTACTGGATGAGCATGTACTTTAATGGATAATTTCGTCGATCTGTTTATGGTGTCACCGCTGCTGCTGGTGGTGCTGTTCTTTGTGGCGATGCTGGCCGGTTTTATCGATGCTCTTGCGGGCGGCGGCGGGTTGTTAACCGTCCCCGCGCTGCTGGCGGCGGGCATGAGCCCGGCGCAGGCGCTGGCCACCAACAAGCTGCAGGCCTGCGGCGGCTCGCTCTCGGCGTCGCTCTATTTTATCCGCCGCAAGGTGGTGAGCCTGGCCGACCAGAAGCTTAACATCCTGATGACCTTTATCGGCTCCACGTCGGGCGCGCTGCTGGTTCAGCATGTGCAGTCGGATATTTTACGCCAGATCCTGCCGGTTCTGGTCATCTGCATCGGGCTTTACTTCCTGCTGATGCCAAAGCTCGGTGAGGAAGACCGGCAGCGTCGCCTGCACGGCCTGCCGTTTGCCCTAATTGCCGGGGGCTGCGTCGGTTTTTACGACGGTTTCTTCGGCCCGGGGGCCGGCTCGTTTTACGCGCTGGCGTTTGTGACGCTGGCCGGGTTTAACCTCGCCAAATCCACCGCCCATGCCAAAGTGCTCAACGCGACCTCGAACGTCGGCGGCCTGCTGCTGTTTATCATTGGCGGCAAGGTCATCTGGGCAACCGGGTTTGTGATGATGGCAGGGCAGTTTCTCGGCGCGCGCGCGGGCTCGCGCCTGGTATTAAGCAAAGGGCAAAAACTGATTCGACCGATGATCGTTATCGTCTCGGCCGTAATGAGCGCCAAACTTCTTTATGACAGCCATGGACAGGAGATCCTCACCTGGTTGGGGATGCACTAATGAACAGTACGCATAAATACGAACAGCTGATTGAGATTTTCGACGGCTGTTTTGCTGACGATTTTAATACCCGTCTGATTAAAGGCGACGACGAACCGATCTATCTTCCTGCTGATGCAGAGGTTCCGTACAACCGCATCGTCTTTGCCCACGGCTTTTATGCCAGCGCGCTTCACGAGATTTCGCACTGGTGCATCGCCGGGAAAGCGCGTCGTGAGCTTGTGGACTTCGGCTACTGGTACTGCCCGGACGGGCGCGACGCCGCGACCCAGGGGCAGTTTGAGGACGTTGAGGTGAAGCCCCAGGCGTTTGACTGGCTGTTCTGCGTGGCGGCGGGGTATCCGTTTAACGTCAGCTGCGACAACCTCGAGGGCGACTTCGAGCCAGACCGTATCGTCTTCCAGCGCCGCGTGCACGCGCAGGTGATGGAATATCTTGATAAGGGCATCCCGGAACGCCCGGCGCGCTTTATCAAGGCCTTACAGAATTATTACCACACGCCGGAAATCACGGCGGAATGCTTCCCGTGGCCGGAAGATCTTTAACAGAGGAAAGAAGATGATCGCAGAATTTGAAGCACGCATTCTGGCGTTAATTGATGACATGGTGGAACACGCCAGTGATGATGAGCTGTTCGCCAGCGGTTATCTGCGTGGTCACCTGACGCTCGCGGTAGCCGAGCTGGAAGCGGGTGACGATCACTCTGCCGACGCCGTTCATGAGGAAGTGACCCGCAGTCTGGAGAAAGCCATTCTGGCCGGGGAACTCTCTCCGCGCGACCAGACTCTGGTGCTGGGCATGTGGGACAATTTGTTCGAGCAGGCTAAACGCTAGGTCATCATATTTCGCCCGGTGGCGCTGCGCTTATCGGGTCTACGAATATCCCCTCTCCCTGTGGGAGAGGGTTTGGGTGAGGGGACCAGACCGCACCCTATTTAACCGTCTTCCCCTTCAGCAGTTTCCGCACCCACAATCGATTGGGATTCAGTCCCGCAAGCGTAACCCTGTCCAGCGGTAACGGCTCGTTGCTCATTTGCGCGGCTAACGCTTCGGCCAGCAGCGGCGCAGAGCACAGCCCGCGGGAGCCCAGGCCGCCCAGCATATACAGCTCCGGATAGACCGGCGCGCTGACCGCTTTATCCCGGTTATCAGCAAGATCCTCATAGACCTCAAGCGTTGCCTCGTAGTCCGGCACGTTTCCCATCATCGGCAGGTGATCGCGGGTGGCGCAGCGCACGCCGCAGCGCGCGTCACCCGCGCTGACGTCAACCTCTTGCGCCCACGCCGCGTCCGGGAAGCAGTCAATCAGGCGCTGACGGTTTTGCGTCTGATCCCCCTCGCTGTAGCGCATTTCCGCCTCGCCGCGATGGTAGCTTGCCCCGATGCAGTGATGGCCGTTAGACGGGTTTTGCGGCGTCAGATAGCCGTCATAGCACAGCACCTGACGCAGCTGGCCGAGCTCAGGCGTGGTCGGGATATGGCTCACCTGGCCGCCAACCGGATACACCGGCAACGTCGCTGTCTGGGCAAACTGGCTGATGTGATGCCCGTTTGCCAACACGACGCTGGCATGGTTTGCCTCCTTGCCATCAGCAAAACGCAGGTGCCAGCGTTCTGTTCGGGACAGTGATTCAACCTTGTGGCCATACCGCACCGTCAGCCCGCGCGACTGCGCCAGGGCAATGACCGCCGCGGTCAGTTCAGCCGGGCACAGCCAGCCGCCGAGCGGATACTGTATGCCCCCACACCCGGTTTCCACGCCAGCGGTGTCTTTCACCTCCTGCGCGCTTACCGCGCGGGCGATCTCTTCGGGCAGGCCCAGCGACAGCATCTGCGTGATTTTTTGCTGGCTCTTTTCATCCCAGCCGAGCTGCGTGACGCCGCACCAGCTATGGTCGAACGCCACCGGGAGCGCGTCATACAGGCGACGGGCGAAGGTAAACGCCGCAGGGAAAAACCGGAACAGGGCCGGGTCGTGCGCGCTTAAAAGCGGATAGAGCGCCCCCTGACGGTTGCCGGACGCGCCGCTTGCTGGCGCATCGTCAGCACAGTAGAGCGTGACCTGCCAGCCACGCTGGAGAAGCGCGAGGGAGAGCAGGGCGCTGGCGATGCCTCCACCGACGATTGCCACCTCGCGGGCTGCGCTGGCGCGGCGAGCAAACCAGGGGGACTGAGCGGGAACGTCCAGCGTCTGTTCCATCCTGCCGACCAGCATGTCGCGCTTGCGGCCAAAGCCCTTGGTCTTCTGCATGGTAAAGCCCGCTTCCTGCAAGCCACGGCGAACAAATCCTGCCGAGGTGAAGGTGGCAAGCGTTGCGCCGGGGCGCGCCAGTCGCGCCATCGCGCTAAACAGATGCTGGCTCCACATGTCCGGGTTCTTCGCGGGGGCAAAGCCGTCAAGGAACCACGCGTCCACCGTCTGATTCATCGAATCATCGAGCGTATCGGTCAGGTCATTGATGTCGCCAAGCCATAAGTCCAGCGTCACGCGCCCGCCGTCCAGAATCAGACGATGGCAGCCGCCGATGTGTGGCGGCCACTGCGCCTGAAGCTGCTCCGCCCAGGGCGCAAGCTCAGGCCAGCGCTGGTGGGCAAGCCGCAGATCGTGCGCGGTAAGCGGGAATTTTTCGAAACTGATGAAATGTAATCTTTGTAGCGTAGCCTCAGGGTGAGCAGCGTGGAACTGATTAAACGCCTGCCAGAGGGTTAAAAAATTCAGCCCGGTGCCGAATCCACTTTCCGCGACCACAAACAGGCTGCGCGGGTGCGCCGGGAAGCGGGTGCTGAGCTGGTTTCCATCGAGGAAAACATAGCGAGTTTCTTCGAGTCCGTTATCATTAGAAAAATAGACGTCATCAAAATCTCGGGAAACAGGTGTACCCTCAGCGTTGAATTCGAGGTTGGCGGGTTGTATAGCGTTTTGTTTCACGTAAGTTACTCGTCTGACAGGCAGTGGCACGATCTTAACGATGTGAGTCCATCGGTGCAAATTTCCGCAGAAAATGTCTGATCGGACTTGTTCGGCGTACAAGTGTACGCTATTGTGCGACTCGAAACTTACTATAGTGCGACTTACAGAGGTATTGAATGAAACGTGCAGTGATTACTGGCCTGGGCATTGTTTCCAGCATCGGTAATAACCAGCAGGAAGTCCTGGCATCTCTGCGTGAAGGACGCTCCGGGATCACTTTCTCTGAAGAGTTTAAAGATTCAGGTATGCGCAGCCACGTATGGGGTAACGTCAAACTGGACACCACCGGTTTGATTGACCGCAAAGTGGTTCGTTTCATGAACGATGCCTCTATTTACGCTTATCTCTCCATGCAGGAAGCGATCAAAGATTCCGGCCTGAGTGAAGAGGTTTATCAGAACAACCCGCGCGTGGGTCTGATCGCCGGTTCCGGCGGCTCGTCAAAAGCGCAGGTATTCGGCGCTGACGCAATGCGTAGCCCGCGTGGTCTGAAAGCGGTAGGTCCGTACGTGGTTACCAAAGCCATGGGTTCTGCGGTTTCCGCGTGCCTGGCAACCCCATTCAAAATCCACGGTGTGAACTACTCCATCAGCTCCGCGTGTGCGACTTCCGCGCACTGCATCGGTAACGCGGTTGAGCAGATCCAGCTGGGTAAACAGGACATCGTATTTGCTGGCGGCGGCGAAGAGCTGGGCTGGGAAATGGCCTGTGAATTCGACGCGATGGGCGCACTGTCCACCAAGTACAACGAAACCCCGGACAAAGCCTCCCGTACCTATGATGCGCACCGCGACGGTTTCGTTATCGCCGGCGGCGGCGGTATGGTTGTGGTTGAAGAGCTGGAGCATGCCCTGGCGCGCGGCGCGCACATCTACGCTGAGATCGTGGGCTACGGTGCAACGTCTGACGGCGCCGACATGGTTGCGCCATCCGGCGAAGGCGCGGTGCGCTGCATGAAGATGGCGATGCACGGCATTGATACCCCAATCGACTACCTGAACTCCCACGGCACGTCTACTCCGGTAGGCGACGTGAAGGAGCTGGGTGCGATCCGCGAAGTCTTCGGCGACAACAGCCCGGCGATTTCCGCAACCAAAGCCATGACCGGTCACTCTCTGGGTGCGGCTGGCGTGCAGGAAGCGATCTACTCTCTGCTGATGCTGGAAAACGGCTTTATCGCGCCAAGCATCAACATTGACGAGATGGACGAGCAGGCTGCTGGCCTGAACATCGTGACCAAACCAATGGACGCGACGCTGACCACCGTCATGTCAAACAGCTTCGGCTTCGGTGGCACCAACGCCACGCTGGTTATGCGTAAGCTGAAAGCATAAGCGTTTGAATGTATAGTATAAGGGAACCGGAAGGTTCCCTTTTTTTATGCCTCAACACGGAGTTATGCATGACGGCCGCTATCCCGGATAAACGTATCCCTTCCGGTAACCTATCCCTTTTCCGTATCGCCTTTGCGGTATTCCTGACCTACATGACCGTAGGTTTGCCGCTGCCGGTGATCCCGCTGTTCGTCCATCAGGAGCTAGGCTATGGCAACACCATGGTCGGCATTGCGGTGGGCATTCAGTTTTTAGCCACGGTATTAACCCGCGGATACGCCGGACGGCTGGCAGATCAGCACGGTGCTAAACGCTCGGCGATACAGGGGATGTTTGCCTGTGGGCTGGCGGGCGGGGCGTGGCTGCTGGCGGCCCTTTTGCCGCTCGACGCCGCCTATAAATTTGCGCTGCTGGTGCTGGGCCGCTTAATCCTTGGCTTCGGCGAAAGCCAGCTGCTGACCGGCACCCTGACCTGGGGAATGGGGCTGGTGGGGCCTGCGCGTTCCGGCAAGGTCATGTCCTGGAACGGCATGGCCATCTACGGCGCGCTGGCCGCCGGCGCACCGCTTGGACTGCTCATCAACATCCAGTTTGGATTTGCGGCCCTGGCGGCAACGACCATGGTGCTGCCGCTGGTAGCGTGGGCGTTTAACGGCTCGGTGCGTAAGGTGCCCGCGCACAAAGGGGAGCGTCCTTCCCTGTGGAGCGTGGTTGGTCAAATCTGGCAGCCGGGCCTTGGCCTGGCGCTGCAGGGCGTGGGGTTTGCGGTCATTGGCACCTTCGTCTCGCTCTATTTCATGAGCCGCGGCTGGGCGATGGCCGGTTTTACGCTGACCGCATTTGGCGGCGCGTTTGTGCTGATGCGCGTGCTGTTCGGCTGGATGCCGGATCGCTTTGGCGGCGTGAAGGTGGCGGTGGCATCCCTGATGATTGAGACCGTGGGCCTGCTGCTGCTGTGGCAAGCGCCGGTTGCCTCCGTTGCGCTGCTGGGTGCCGCGCTCACCGGCTGCGGCTGCTCGCTGATTTTCCCGGCGCTGGGTGTGGAAGTCGTGAAGCGCGTTGCCCCGCAGGTGCGCGGGACGGCGCTCGGCGGCTATGCGGCGTTTCAGGATATCTCGTACGGCGTCACCGGCCCGCTGGCCGGGGTGTTAGCCACCTCGTTTGGCTATCCGTCCGTCTTCCTGGCCGGTGCGATTTCAGCGGTCGTGGGGATTGTGGTGACGCTGGTGGCGTTTCGCAGAACGTGAGCCGTTGTTGCCGGGGGCGGCTGCGCCTTGCCCGGCCTACGGTTCGAGCCGTTGTAGGCCCGGTAAGCGCAGCGCCACCGGGCAAATCCTCAGGCAACCAGCCAGAAAATCGCCAGCGCAACAAGCAGTGCAATAAACATCAGTCCCGGACGCGCAGAGAGCGTTCTGAACGTCTCGGCGACCGGCGCAAACAGCGGGCTGTAGATCGGCTGAACGTTTCTTACCTCGGGCACGCCGCCCTCACGTTCGGCGCGCCGTACGAAGATTTGGTTGAGCAAATCCTGCACCTGGGCGGTGGTCAGCACCGTCTGCGGCGTGGCCTGCCAGTTTTGCTGGGCGTAATCCCGAATCACCTCGAACTCGTGCGGCTCAAGCGGCTGCTTCAGCGCGGCCTGCACGGTATGCAGGGTAGGGGCGCTCTGGGTGCTGAGCGTCTGGCGCGCCTGAAGCCAGGTCACCAGATGGGTAAACTGTTTGGCCGGGATCAGCTCGCCCGCCTTCACGCCGGACAGCTCCAGCATGGATTGCCAGATGAGCTTCGTCGGCTCGCCGGTAGCCGCGGCCAGCTTGGTCACCATCTGCTTGAGCGTGTTGTGCTCGGCGGGCAGCAGCGGGCGCTCGGTCGCCGGGCGCACCTGAGGCTGTGGAATCGACAGCTCGTTGTTCTGCAGCAGCGTCAGCACGGTTTTAAGCTGGTTGGGCGTCAGCTGGCCAAGGGCGGTCTGACCATACTGCTGGCGGATAAAATCACTCACCGCCTGGCGGTTATTACCCTGGCCAAGCAGCTCCGTCAGCTGAGCGACAATCTGGCGCGTGGTGTGGTTTTGCTGAGCGGTCGTAATACGCTGGTTCAGGTTTTGCTCGGCCGCAGGGAAATGGCGCGACTGCAGCGGCGCGTCGTTTCTCACGCCTAAATCATGCTTTACCCCGGCCCAGACCTCTGCGTTTTGCTGTGAAGTCAGGGCAATCAGGCGCGTGATCAGTCGCTCCAGCACGGTGCGCTGTTGCGTGGAAAGCGGCTGTTCACCGGCAACGTTTGGCGTGACGGGGCCTTCACCCGGAGGGCGTGGCGGCGTACCTGAAATGGGCTGCATCGTCAAAAATCCTTAAAGTCAAAACTCAGCGTAAACCTGGCAGACGTATATGCCTGGCGGCCAGATTATGGCACACTTGGCAGGTTTTCTTCCTCTCAAACAGGTACTCAGACGTGAAAATCCTCGTTGATGAAAATATGCCTTATGCCCGCGAGCTGTTTAGCCGCCTGGGTAACGTTAAGGCTGTCCCTGGTCGCCCGATCCCGGTCAACGAACTGGATGACGCAGACGCGCTGATGGTGCGCTCGGTGACCAAAGTAAATGAGGCATTGCTCGCCGGTAAGGCGATTAAGTTCGTTGGTACCGCTACGGCAGGGACCGATCATGTGGACGATCGGTGGCTGGCGCAGGCCGGGATTGGTTTTTCCGCGGCGCCGGGCTGTAACGCGATTGCCGTCGTGGAATACGTTTTCTCCTCGCTGCTGATGCTGGCCGAGCGCGACGGTTTTGCGCTGAAAGAGCGCACCGTGGGGATTGTTGGCGTGGGTAACGTCGGCGGCCGCCTGCAAAAGCGCCTTGAGGCGTTAGGGATCCGCACGCTGCTGTGCGATCCGCCGCGCAAAGACAACGGCGACGACGGGGATTTCCGCTCGCTGGACGAGCTGGTTGAAGAGTGCGACGTGCTGACTTTCCACACGCCGCTGTTTAAAGAGGGGCCGTATAAGTCGCTGCATCTGGCCGACGCGGCGCTGATCCGCCGTCTGAAGGCTGGCACTATTCTGATAAATGCCTGCCGGGGGCCGGTGGTGGATAACGCCGCGCTGCTGGCGTGTCTGAACGAAGGACAAGACCTCAGCGTGGTGCTGGACGTCTGGGAGCCGGAGCCGGATCTCAACGTTGAGCTGCTTAACAAGGTGGACGTAGCCACCGCCCATATCGCCGGTTATACCCTCGAAGGGAAAGCCCGCGGCACGACGCAGGTCTTCGAAGCCTACAGCGCTTTTATCGGCCATCCGCAGCAGGTCGCGCTGGATACCTTACTCCCCGCGCCTGAGTTTGGCCGCATTACCCTGCACGGTCCGCTCGATCAGGCAACGCTGAAAAGGCTGGTGCATTTGGTGTATGATGTGCGCCGCGATGATGCGCTGCTGCGTAAAGTGGCGGGGATCCCGGGTGAATTTGACAAGCTGCGCAAGAACTATGTTGAGCGCCGCGAGTGGTCTTCCCTGTATGTAATGTGCGACGACGCGTCGGCGGCGACGCTGCTGCACAAGCTGGGGTTTAACGCCGTTCATCATCCGGCGCATTAATGTCTTCTTAATGCTCCCTGTTGGATACTCCGACAGGGACGCTTTTTTATTTCTGGAGTAAACCACCATGTCTGAAGGCTGGAACATTGCCATTTTAGGTGCCACGGGTGCCGTGGGCGAAGCCCTGCTCGAAACCCTTGCCGAGCGTCAGTTCCCGGTGGGCGATATCTATGCGCTGGCGCGTACCGATAGCGCGGGTGAGCATCTGCGTTTTAACAGTAAATCCGTGATGGTCCAGGATGCAGCAGAGTTTGACTGGACCCAGGCGCAGCTGGCGTTTTTCGCCGCGGGCGCTGAAGCCACTGCCGCGTACGTTGAAGAGGCGACCAACGCGGGCTGCCTGGTGATCGACCTGAGCGGCCTGTTCACCATGGAGCCGGACGTGCCGCTGGTGGTGCCGGACGTGAACCCGTTCGTGCTGGCTGACTACCGCAACCGTAACGTCATTGCGGTACCGAACAGCCTGACCAGCCAGCTGCTGACCGCCCTGAAACCGCTGATCGACGACGGCGGCCTCTCGCGCATTACCGTCACCAGCCTGCTGTCCGCCTCTGCTAACGGCAAAAAGGCCGTCGACGCGCTGGCCGGGCAGAGCGCGAAGCTGCTGAACGGCATCCCGATTGACGAAGATGACTTCTTTGGCCGCCAGCTGGCGTTCAACATGCTGCCGCTGCTGCCGGACCGCGAGGGTTCCGTGCGCGAAGAGCGTCGTATCGTCGATGAAGTGCGTAAAATTTTGCAGGACGATGGCCTGATGATCTCTGCAAGCGTCGTGCAGTCCCCGGTCTTCTACGGCCACGCGCAGATGGTCGGCTTCGAGGCGCTGCGTCCGCTGGCGGCGGAAGAAGCGCGCGATGCGTTTGGCCGCGGTGAGGACATTGTCCTCTCTGAAGAGAGCGAGTTCCCGACCCAGGTGGGCGATGCCACCGGCAGCGCGCATCTTTCCGTTGGCTGCGTGCGTAACGACTACGGTATGCCTGAGCAGGTTCAGTTCTGGTCGGTTGCCGACAACGTTCGCTTCGGCGGCGCGCTGATGGCGGTCAAAATCGCTGAAAAACTGGTGCAGGAGTACCTGTACTGATGTCAGACCTGGAACAAAAGCCGGTCCATAGAATTGCCCTCGGCATCGAGTACGACGGCAGTAAATATTATGGCTGGCAGCGTCAGAATGAGGTGCGCAGCGTCCAGGAAAAGCTGGAGAAAGCGCTCTCTCAGGTGGCAAACGAGCCGATTAACGTCCTGTGCGCGGGACGTACGGACGCGGGCGTTCACGGCACGGGGCAGGTGGTTCACTTTGAAACCACCGCCGTGCGCAAGGACGCCGCCTGGACGCTGGGTGTAAATGCGAATTTGCCTGGTGACATTGCGGTGCGCTGGGTGAAAGCTGTGCCGGATGATTTTCACGCGCGGTTCAGCGCCACGGCGCGCCGTTATCGCTACGTCATCTACAATCAGCGCCTGCGTCCGGCGGTGTTAAGCCAGGGCGTGACGCACTTTTATGAACCGCTCGACGCTGAACGCATGCATCGTGCGGCGCAGTGTCTGATTGGTGAAAATGATTTTACGTCGTTTCGTGCGGTGCAGTGTCAGTCCCGCACGCCGTGGCGTAACGTCATGCACATTCACGTCAGCCGTTTTGGCGCGTATGTGGTGGTGGATATCAAAGCCAATGCCTTTGTACATCATATGGTTAGGAATATTGTGGGTAGCCTGATGGAAGTGGGCGCCGGACACCAGCCGGAGAGCTGGATTGCAGACCTGCTGGCAGCGAAGGACAGAACGCTGGCGGCAGCCACGGCGAAAGCGGAAGGGTTGTATCTGGTGTCGGTAGACTATCCGGATCGGTTTGACCTGCCAAAACCGCCAATGGGCCCGCTATTTTTAGCGGACTAAACAAAGGTGCAATTAGGGCTTAGACAATATGGACGTAATTCGTTTTTTAATTGATTTCATCCTGCATATTGATGTTCACCTGGCGGAGCTGGTCGCGCAGTATGGCGTCTGGGTTTATGCCATTCTGTTCCTCATTTTGTTCTGTGAAACCGGGCTGGTTGTTACCCCGTTCCTGCCGGGGGATTCACTGCTGTTCGTTGCCGGGGCGTTATCGGCGTTACCGACTAACGATCTGAACGTGCATCTTATGGTGGTGCTGATGGTCATTGCCGCGATTATCGGTGATGCGGTCAACTATACGATTGGCCGGGTATTCGGTGAGCGGCTTTTCAGCAATCCTGATTCGAAAATTTTCCGTCGCAGCTATTTAGATAAAACCCATGCGTTTTATGAACGCCATGGCGGAAAAACCATTATCCTTGCGCGCTTTGTGCCTATTGTGCGTACATTTGCACCGTTTGTGGCGGGAATGGGGCATATGTCCTATCGTCATTTTGCGATGTATAACGTCGTGGGGGCGCTGCTGTGGGTGCTGCTATTTACCTATGCCGGCTACCTGTTTGGCGATCTTCCGATCGTTCAGGAAAATCTTAAGTTACTGATTGTAGCGATAATTGTGCTTTCCGTACTGCCTGGCGTTATCGAAATCATTCGTCACAAACGTGCGGCGGCTAAGCAAGCGAAGTAAATGCACGCTGGCGGTTCGACCACTTTTTTATCCAAAGTTTCGGGCTGTTATGTTTTAATGTGCAACATTCATGGTCTGTTGGAGGCAAAAATGGCATTATTCGCCTCTTATAGCAAAACTGGCATACGACCAGGTTCAGGCAGAAAGGTTATCAATGAGCTGGATTGAACGAATTAAAAGCAACATTACCCCAACGCGCAAAGCGAGCATTCCTGAAGGGGTATGGACGAAGTGTGACAGCTGCGGTCAGGTACTGTATCGCGCAGAGCTGGAACGCAACCTTGAGGTGTGTCCGAAGTGTGACCACCATATGCGTATGTCGGCGCGCAACCGCCTGCATAGCCTGCTGGACGAAGGCTCTCTGGTAGAGCTGGGCAGCGAGCTTGAGCCAAAAGACGTGCTGAAGTTCCGCGATTCCAAAAAATACAAAGATCGTCTGGCCTCTGCACAAAAAGAGACCGGCGAGAAAGACGCGCTGGTCGTCATGAAAGGCACCCTGCACGAGATGCCGGTTGTTGCCGCTGCGTTTGAGTTCTCCTTTATGGGCGGCTCAATGGGCTCCGTGGTCGGTGCGCGCTTCGTGCGTGCCGTTGAGCAGGCGCTGGAAGACAACTGTCCGCTGATCTGCTTCTCTGCCTCCGGCGGTGCGCGTATGCAGGAAGCGCTGATGTCGCTGATGCAGATGGCGAAAACCTCTGCAGCGCTGGCGAAGATGCAGGAGCGCGGTCTGCCGTACATCTCCGTGCTGACCGACCCAACCATGGGCGGCGTCTCCGCGAGTTTCGCGATGCTGGGCGACCTGAACATCGCTGAGCCAAAAGCGCTGATCGGCTTTGCCGGCCCTCGCGTTATCGAGCAGACCGTTCGTGAAAAGCTGCCGCCGGGCTTCCAGCGCAGTGAGTTCCTCATTGAGAAAGGCGCCATTGACATGATCGTCCGCCGTCCGGAAATGCGCCTCAAGCTGGCGAGCATCCTGGCGAAGCTGATGAATCTACCCGCGCCGAACCCGGATGAGCCGCGCGAAGGCGTGGTGGTACCGGATCAGGAACCCGAGGCCTGATAACTGAAAAGGGCAGGGCCGGTTGGCGCTGCCCTTTTGCTTTCTAATCTGTTAATGACAACCGGGCATTATGGAAAATAAAAGCATTCCCCAAGCCACGTCGCCCCTGGCCGCGTGGCTTTCTTATCTGGAAAACCTGCACAGTAAAACCATCGATATGGGGCTTGAGCGCGTGAGCCAGGTTGCGGCGCGTCTTGATGTGCTCAAACCGGCGCCTTTCGTGTTCACCGTCGCGGGGACCAACGGTAAAGGCACGACCTGCCGCACGCTGGAATCCGTCCTGATGGCGGCAGGTTACCGGGTTGGCGTTTACAGCTCTCCACATCTCGTCCGCTACACCGAGCGGGTGCGCGTGCAGAACCGCGAGCTGCCGGAATCCGCGCATACGGCGTCGTTCGCGGAAATTGAAGCCGCACGCGGTGAGATCTCATTAACCTATTTTGAATACGGCACCCTGTCGGCCCTGTGGCTGTTCAGGCAGGCTCAGCTGGATGTGGCGATCCTTGAGGTTGGTCTCGGCGGACGTCTTGATGCGACCAATATCGTGGATGCGGACGTGGCGGTGGTGACCAGCATCGCGCTGGATCATACCGACTGGCTGGGTCCCGATCGCGAAAGCATTGGCCGCGAGAAGGCCGGCGTTTTCCGGGCAAACAAACCCGCCGTGGTGGGCGAGCCGGATATGCCGCACACCATCGCGGACGTGGCGAACGAGAAGGGCGCGCAGCTGCTGCGCCGGGGCGCTGACTGGCGGTATGAGATTCAGGATAACGGCTGGCGCTTTAGCGATGCGCAGGGCGCCCTCGACAACCTGCCGCTGCCGCAGGTGCCACAGCCGAACGCGGCCACCGCGCTGGCGGCACTGCGCGCCAGCGGGCTCGCGGTTAGCGAGCAGGCGATCCGCGACGGCATTCAGAATGCTATTCTGCCCGGCCGTTTCCAGATCGTCAGCGAGTCACCGCGCCTGATTCTCGATGTGGCGCATAACCCGCACGCGGCGGCGTATCTCGCGGGACGTCTCAAATCGTTACCAAAAACCGGGCGCGTGCTGGCGGTTATCGGTATGCTTCATGATAAAGATATCGGCGGGACGTTGGCCTGCATGGAGAGCGTGGTCGATAGCTGGTATTGTGCTCCTCTGGAGGGGCCGCGCGGCGCGACGGCCGAGCAGCTGATGGAACATCTCGGCAAAGGCGGAATCTACAGTAGCGTGGCGCAGGCCTGGCATGCCGCGATGGCGGATGCTAAACCAGAAGATACCGTGCTGGTGTGTGGTTCATTCCACACGGTGGCACATGTCATGGAAGTGATGGATGCGGGGAGAACCGGTGGCGAGTAAGTTTCAGAACCGTTTAACAGGAACCATTGTGCTGGTCGCGCTCGGGGTGATTATTCTCCCGGGTCTGCTCGACGGGCAGAAAAAGCATTATCAGGATGAGTTTGCCGCGATTCCGCTGGTGCCGAAACCGGGTGACCGCGATGAGCCGGACATGCTGCCCGCGGCAACGCAGGCGCTGCCTGCTCAGCCACCGGAAGGGGCGGCGGAGGAGGTGCGCGCGGGCGATGCCGCCGCACCGTCGCTCGATCCGTCTCGCCTGGCGGCCGCGAGCAGCAGCGATATCGATCCTGTTCCGGTCGAGCAGCCTAAACCGGTTGAAAAACCGAAGCCGGTTGAGAAGCCGCAGCCGAAACCTCAGCGGGATAAAGCCGCAGAGCAGCTGGCTGCCGCGTCAGAGACCCCACCGCCGGCAAAACAAGACGCGGCACCGACCGGAAAAGCCTACGTGGTGCAGCTTGGCGCGCTGAAAAATGCCGATAAGGTCAACGAGGTCGTGAGTAAACTGCGCAGTGCGGGATACCGTGTTTACACTTCACCTTCCACGCCGGTACAGGGTAAAATTACCCGTATTCTCGTGGGGCCTGAAGCATCGAAAGACAAGCTGAAAGGGTCACTTGGTGAGCTGAAGGAGATCTCCGGCCTGAGCGGCGTGGTGATGGGCTACAGCGCGAACTGATAAGATCTCACCCCTCACCCTAACCCTCTCCCCTGAGGGGCGAAGGGATGGTTTGCTCCCTCTCCCTCTCCCTTGAGGGAGAGGGCCGGGGTGAGGGGGAGTAGACGTTCATAGAAACGTCAAAACGACCGGGGGCGTTGATTATTTTTTCAGCGCCTTTTTTATTTACGCGCGGGAAGGAAATCCCTACGCAAACGTTTTCTTTTTCTGTTAGAATTCGCCCCGAACTGGATGACAGGGCGTTAAATCGTGGGACATATATGGTCTGGATTGATTACGCCATCATTGCGGTGATTGGTTTTTCCTGTCTGGTTAGCCTGATCCGTGGCTTTGTTCGTGAAGCGTTATCGCTGGTGACCTGGGGTTGTGCTTTCTTTGTCGCCAGCCATTACTACACTTACCTGTCTGTCTGGTTCACGGGCTTTGAAGATGAACTGGTCCGAAATGGAATCGCTATCGCGGTGCTGTTTATCGCAACGCTGATAGTCGGCGCTATCGTGAATTACGTGATAGGTCAGCTGGTCGAGAAAACCGGTCTGTCAGGAACGGACAGGGTGCTCGGGATCTGTTTCGGGGCGTTGCGAGGCGTGCTGATTGTGGCCGCGATCCTGTTCTTCCTGGATACCTTCACCGGGTTCTCCAAAAGCGAAGACTGGCAGAAATCGCAGCTCATTCCTGAGTTCAGCTTCATCATCAGATGGTTCTTTGACTATCTGCAAAGCTCGTCGAGTTTTTTGCCCAGGGCATAAACCCTGAGATGTGGCTTAACGAGGAAAAGACGAATGTGCGGTATTGTCGGTATCGCCGGTTTCATGCCGGTAAACCAGTCGATTTATGACGCGTTAACGGTGCTTCAGCACCGTGGGCAGGATGCTGCGGGTATCATCACCATTGATGCAAACAACTGCTTTCGTTTACGCAAGGCGAATGGCCTGGTAAACGATGTGTTTGAAGCCCGCCATATGCAGCGTCTGCAAGGTAATATGGGGATCGGTCACGTTCGTTATCCTACTGCTGGCAGTTCCAGCGCCTCTGAGGCACAGCCTTTCTACGTCAACTCACCGTATGGCATCACCCTTGCTCATAACGGCAACCTGACCAACGCGCACGAGCTGCGTAAAAAGCTGTTCGAAGAGAAACGTCGCCACATTAACACCACCTCTGATTCTGAAATCCTGCTCAATGTGTTCGCCAGCGAGCTGGATAACTTCCGCCACTACCCGCTGGAAGCAGAAAACATCTTTGCTGCCATTGCCGCGACCAACCGTCAGATCCGCGGCGCGTACGCCTGCGTGGCAATGATCATCGGTCACGGCATGGTCGCCTTCCGCGATCCAAACGGCATCCGTCCACTGGTGCTCGGCAAACGCGACCTCGGCGATGGCCGTACTGAATATATGGTTGCCTCTGAGAGCGTGGCGCTGGATACCCTGGGCTTCGAATTCCTGCGCGACGTTGCGCCGGGCGAAGCGGTCTACATTACCGAGAAGGGCCAGCTGTTTACCCGCCAGTGTGCCGATAACCCGGTCAGCAACCCGTGCCTGTTTGAATACGTTTACTTTGCTCGTCCGGATTCCTTCATCGACAAGATCTCCGTCTACAGTGCCCGTGTCAACATGGGCACGAAGCTGGGCGAGAAGATTGCCCGTGAGTGGGACGATCTCGACATCGACGTCGTTATTCCTATCCCGGAAACCTCCTGCGATATCGCCCTGGAGATTGCCCGCATTCTGGATAAGCCATACCGTCAGGGCTTCGTGAAGAACCGCTACGTTGGCCGCACCTTTATCATGCCGGGCCAGCACCTGCGCCGTAAGTCCGTGCGCCGCAAGCTGAACGCCAACCGCGCGGAATTCCGCGACAAGAACGTCCTGCTGGTGGATGACTCTATCGTTCGCGGCACCACCTCTGAGCAGATTATCGAGATGGCGCGCGAAGCGGGTGCGAAGAAAGTTTACCTGGCCTCTGCCGCGCCGGAAATTCGCTTCCCGAACGTGTACGGTATCGATATGCCAACCGCCAACGAGCTGATCGCTCACGGTCGTGAAGTGGATGAAATTCGCCAGATCATCGGTGCCGACGGCCTGATTTTCCAGGATCTGAACGATCTCATCGACGCCGTGCGCGCCGAGAATCCGGAAATTCAGCAGTTTGAATGCTCCGTGTTCAACGGTATTTACGTGACTAAAGACGTTGACCAGCAGTACCTCGACTATCTTGATTCGCTGCGCAATGACGACGCCAAAGCCGTTCAGCTGCAAAACGATCTCGAAAGCTTAGAGATGCACAACGAAGGTTGATGCGCCTGCAGGTGAGGGCGTATGCCCTCGCTTGCAACTCCCCGCAAAATCCTGCACAGTCTGCCCTGAAATCAGTAAGGGCGAAAATCATGAAACGACTCATTGTTGGGCTCAGCGGCGCCAGCGGCGCCATTTACGGCGTACGTCTGCTACAGATTCTGCGTAACGTGGCGGATGTCGAGACCCATCTGGTGATGAGCCAGGCGGCGCGGCAGACCCTCTCTCTGGAAACCGATCTCTCCCTGCGCGATGTTCAGGCGCTGGCTGACGTGGTTCACGATGCCCGCGATATCGCCGCCAGCATCTCCTCTGGCTCGTTTAAAACCGCCGGCATGGTTATCCTGCCCTGTTCAATTAAAACGCTCTCCGGCATTGTGAACAGCTATACCGATACCCTGGTAACCCGCGCGGCGGATGTGGTGCTGAAGGAGCGGCGTCCACTGGTGCTCTGCGTGCGGGAAACGCCGCTGCACCTGGGTCATCTGCGCTTAATGACGCAGGCAGCCGAGCTGGGGGCCGTCATCATGCCGCCGGTCCCGGCGTTTTACCATCGCCCAGCCTCGCTGGATGATGTGATAAACCAGACCGTTAACCGCGTGCTGGATCAGTTCGACATCGAACTGCCTGAAGATCTCTTCACCCGCTGGCAGGGAGCCTGATTCTGTGCACAAGCAGCGTGCATAAAAAAAGACGTTGCCCTGTTTCAGGGCAATTATGCAACGGCGATCATATCCTCGACATTTAATTCGTTTTTTCCCTTTTTCTCTCTCCGGTTCGTTCGGCAGACCTGCTATCTTTCACCATTAAGGCAATATCGCAACGTTTTATTAACATATTTAACGTCGAAGTTTTGACCCGACGGCAATGTGGCATAAGACCTGCAAGATGAAGCCTGCAACACAACACACAACACAATACATAATAAAATCACGGTACTTGAGGGTAAATGTATGAAGAAGACGGTTCTGGCTCTGTCTTTGCTCGTGGGGTTAAGTGCGGCAGCAGGTAGCTACGCAGCGCTTCCACAGACGGTTCGTATCGGTACAGACGCAACCTACGCGCCATTCTCTTCTAAGGATGCGAAAGGCGATTTCGTGGGGTTTGATATCGATCTGGGAAATGAAATGTGCAAACGCATTGCGGTGAAATGCACATGGGTGGGCAGCGACTTTGACGCGTTAATCCCGTCGCTGAAGGCCAAGAAAATCGACGCCATTATCTCTTCTCTCTCCATCACCGAAAAACGCCAGCAGGAGATTGCCTTCTCTGACAAGCTGTACGCCGCGGATTCTCGCCTGATTGCGCCGAAAGGCTCCCCGATTAAGCCTACCATCGACTCGCTGAAGGGCAAGCACGTCGGCGTGCTTCAGGGCTCGACCCAGGAAGGCTATGCCAATGCCAACTGGCGCGAGAAGGGCGTCGACGTGGTGGCTTACCAGAACCAGGATCTGATTTACTCTGACCTGGCGGCAGGCCGTCTGGATGCGGCATTCCAGGATGAAGTCGCCGCGAGTGAAGGCTTCCTGAAGCAGCCTGCGGGGAAAGACTTCGCGTTTGCGGGCCCGTCGGTGAAAGACAAAAAGTACTTTGGTGACGGTACCGGGATTGGCCTGCGCAAGGATGATACCGAGCTGAAAGCCGCCTTTGACAAAGCCTTTGCAGAGCTGCGTAAAGACGGTACTTACGACAAACTGGCTAAGAAATACTTCGACTTCAACGTCTACGGTGAATAATGCCTGGCGGTGACGCACCGACACGGTGCGTTACGGGAGCGGTTGAACCAATACGATGCAAGTATTGCACCGTATTGGATCGCTTTGTGCATACTTACGCATTTATAATGCAAAAATTCCCGCCTGAAGGGCATTAATCTTTGCCTGACAGAGGGGATTAATGGCACATTAGCACCACCCCGTCGTCGTAAAAATCCCGTATGAAGACAGTTTGTTGAGGACAAATATGAAAAAACTCGTGTTGTCACTATCTCTGGTACTGGCCTTTTCCAGCGCCACCGCGGCATTCGCAGCCATACCGCAGAAAATTCGCATTGGTACCGATCCAACCTATGCGCCGTTCGAATCGAAGAATTCAAAGGGTGAACTGGTGGGTTTTGACATCGATCTGGCCAACGAGCTGTGCAAACGCATCAAAGCAGAATGTACCTACGTTGAGAACCCGCTGGATGCGCTGATCCCATCCCTGAAAGCGAAAAAAATCGACGTAATCATGTCCTCCCTCTCCATCACCGAAAAACGCCAGCAGGAGATTGCCTTCACCGACAAGCTCTACGCGGCCGATTCTCGTCTGGTGGTGGCAAAATCGTCTAACATTCAGCCAACGCTGGAGTCCCTGAAGGGCAAACGCGTCGGTGTGCTGCAGGGCACCACGCAGGAAACCTACGGCAACGAACACTGGGCGCCGAAGGGGATTGAGATCGTCTCCTATCAGGGCCAGGAAAATATCTACGCTGACCTGACGGCGGGCCGTATTGACGCGGCATTCCAGGATGAAGTCGCTGCAAGCGAAGGCTTCCTGAAAACGCCGCCAGGTAAAGATTACAAGTTTGGCGGCCCGTCCATTAAGGACGTGAAGCTGTTTGGCGTGGGCACCGGTATGGGCCTGCGCAAAGAAGACAACGAGCTGCGTGAGGCGCTGAACAAAGCGTTCGCTGAAATGCGCGCTGACGGCACGTACGACAAGCTGGCGAAAAAGTACTTTGATTTTAATGTTTACGGCGGCTGATCGCCCCGTCAAATAACGTGCGGCCCCTCCCGCAGCGGGAGGGGATAAGACACGGTTCCACCACTCACGATACGACAGGGCTCGCGGTATGCTGTACGGATTTTCTGGCGTTATTTTACAGGGCGCGCTTGTCACCCTTGAGCTGGCTATCAGCTCCGTGGTGCTGGCGGTGCTGATAGGTCTGGCGGGCGCAGGGGCAAAGCTTTCGGCTAACAAACCGCTGGCGCTGATTTTTGAAGGCTACACCACGCTTATTCGCGGGGTTCCCGATCTGGTGCTGATGCTGCTTATCTTTTACGGTCTGCAGATTGCGCTGAACAGCGTCACGGACGCGCTGGGTATGGGACAAATTGATATCGACCCGATGGTGGCCGGTATTATTACCCTCGGTTTTATCTACGGCGCCTACTTCACCGAAACCTTCCGCGGCGCTTATATGGCCGTGCCGAAAGGCCACATTGAGGCGGCAACGGCATTTGGTTTTACCTCTTCACAAACGTTTCGTCGGATCATGTTCCCGGCCATGATGCGCTATGCGCTACCGGGTATCGGCAACAACTGGCAGGTTATCCTCAAAGCGACGGCGCTGGTCTCGCTGCTCGGCCTGGAAGACGTCGTGAAAGCGACTCAGCTGGCGGGCAAGAGCACCTGGGAGCCGTTCTATTTCGCGGTGGTCTGCGGCGTGATCTATCTGGTCTTTACGACCGTCTCCAACGGCGTGCTGCTTCTGCTCGAGCGTCGCTACTCCGTGGGTGTGAAGAGGGCTGACCTGTGATTGAGATTATTCAGGAATACTGGAAATCGCTGCTGTGGACGGATGGCTACCGCTTTACAGGCGTTGCGATCACGCTCTGGCTGCTGATCTCCTCCGTGGTGATGGGCGGTATTCTGGCGGTGTTTCTCGCCATTGGCCGCGTGTCGAACAATAAATTTATCCAGTTCCCGATCTGGCTGTTTACCTACGTGTTTCGCGGTACGCCGCTGTACGTGCAGCTGCTGGTGTTCTATTCGGGAATGTACACGCTTGAGATCGTAAAAGGCACCGAGATGCTGAACGCGTTCTTCCGCAGCGGTCTCAACTGTACGGTGCTGGCCTTAACGCTCAATACCTGCGCCTACACTACCGAGATTTTCGCCGGGGCCATTCGCTCTGTGCCTTACGGTGAAATTGAAGCGGCGCGGGCGTACGGTTTTTCCTCCGTGAAGCTTTACCGCTGCATTATTCTGCCGTCGGCGCTGCGCATCGCCTTACCGGCGTACAGTAACGAAGTGATTTTGATGCTGCACTCCACCGCGCTTGCCTTTACCGCGACGGTGCCGGATCTGCTGAAAATCGCGCGCGATATTAACTCCGCGACCTATCAGCCGTTTACCGCGTTTGGCATTGCGGCGGTGCTCTACTTAATTATCTCTTATGTATTGATTAGCCTGTTCCGTAAGGCTGAAAAACGCTGGTTGCAGCATATAAAACCTTCTTCGACGCACTGAGAAAGATGATGGCTGAGAACAAATTAAACGTTATTGATTTGCACAAACGCTACGGCGAACATGAAGTGCTGAAAGGGGTGTCGCTGCAGGCTAACGCAGGCGATGTGATCAGTATCATCGGCTCATCCGGCTCGGGTAAAAGTACCTTCCTGCGCTGCATTAACTTCCTCGAAAAGCCGAGCGAAGGCTCGATTGTGGTGAGCGGGCAGAATATTAACCTGGTCCGTGACAAAGACGGCCAGCTGAAGGTCGCGGATAAAAACCAGCTGCGCCTGCTGCGTACGCGCCTGACGATGGTGTTCCAGCACTTCAACCTCTGGAGCCACATGACGGTGCTGGAGAACGTGATGGAAGCGCCGATTCAGGTGCTGGGCCTGAGCAAGCAGGAAGCCCGCGAGCGCGCGGTGAAATACCTGGCGAAAGTGGGTATCGACGAGCGCCAGCAGATAAAATACCCGGTGCATCTCTCCGGCGGCCAGCAGCAGCGTGTCTCCATCGCGCGCGCGCTGGCGATGGAACCCGAGGTGCTGCTGTTCGACGAACCGACCTCCGCGCTCGACCCGGAACTCGTTGGCGAAGTGCTGCGCATCATGCAGAAGCTGGCCGAAGAGGGCAAAACGATGGTGGTGGTGACGCACGAGATGGGCTTCGCCCGTAACGTCTCGAACCACGTCATTTTCCTGCATCAGGGGAAAATTGAAGAGCAGGGCCACCCGGATGAGGTCCTGGCGAACCCGCAAAGCCCGCGCTTGCAGCAGTTCCTTAAGGGATCGTTGAAGTAGGTAGGCCGCGGTGCCGCCTAATCGCCCGGTGGCGCTGCGCTTACCGGGCCTACTGGCTGGGTGTTCTCCCTCTCCCCGTGGGAGAGGGCCGGGGTGAGGGCATCAGGCCGCACCACACTCCAGCCGATACACCCAGTCGTCGTAACGCACGCCGTCAATCTCATATGCCTTTTCCAGCACCTGCGTGCGCACAAACCCCGCCTTCTCCAGCACCCGCACCGACCCGCCGTTGTCCGCCAGCACGTACGCGTTAATCGCCTTCACGCCGGTCTGGTTAAACGCGTAATCACACACCGCGCGCAGCGCCTCGCTGGCGATACCTTTTCCCTGCGCGGCTGGCACCACCGTATAGCCGATATCGGCCTCTTCACGATTCTCAGGGCTGATTTGCAGCCCGATATCGCCAAGCGGTGTCTCCTCATCCCGAAAACGGATCACGAAAACATGCTCGGCCATCAGGCGCGCGGCAAACACGCGTCGGGTCTCTTTTTCCGGCGCGATGGCGGCCATGTAGCGCATGATGCGGCGATCCTCACGCAGCGAGCGGAAGAAGGCCCAGTCGGTGGGTTCGAAAGGGGTGAGGTGAAGCCGGGGAGTGGTGAGGGTAGCCATTGTTACGCCATTTCTTCGGAACATGGCCTGTCACTGTACCATATTCACCGCACCACATCCCCCAGCGCTTCCTCTAATTCATACCAGCGGAACGCAAACCCGGCCGCTTCCAGCCGTTTGGGGAGCGCCCGTTGGCCGCCTAATACCAGCACGGACGCTTCGCCCATCATCAGGCGAATCACCGTGGCGGGCACGCGTAATATCGCCGGGCGGTGCAGAGCACGTCCCAGGGCATGAGCAAACTGTTCATTACGCACCGGATACGGCGCAACCATGTTAAACGGCCCGCGCAGATCGTTATCCAGCAGCCAGAGAATACCGTTGACCATATCGTCGATATGGATCCACGCCAGATACTGACGGCCGTTGCCAATGGGGCCGCCGAGTCCCAGCTTAAACGGCGGAAGCATTTTGCCCAGTATGCCGCCTTTCGGCGCAAGCACCACACCGGTCCGCAGCAGGCAGACGCGGGTACGATCGCTCTGCGCCGCACTGGCGATACGCTCCCACTGGGCGCAGAGCTTATGGGTAAATTCGTTATGGGGCGGCTCTTCCTCGGTCACCACCACCTCGCCGAGATCGCCGTAATAGCCCACGGCCGAGCCGGAAATCAGCACCGAAGGCGGCGTGTGGCTGTTGCGGATCAGCTCGACCAGCTTTTCGGTAATGTTCCACCGGCTGCTGCACAACAGCTGTTTTTGCTCTTCCGTCCAGCGCTTGTCGGCGATGGGTTCACCCGCGAGGTTAATGACGGCGTCAAAGCCGTCCAGATTTTGCTGCTCGGCCAGATTTTTCCAGATATCGACACCGGCCCCCAGCACCTGCCGCGCTTTCTCCGGGCTCCGCGTGACCACGGTGATGTCGTGATGCAGGGCCTGCAGACGCGCAATAAGGTGACGACCAATCAGGCCCGTACCGCCGGTCAGCAAAATCTTCATACAACCTCCAGGTTTACGCCTGGCGCCGCCAGCTTAACGTCATGGAGACGGAATCGGCGTAGCGCAGGGCGTGAAGTTTATCGATCTCAACTTCAGCATAAGTGACCCAGTGATGTTCGCGTGCGATATCGAGCACATCCTGAGTTAATTTTTCCAGCAGAGAGAAGCGGTTATTCTCCACAAACTGGATAATGTTTTTGGTGATTGTGCGGTAGTTCAGCGCGTCGTTGATGTCTTCGCTGGCCCGCGCTTTGTCTGCGGGGTAGTGGATCACCACGTTAATGACAATATCCTGGCGGTTAGCGATCTCTTCCTCTTTGATACCGATGAAGGTACGCAGGCGTAAATTTTTTATACGAATAATGGCGTCTGGCTGTGACATTGCAGGTCTTCTCCGTGTCAGTATTTCCTGCTCATCATACATGAGAGGTTCGCAGGCACCCAGCCTCATAGGGGGCTAAATTTGCTGGATTTTTTGCATCGCCCGCTCGGTGGCCGGGCGGGTCCGGATGCGCTCAAACCAGTTGTTCACCGCCGGGTAAGAGGTTAAGTCAATCCGGTGTTTTTCATGCGTATTCACCCACGGCCAGCAGGCGATATCGGCAATGCTGTAGTGATCGCCCCCGAGCCACGGCGTTTTCTCCAGTCGACGATTCAGAACGTCATAGAGCCGCTGAGTCTCGACCTGATAGCGCTCTATCGCGTATGGAATAGGCTGCGGGGCGTAGGCGGTAAAGTGATGATTTTGCCCCAGCATGGGGCCCAGCCCGCTCGCCTGCCAGAAAAGCCACTGCAGGGTATGGTGACGCTCGCGCAGTTCGCCGCTCAGCAGCTTGCCGGTTTTTTCCGCCAGGTAGAGCAAAATTTCCCCGGATTCAAACAGGCTCAGCGGTCTGCCTCCGTCCACCGGCTGGTTATCAATAATGGCCGGAATTTTATTATTCGGCGAGATAGCCAGAAAGAGAGGGCTGAACTGTTCGCCTTTGCTGATATCCACGCGAATGATCCTGTAATCCAGCTCGGCTTCTTCAAGAAAGAGGGTGATCTTATGGCCGTTTGGGGTTGGGGCATAATAAAGGTCGATCATTCTCAACTCCTGTCCATGCGAAGAGGGGTGCCATGAAAATGAGTATAGGTGGTTGTTGTAAATCGTGAGTTTTCATCAAGTGACAGCGAGGCAAAGAGATTATATGTTGAGTAAAAACCGATCAGCCGATGAGGATGTTATGAACCAGCCCGTAATCACGTTGTGGTCCGATGCGAATTTCTTTTCTCCGTATGTTATGAGCGTATACGTTGCGTTGGCCGAAAAAGGACTCACTTTTACGCTGAAGACCGTCGATCTTGACGGCGGTGAACACCTCAAACCGCAGTGGCAGGGCTATGACCTGACCCGACGGGTACCGGTGCTGGAGATTGACGGTTTCGCCCTGAGCGAATCGTCGGCGATCGATGAGTATCTGGAAGATCGGTTTGCCCCCCCGGAGTGGGAGCGCATCTATCCTCACGACCTGCAAAAACGTGCCCGGGCGCGGCAGATCCAGGCGTGGCTGCGAAGCGATCTGGTGCCGATTCGCGAGGAACGCTCGACGGACGTCGTGTTTGCCGGGGTGAAAAAGCCGGCGCTCAGCGCAGAAGGCCGTGAAAGCGCGCAAAAACTGATTGAAACCGCGACCTCGCTGCTTGCCCACGGCAACCCAAACCTGTTTGGGGAGTGGTGTATCGCCGACGCCGATCTGGCGCTGATGCTCAACCGCCTGATCCTCAACGGCGATGCGGTGCCGCAGCTGCTGGTGGATTACGCCGCGTTTCAGTGGCAGCGTGCCTCCGTGCAGCGCTATGTGGCACTCTCGGCCAAGCGCGCGGGCTGATAAGCCCTGACGCTTCAGGTATCATGGGGGCAGTCTGTTTTCCCAAGGAGTGACTGATGAAACTGATGTTCGCGTCGGATATCCATGGATCGCTGCCCGCGACCGAGCGTGTCCTCTCCCTGTTTGCACAAAGCGGCGCGCGGTGGCTGATTATTCTGGGAGATGTGCTCAATCATGGACCGCGCAACGCGCTGCCGGAGGGCTACGCGCCTGCGCAGGTGGCGGAAAAGCTTAACCCGCTTGACTCGCGCATTATCGCCGTTCGCGGCAACTGCGACAGCGAGGTGGACCAGATGCTGCTGCATTTTCCCCTTACCGCACCGTGGCAACAGGTGCTGCTCGAACAACGCCGCCTGTTTCTGACCCACGGGCATCTTTTCAGCCCGGATAATCTCCCGCCCCTCGCGGCTGGCGATGTCCTGGTTTACGGTCATACTCATATTCCGGTTGCGGAAAAACGCGGTGAGATTTATCACTTTAATCCGGGCTCTGTCAGTATCCCGAAAGGCGGATATCCTGCGAGCTACGGCATGCTGGATGGAAATACCCTGAGCGTTATCGCACTTAATGATCAGCAAGTTATTGCGCAGGTAGCGATTAATCCGTAAGTTACACCACAACTGCAAACGCGCCGAAAGAGCGCTTAGAAGAGAAGGTTTCCCGATGGTGGAGCAGAGTCATTTGGCAAGTACAGAGTGGGTTGACATTGTCAGCGAAGAGAATGAAGTGATCGCGCAGGCCAGCCGCGAACAGATGCGCGCGGAGCGTCTGCGCCATCGCGCAACGTACATCGTTGTGCATGACGGCATGGGAAAAATTCTGGTTCAGCGCCGCACGGATACCAAAGATTTTCTTCCGGGTATGCTGGATGCCACCGCGGGCGGCGTCGTCCAGGCGGATGAAGTTCTGCTGGATTCCGCGCGTCGGGAAGCAGAAGAAGAGCTAGGCATTGCCGGCGTGCCGTTTGCCGAGCACGGGCAGTTCTATTTCGAAGATGAAAACTGCCGCGTCTGGGGCGGGCTGTTTAGCTGCGTCTCCCACGGCCCGTTCGCCCTGCAGGAAGAAGAGGTGAGTGAAGTCTGCTGGATGACGCCGGAAGAGATTACCGCGCGCTGCGACGAGTTCACGCCGGATTCCTTAAAAGCGCTGGCGCTGTGGATGACCCGCAACGCCAAAAACGAATCGACTAAATCAGAGAAAGAGGAAGAGGCGGAGTAAGCTTCAGCAACTCTCTCTCACGCACAGACTGGACGCGATGGGCTTTTGATCGCGCCAGTCTCCGCCATTCAGGCGCTCCAGCAGCGCTTTCCCGGCCTCAATGCCAATCTTACGATGCGGTACCGCCATCGTCGTCAGCGGCGGCTGACAGACGCGGCTGACGTCGCTATCGCCAAAGCCAACCACAGCCAGATCGTCCGGCACTTTGATTCGCCTGCGCTGGCACTCGTACAGCGCGCCGCAGGCCAGCTCGTCGGAGACGCACACCAGCGCATCCAGCTCCGGCCACGCCAGCAGGAATTCAGGCAACTGCGCCGCGCCGGTTGAGAAGCTCGGCGGCATCGCCGCGTTAATGACCCGGTTCGGCGACATATGGTGGCGAAGCATGGCTTTGTACCAGCCCTGAAGATGCTGCTGGAAAATCCACTGCTCCTGGTTGGCGCACAGCAGGCCTATATTTTGATAGCCGCGCTTGATGACCATTTCCGTGAGCTCATACATGGCCGCCACGTTATCAATGCCGATGTTCATATCAATCGGATCGGCGCGCATGGCGCCCATCTCCATTACCGGAATAGAGGCATTTTTCAGCCAGTGGCGAACGGTATCGGTATGTTCAACGCTGAGCAGGATTGCGGCCGCAATGTTCGACGCCAGCAGCGTCTCCAGCAATTTCTCCTCCTGCTCAAGGCGATGCTGGGACTCTGCCAGCATAATCTGATACCCGGCAGGCTGCAGCACCTGCTGCAGCCCGGCGAACATCTCCGAGCAGCCGGCTTCGGAGAGGTTGGGTACGACCATGGCTATCGTCCAGGACGAGGCCGAGGCCAGCGCGCTGGCGGCAAGATTAGGCATATAGCCCAGCTCCTGTACGGCAGCGTCAATTTTTTCACGTAGTTTATCGGAAACCTGTTCGGGGGTGCGGAGTGCACGGGACACGGTCATCGTGCCCACACCGGCAAGCTGTGCGACATCGGCGAGTGTCACTTTACCAGTACTGCGCCGTTTTCGGGTTAGAGACATACACCTTCCTGCTGACCAGACGCGTTCTTCTTTTCCTTCGCTTCACGTGACAGGCAGTATACGCCTTAAATCCCTTTTTTTGCTGTGATTTAGCACCGTGATTGCAATTTGATAGCGCTATCACATTTCTGCATGTTAAGCATTGGTAGCGCTATCTTTGTGATCGCGATCGCAGTCAATTATCGATGCGTTGAATAAAGTTTGCTCATCTTAAGCGTGTCGCGGGAGTGAAAAGTGCTCAAAAAATGGATATATGATACAACCATCACGCTGCAGGAGAGCGTGGAAGACTGGCCGCAGGCGCTGGAACTCTGCGCGCAGCCGCTTTTGGATTTGCAGGTGATTGAGCCTGAATACGTCACGGCCATCATCCAGCAGCACCACGCGTTAGGACCCTATTATGTGCTGGCACCAGGGCTAGCCATGCCGCACGCGCGGCCGGAGGAAGGTGCCAAAGGACTGGGGCTGTCGTTATTAAAACTAAAGCAGGGCGTCTCGTTTGGTGCCGGTGAGTTTGACCCTGTCGACGTCATTATTATGCTCGCGGCACCCGACAAAAATAGCCATATCGAGATGATCTCATCTCTGGCTGAATTATTTTCCAGCGACGAAGATATGGAAAAACTGCATCAGGCGAATACCCTGGAGGAAATTAAAACGATTATTGACCGCTTCTGATTTAATTCTTTAATCCGATTATTCACAACATTACGCGTCGGCGTGATGGGGCGTACTCTACTCAAAATAAGGGGACAACAATGAAAATCATGGCTATTTGCGGTTCCGGCCTGGGCAGCAGTTTTATGGTCGAAATGAACATTAAAAAAGTGCTGAAAAAGCTGGAGATTGACGCTGAGGTTGAACATTCCGATCTCTCCTCAGCCACGCCGGGCGCGGCCGATCTGTTCGTGATGGCTAAAGACATTGCCGCCAGCGCCAGCGTCCCGGAAAGCCAGCTGGTGGTGATCAACAACATCATCGACATCAACGAGCTTGAAGCGCAGCTGCGCGCCTGGTTCGACAGACAATAACCCTGATAAGGCGAGGTGGATATGTTTATCCTTGAAACGCTGAATTTCGTTGTTGATATTTTAAAAGTCCCTTCGGTGCTGGTCGGTTTAATTGCGCTTATTGGTCTGGTTGCGCAGAAAAAAGCCTTTTCGGACGTCGTGAAGGGGACCATTAAAACCGTTCTGGGCTTTATTGTGCTGGGCGGCGGCGCCACGGTGCTGGTGGGGTCGTTAAATCCTTTGGGCGGCATGTTTGAGCACGCCTTTACGATCCAGGGCATTATTCCAAACAATGAAGCGATTGTTTCCATTGCACTGGAAAAATACGGTGCAGCGACCGCGCTGATTATGGCCTTCGGGATGGTGGCGAATATTATCGTCGCACGCTTTACCCGCCTGAAGTACATCTTCCTCACCGGACACCACACGTTTTACATGGCGTGCATGATTGGCGTGATCCTGACGGTCGCGGGCTTTGAGGGCGTGGGGCTGGTCTTTACCGGCTCGCTGATCCTCGGCCTGATCATGGCCTTCTTCCCGGCGATTGCGCAACGCTACATGAAGCGCATTACCGGCAACGATGAAATTGCCTTCGGCCACTTCGGCACGCTGGGCTACGTGCTGTCCGGCTGGATTGGCAGCAAGGTCGGCAAAGGATCCCGCTCAACGGAAGAGATGAACCTGCCGAAGAACCTGAGCTTCCTGCGCGACAGCTCGATCTCCATCTCCCTGACCATGATGATTATCTACCTGATCATGGCGGTGAGCGCCGGGCGCGAGTACGTTGAAGCCACCTTCAGCGGCGGCCAGAACTACCTGGTTTACGCCATCATCATGGCGATCACCTTCGCGGCAGGCGTCTTCATCATCCTGCAGGGCGTGCGCCTGATTCTGGCAGAAATCGTTCCGGCCTTTACCGGCTTTTCGGAAAAGCTGGTGCCAAATGCGCGCCCCGCGCTGGACTGCCCGGTGGTGTATCCGTATGCGCCAAACGCGGTGCTGATTGGCTTCCTGTTCAGCTTCCTCGGCGGAATTGTGGGTCTGTTCATCTGCGGCCAGTTTAGCTGGGTGCTGATCCTCCCGGGCGTGGTGCCGCACTTCTTCACCGGCGCAACGGCGGGCGTGTTCGGTAACGCCACCGGCGGACGTCGCGGGGCCATGATTGGCGCCTTTGCTAACGGCCTGCTGATCACCTTCCTGCCCGTTCTGCTGCTGCCGGTGCTGGGCGCCATTGGCTTTGCCAACACCACCTTCTCGGACGCCGACTTCGGCGCGGTTGGGATTGTGCTCGGCAACCTCGCGCGCTTCCTGTCGCCGCTTGCCATCACCGGGCTGGTTGTGGCGCTGTTCGCGCTGCTGGTGGCGTACAACGTCTTCGCAAAAAACAAACCTGCGGGCGGTAACGCGCAGGAAGACACCGGAGCCAAATCATGAATGAGAAAGAGATAACCGAACTCGCGCGTCAGATCCGTCTTGAGACGCTGAAATCCCTGACGCAGCTGGGCTTTGGCCACTACGGCGGCAGTATGTCGGTGGTTGAAACCCTGGCCGTGCTGTACGGCGCGGTGATGAAGATTGATCCGGCGGATCCGGACTGGCCGGAGCGAGACAACTTTGTCCTGTCGAAAGGCCATGCGGGCCCGGCACTGTACAGCACGCTGGCGATCAAGGGCTATTTCCCGGTGGAGGAGCTGAGCACCCTGAACCAGAACGGCACGCGCCTGCCGAGCCACCCGGACCGCCTTAAAACGCGCGGCGTAGATGCCACCACCGGTTCGCTGGGGCAGGGGATTTCCATTGCCGGCGGGATGGCGCTCTCGCACAGGCTCGCGGGGCGACCAAATCGGGTATTTTGCATCGTCGGTGACGGCGAGCTGAACGAGGGGCAGTGCTGGGAGGCCTTCCAGTTTATCGCGCACCATCGCCTGAACAACCTGACGGTGTTCGTGGACTGGAACAAACAGCAGCTCGACGGCGAGCTGGACGAGATCATCAGCGCGTTCGACCTCGAGGGGAAATTCCGTGCCTTTGGCTATGACGTGGTGACGGTGAAAGGGGATGACATCCCGGCATTGCTGGAGGTGACGTCGCGGGTACCGGAGGCCGATGCGCGTCCGCTGGTGGTGATCCTGGACAGCATCAAAGGGCAGGGGGTGCCCTACCTGGAGCAGCTCAGCAATTCGCACCACCTGCGGTTAACCCCGGAGAGCAAAGCGGCCCTCAACGAGACGATTCGCCAACTGGAGGCTTCACATGATTAAGGTTGCACCGGCAGGACAGAAAGACGCCGTTGAGATGCGTAAGGTCTACGCGGGCTTCGTGGCAAAGCAGATTGAGGCCGGAAGTGACATCATTGCGCTGGAAGCAGATCTGATGAGCTCGATGGCGATGGACGGCGTGGCGCGCGATTATCCGCAGCACGTGATTAACTGCGGCATTATGGAGGCCAACGTGATCGGCACCGCGGCGGGGCTGGCGCTTACCGGGCGTAAGCCGTTCGTGCACACCTTCACCGCGTTTGCCAGCCGCCGCTGCTTTGACCAGCTGTTTATGTCCCTGGACTATCAGCGCAACAACGTGAAGGTGATCGCCTCAGACGCGGGCGTGACGGCCTGCCACAACGGCGGAACGCATATGTCGTTTGAAGATATGGGCATCGTACGCGGTCTGGCGCACTCGGTGGTGCTGGAAGTTACCGACGCGGTGATGTTCGAAGACGTGCTGCGCCAGCTTATCGATCTCGACGGCTTCTACTGGGTGCGGACCATCCGCAAGCAGGCGCCGAGCGTGTATGCGCCAGGCTCCACCTTCACCATTGGTAAAGGCAACGTGCTGCGCGAAGGCTCCGATATTACCCTGATTGCCAACGGCATCATGGTGGTGGAAGCGCTGGAGGCGGCGCGACAGCTTGAGCAGGAGGGGGTCAGCGCGGCGGTCATCGACATGTTTACCCTCAAGCCCATCGACCGGATGCTGGTGAAAAACTACGCCGAGAAAACCGGGCGTATCGTCACCTGCGAAAACCACAGCATTCACAACGGGCTGGGCTCGGCGGTGGCGGAAGTGCTGGTGGAAACCTGCCCGGTTCCGATGCGGCGGGTGGGCGTCAAGGAGCGTTACGGCCAGGTGGGAACCCAGGACTTCCTGCAGAAGGAGTATGGCCTGACGGCGCATGACATTGTCTCGGCGGCGCGAGAGCTGCTGTAATAAAAAAGGCGACCCTTTGTGGTCGCCTTTCTTGCCGGATGGCGCTTCGCTTATCCGGCCTACAAAACCGTAGGCCCGGTAAGCGCTAGCGCCACCGGGCTTTAAACGTTACTGCTGCTGCGAAGACTGGATCGCCGTCAGCGCGATGGTATAGACGATATCGTCTACCAGTGCGCCACGAGACAGGTCGTTCACAGGTTTGCGCATGCCCTGCAGCATCGGCCCGATGGAGATCAGGTCGGCAGAACGCTGTACCGCTTTATAGGTGGTGTTACCGGTGTTCAGATCCGGGAAGATGAACACGGTAGCACGACCCGCAACCGGCGAGTTCGGCGCTTTGGATTTCGCAACGTCAGCCATAACCGCGGCGTCGTACTGCAGCGGACCGTCGATCATCAGGTCAGGACGTTTTTCCTGCGCCAGACGGGTCGCTTCACGCACTTTCTCTACGTCGCTACCTGCACCCGAGGTGCCGGTGGAGTAGGAGAGCATCGCCACGCGCGGTTCGATACCGAAGGCAATCGCGGAGTCCGCGGACTGGATAGCGATTTCTGCCAGCTGCTCTGCGGTTGGATCCGGGTTGATCGCGCAATCGCCGTAAACGTAAACCTGTTCAGGCAGCAGCATGAAGAACACGGAAGAAACCAGAGAGCTGCCCGGCGCGGTTTTGATCAGCTGCAGCGGTGGGCGAATGGTGTTTGCGGTGGTGTGAACCGCACCGGAAACCAGACCGTCAACTTCGTCCTGCTCCAGCATCAGCGTGCCGAGAACCACGTTGTCTTCCAGCTGCTCGCGCGCAACGGCTTCGGTCATGCCTTTGCTCTTACGCAGCTCAACCAGACGGGCAACGTAGCTTTCGCGAACCACTTCAGGGTCAACGATTTCGATACCCGCGCCCAGCTCAACGCCCTGAGAGGCCGCTACGCGGTTGATCTCGTCCGGGTTACCCAGCAGCACGCAGGTCGCGATGCCGCGCTCTGCACAGATAGCCGCCGCTTTAACGGTACGCGGTTCGTCGCCTTCTGGCAGAACAACGCGTTTGCCCGCTTTACGCGCCAGCTCGGTCAGCTGGTAACGGAAGGCTGGAGGAGACAGACGGCGGCTGCGCTCGGAGGTCGCGGTCAGGGATTCGATCCAGTCGGCGTTGATGTAGCCCGCGACGTATTCCTGCACTTTCTCGATACGCTCGTGGTCATCAACCGGCACTTCCAGGTTGAAGCTCTGCAGGCTCAGGGAGGTCTGCCAGGTGTTGGTGTTCACCATGAAGACCGGCAGGCCGGTGGCAAACGCGCGTTCGCACAGCTTGCTGACGCGTGGGTCCATCTCGTAGGCACCGGTCAGCAGAATCGCACCGATTTCCACGCCGTTCATCGCGGCCAGGCAGGCTGCAACCAGCACGTCAGGACGGTCTGCGGAGGTTACCAGCAGGGAACCCGCGCGGAAGTGTTCCAGCATGTGCGGAATGCTGCGCGCGCAGAAGGTCACGGACTTCACGCGGCGGGTGTTGATGTCGCCTTCGTTAACGATGGTCGCGTTCAGGTGACGCGCCATATCGATTGCACGGGTGGCAATCAGATCGAAGCTCCATGGCACCGCGCCCAGAACCGGCAGCGGGCTGGATTCCTGCAGCTTAGCCGGGTCAACTTTGATGACTTTCGCTTTGGAAGAGTCGTCGAAGATCTCGGACAGGTCAGGACGGGTACGGCCCTGCTCATCCACCGGTGCGTTCAGCTTGTTCACGATCACGCCGGTGATGTTGGTGTTTTTCGCGCCGCCGAAGCTGCTGCGCGTCAGTTCGATACGCTCTTTCAGCTGCTCTGGGGTGTCGGTGCCCTGAGACATCACGAAGACGATCTCTGCGTTCAGGGTTTTCGCGATTTCAAAGTTCAGAGACTGGGCAAACTGGTGCTTGCGCGTCGGGACCAGACCTTCAACCAGCACCACTTCCGCGTCCTGCGCGTTAGCGTGGTAGTTGGCGATGATCTCTTCCATCAGCACGTCTTTCTGGTTGCTGGACAGCAGCGACTCAACGTGGCTCATCTTCAGCGGTTCAGCCGCTGGCAGATTGGAGTTTTTGCGAACGATGGTGGTGGTCTGGTCTGGCGCATCGCCACCGGCACGTGGCTGGGCGATTGGCTTAAAGACGCTCAGACGAACGCCTTTGCGTTCCATAGCACGGATAACGCCAAGGCTGACGCTGGTCAGGCCGACGCTGGTTCCGGTAGGGATCAGCATAATAGTACGGGACACGGTTTATCCTCTTTCGTTACCGCCCAAATGGGGCGGGTTACAAAACAGCACCGCCAGCATTGCTGGCGGTGTGGAATCAGGCAGTCAGGCGGTGCGCGTCTTGCGCAATGACCAGCTCTTCGTTAGTTGGAATAACGAGAGCAGGGCGGGTACCTTCTTTGTTGATGAAGCCAGACTTGCCGAAGCGGGCAGCCAGGTTACGCTCGTGATCAACCTCGAAGCCCAGAACGCCCAGTTTGCCCAGGGACAGTTCACGAACCATTGCCGCGTTCTCACCGATACCACCGGTGAAGATAACCGCGTCCAGACGACCTTCCATCAGCGCAGTATAAGAGCCGATGTACTTCGCCAGACGGTGGCAGTAAACGTCCATTGCACGTTTAGCGTCAGCTTTCTCTGCGTAGTTGTCTTCAACGTAACGGCAGTCGCTGGTGACTTCGGTCAGACCCAGCAGGCCAGACTCTTTGGTCAGCATTTTGTTGATCTGGTCAACGCTCATGCCCAGGGTGTCGTGCAGGTGGAAGATGATCGCCGGGTCGATATCACCGGAACGGGTACCCATCACCAGACCTTCCAGCGGGGTCAGACCCATAGAGGTATCAACACATTTACCGTTGCGGATAGCGGAAACGGAACCACCGTTGCCCAGGTGGCAGGTGATGATGTTCACTTCTTCAACCGGCTTGTTCAGGACTTTTGCGGCTTCCTGCGTCACATAGAAGTGGCTGGTGCCGTGCGCGCCGTAACGACGTACGCCGTGTTCTTTATACAGGCTGTACGGCAGGGCATAGAGGTAAGACTCTTCCGGCATGGTCTGATGGAACGCGGTGTCGAATACGGCCACGTTTTTGTCTTTCAGATTCGGGAAGGATTTCAGCGCTTCAGCGATACCGATCAGGTGAGCCGGGTTGTGCAGCGGTGCGAAGGACGCAGAGTCCTTGATGCCCTGGATCACAGATTCGTCGATCACCACGGAGCTGGTGTATTTTTCGCCGCCGTGGACGATACGGTGACCAATCGCAGTCAGCTGAGCAGACAGTTCTGGTTTTTGTGCCAGAATAGTGTTAACGATAAAGTTCAGCGCTTCACTGTGAGCGGCGCCTGCACCTAAAGCCGCTTCTTGTTTGCTGCCGTCCATCTTCCACTTGATACGTGCTTCAGGCAGATGGAAACATTCGGCCAAACCAGAGAGGTATTCGTCACCGTTAAGCGCATCGATGATGGCGAATTTCAGTGAGGAGCTACCGCAGTTCAGAACCAGTACTAACTTACTCGACATGGAAGTACCTATTATTGATACGTGGCTAAAAAAACGTCAGTGAGTCTAACAGCGTAACGCAGGATGACTCAGACATTTATGATTAACATCATGCCAAACGAACATTGTGGCATGATGGAAGAAATAACTATGATTTTATGCCATTTTGCACAATTTTCAGCCAATGGCATAATGTGCAATAATTTGACGAGTTAATGATTCTCGTCTATGGCCCTATCAGGCTGGCACAGGATACCTGATACGGGGTAGGGATGACAAAATATTTTGAACGTTGTCATAGCCCGTTGTGGTTTTGCACGAAAATTTTAATTTTTATATGTGAAGTTGAGGTACAGCCATGTCGACACCTGAAAACCCGTCCGTCAATTTCTTTAGTCTGTTTCGTCGGGGACAGCATTATGCAAAGACGTGGCCAATGGAAAAGCGCCTTGCGCCGATGTTCATTGAGAATCGCACCATTCGCGCCACGCGCTATGCGATTCGCTTTATGCCGCCCGTCGCTGTCTTTACCTTGTGCTGGCAAATTGCGCTGGGTGGCCAGCTTGGCCCTGCGGTTGCGACGGCGCTTTTTGCGTTAAGCCTGCCGATGCAGGGTCTGTGGTGGCTAGGAAAACGCTCCGTCACGCCACTTCCACCTTCTATTTTACACTGGTTTTATGAAGTGCGCGGAAAACTGGAGGAGGCCGGGCAGGCGCTGGCTCCGGTTGAAGGCAAGCCCGATTACCAGGCGCTGGCGGACACGCTAAAGCGTGCTTTTAAGCAACTGGATAAAACATTCCTCGATGACTTGTGATTGATCATCGAAACGACGACGAAAAGAGGGCACAGTAACAATCAGTTACCGTGTCTTTTTTTTAAGTGCAATGCGCTACAGGAGTCGAAAGATGGAAATGACCCATGCTCAACGTCTGATTTTGTCCAACCAGTACAAGATGATGACTATGCTTGATCCCGATAACGCTGCGCGCTACAGCCGCCTGCAGACCATCGTTGAACGCGGTTTTGGTTTGCAAATGCGCGAACTGGACCGCGAGTTTGGCGAGCTGAAAGAAGAAACCTGCCGCATCGTGATCGACATTATGGAGATGTACCACGCGCTTCACGTGTCCTGGACGAATCTCAAAGACCAGCAGTCCATTGACGAGCGCCGCGTGACCTTCTTAGGCTTTGATGCGGCAACGGAAGCGCGCTATCTGAGCTATGTTCGCTTTATGGTGAATACGGAAGGGCGTTATACCCACTTTGACGCGGGCACCCATGGCTTCAACGCGCAGACACCAATGTGGGATAAATATCAGCGTATGCTGAGCGCGTGGCACGCCTGCCCGCGTCAGTACCATTTAAGCAGCAACGAAATTCAACAAATCATTAATGCCTGACGGAGGTGCGTGTGCAGTGTAGAGGTTTTCTGTTTGATCTGGACGGTACGCTGGTGGATTCGCTGCCGGTTGTGGAGCGTTCCTGGTGCCATTGGGCTGACAGACATGGCATTGACCATCAGGACGTGCTGAATTTCATCCATGGCAAACAGGCCATTACCTCATTGCGGCACTTCTTAGCGGGGCGTTCTGAGGAAGAGATTCAGGCGGAGTTCACATACCTGGAGCAGATTGAAGCCACCGATACCGATGGCATCACCGCGCTGCCCGGCGCACGCGAGCTGCTTGAGCACCTTAATGAAGCGCAGATCCCGTGGGCTATCGTCACCTCCGGCTCTGTTCCGGTTGCGCACGCCCGTCATAAGGCGGCCGGTTTACCAACGCCCGACGTGTTCATCACCGCAGAGCGCGTCAAGCGCGGCAAGCCAGAGCCGGATGCGTTTCTGCTTGGCGCTGAACTGCTGGGCCTCGCGCCCGCAGAGTGCGTGGTGGTGGAAGATGCGGCGGCAGGCGTACTGGCCGGGCTGAACGCCGGAAGCCACGTCATTGCTGTTAACGTTCCTGCCGGGTCTCCCCGACTGAATGAGGCAGACTTTGTGCTGGATTCCCTGACGGCGCTGGCGGTGTCAAAAGCGCCCGATGGCGTGGTCACCGTCTCGCTAAAAATGTAATCCCATGATTTAGCCCCACATTGCTGGGGCTTTATTATGGCAAAATTCCGCATCTTCCACTGACAAGGATAGGTTGTGAACGGTGAACTGATTTGGGTCCTGAGCCTGCTTTTAATCGCCATTCTTCTTTTTGCAACGGGCAAGGTACGCATGGATGCCGTCGCCTTGTTTGTCATCGTCGCGTTTGTACTAAGCGGCACGCTGACGCTCCCGGAAGCCTTCTCCGGGTTTAGCGATCCCAACGTTATCCTGATTGCCGCCCTGTTTATTATTGGCGACGGCCTGGTGCGTACCGGCGTAGCGACCATTATGGGGGCCTGGCTGGTGAAGGTCGCGGGCAGCAGCGAAACCAAGATGCTGGTCTACCTGATGGTCACCGTTGCCGGACTGGGGGCGTTTATGAGCTCCACGGGCGTGGTCGCCATCTTTATTCCTGTGGTACTGAGCGTCTCCATGCGGATGCAGATCTCGCCGTCGCGCCTGATGATGCCCCTGAGCTTCGCCGGTTTGATCAGCGGCATGATGACGCTGGTGGCCACGCCGCCGAACCTGGTGGTGAACAGCGAGATGCTCCGGGAAGGCTTTCAGGGCTTCAGCTTTTTCAGCGTCACCCCGCTTGGGCTGGTCATTCTGGTGATGGGCGTGGTTTACATGCTGCTGACCCGCTTTGCCCTGAAAGGTGAAAAACAGGATAAAAATAAAGAAGGCTGGAAGCGACGCACCTTCCGCGATCTGATTAAAGAGTACCGCCTTACCGGGCGCGCACGCCGTCTGGCTATTCGTCCCGGCTCGCCGATGGTGGGGCAACGGCTCGATGACCTGAAGCTGCGCGAGCGCTACGGCGCGAACGTGATCGGCGTGGAGCGCTGGCGCCGTTTTCGCCGGGTGATCGTCAACGTCAACGGGGTGTCGGAATTCCGCGCGCGTGACGTCCTGCTGATCGATATGTCCACCGCGGACGTGGATCTGCGCGAGTTTTGCAGCGAACAGCTGCTGGAGCCGATGGTGCTGCGCGGGGAGTATTTCTCCGATCGGGCGCTGGACGTGGGCATGGCCGAAGTGTCGCTGATCCCGGAGTCGGAACTGCTGGGTAAAACCGTGCGGGAGATGGGCTTCCGAACCCGCTATGGCCTGAACGTCGTGGGGCTGAAGCGCGACGGCGTGGCGATGGAAGGGGCGGTGGTGGATGAGCCGATCCTGCTGGGGGATATCTTCCTGGTGGTCGGTAACTGGAAGCTGATTAGCCAGCTCGGGCAAAAAGGGCGTGATTTTGTGGTGCTCAACATGCCGGTCGAGGAGAGCGATGCCTCTCCGGCGCACAGCCAGGCCCCGCATGCGATTTTTTGTCTGGTGCTGATGGTTGCGCTGATGCTGACCGATGAAATTCCAAACCCCATAGCCGCCATCATTGCCTGTTTGCTGATGGGGAAATTCCGCTGCATCGACGCCGAAAGCGCCTATAAAGCCATTCACTGGCCGAGCATTATTCTTATCGTCGGGATGATGCCCTTTGCCCTGGCGCTGCAAAAAACCGGCGGAGTGGATCTGATCGTTAAAGGCTTAATGGACGTGGGGGGCGGGTATGGGCCATACATGATGCTGGTCTGCCTGTTTATCATGTGCGCCACCATCGGCCTGTTTATCTCCAACACCGCGACGGCGGTGCTGATGGCGCCGATTGCGCTGGCGATGGCGAAGTCAATGGGCGTATCGCCGTACCCGTTTGCGATGATGGTGGCCATGGCGGCTTCCGCGGCATTTATGACGCCGGTTTCATCCCCGGTGAATACGCTGGTGCTGGGACCCGGGAATTACAGGTTCAGCGATTTTGTGAAGATTGGCGTGCCGTTCACCGTGCTGGTGATGGTGGTGTGCGTGGTATTGATCCCTGTCCTGTTCCCGTTTTAAGCGTGAGTGCAGAAGCGTAGGCCGGGTAAGGCGAAGCCGCCACCCGGCGAAAAATTACAACGGCGAATCCTGACTGATCTCATCCAACGATAAATGGAAGCTCGGTACAAACACCCGCATAAAGTAATCCATCTCTTCGCTGCGGCGGGATTCCAGCGTTTTTTCCAGACGCGTTTTTGCCAGTAAAAATTCGTTATTGCCCGCAGAGAGCTCTTCCAGACACTTCAGGTAGGCGCACAGCGCGTCCGCCTGTTTGACCAGCGATTTTTCCTCTTCCGTGTACTGATGCTCATCGATGAGCGGCTCGAAGATATCGCGCAGCTCTTCAGGCACCATGTCAATCAGCTTCTGCTGGGCAATCTTCTCGATGGCCTTATATTCCTGGGCAATTTGCGAGTTGAAATATTTCACCGGCGTCGGCAGGTCGCCGGTCAGCACTTCGGACGCATCGTGATACATCGCCAGCAGGGCGATGCGCTCTGCATTGACCTGACCGTTGAATTTGCGGTTTTTAATCGCCGCCAGCGCGTGGGCGACCATCGCAACCTGCAGGCTGTGCTCTGACACGTTTTCCGTGCGCACGTTTCGCATCAGCGGCCAGCGGTTGATGAGCTTCAGGCGGGAGAGGTGGGCAAAGAAATGACTCTGACTCATAGGTTACCTTTTGTCTTCACTGCGACAGGCGTTCATTGTGCGGGGAGGGGAGGGAAGATGCAAATCAGGCTACCTAAGTAGCCTGATTTTAAGATTACTGATGGTATCCAGAGAGGAAGCGCCCAAAGCGGCTGATGGCCATTTCGAGATCATCTTCACGCGGCAGCGTCACGATACGCACGTGATCCGGCCACGGCCAGTTAAACGCCGTGCCCTGAACCAGCAGCACTTTTTCCTGCAGCAGGAAATCAAGCACCATTTTCTGATCGTCATGGATATTGAAGCGCTTTGCGTCAATTTTCGGGAACATATAGAGCGCCCCATTCGGCTTCACGCAGGAGACACCCGGGATATCGTTGATCAGCTCCCACGCGCGGTTACGCTGTTCGTACAGGCGCCCGCCGGGAACGATAAACTCGCTGATGCTCTGGTAGCCGCCGAGCGCCGTCTGGATCGCGTGCTGGGCCGGTACGTTGGCACATAACCGCATGGAGGCCAGCATTTCCAGCCCTTCGATATAGCCTTTGGCGTGCTTTTTCGGGCCGTTGAGTACCATCCAGCCCTGACGGAAACCGGCCACGCGGTAGGTTTTGGACAGGCCGTTAAAGGTGACGGTCAGCAGATCCGGGGCCAGCGCGGCGATGGAGTGATGCTGCGCCGCGTCGTACAGGATCTTGTCGTAAATTTCGTCGGCGAAGATGATCAGGTTGTGCTGGCGGGCGATCTCAACGATCTCCATTAGCAGTTCTTTTGAGTACACCGCGCCCGTCGGGTTGTTCGGGTTAATGATCACGATGCCGCGGGTGCGGGGCGTGATTTTCGCGCGAATGTCATCGAGATCCGGGAACCAGTCAGAGGACTCGTCGCACAGGTAGTGCACGGCTTTACCGCTGGAGAGTGATACGGCGGCCGTCCACAGCGGATAGTCCGGCGCGGGTACCAGCATTTCGTCCCCGCTGTTCAGCAGCGCCTGCATCGCCTGCACGATAAGCTCGGAGACGCCGTTGCCGATATAAATATCTTCAACGGTAACATCGCGCATGCCGCGCGCCTGGTAGTGCTGCATGATGGCTTTACGCGCGGAGTAAAGCCCTTTTGAATCGCAATAGCCTTGTGCAGTAGGAAGGTTGCGGATCACATCAACCAGAATTTCATCCGGCGCTTCAAAACCAAATGGCGCAGGGTTACCAATGTTGAGTTTCAGAACCTTGTTGCCTTCTTCTTCAAGACGTTTTGCCTCTTTCAGAACCGGGCCGCGGATGTCATAACAGACGTTATCTAGCTTGCTGGATTTTTCGATAGGGGACATGAACCTTTAACCTTTTTGCTATTATTGCCACTCCCTGCCGTGGAAGTCAGCACGGAATAATGTACTCCCCCCTCGCTTCGTTTTGAAGGGTATGCAGTAGAAGATTTTGTGGTAGAGGGGATTCCCTGATAAATCTTTTTCGCTGCATGGTCGCTTTTTTACTGTCTTAAAGTTGTGCATGCAGCGCGATGTTGAGTTAAATGTGCTGTAAGTTTGTAGAAATCATGTATATTGTGCTGGTGAAAATAGGTGGTAAGCAGGACGAAGGTGGCAATCACCCTGAGTGACATTTCGTTAAACCTGAATGCTTGATGCAGGTTTCCGTAATAGCATGCTGTGGCTAAAAGTTACTCATGTGAAATTAATGTTAAGTGCCATTAATGAATGGTCTTAATCTAAATTAAAATTTATTTATTATTAACCTATAAAATGCAACTTTAGTTAATTTTAATAAAATTAGTTGAGAAGCTTAACATTCCTCTTTAATCCTCAATATTGCAATAAGACTTATAAATAAAGTGGATTTGGGTTAAGATGTCTTTCAGGAAAGCAGAGGGCAGAGGCACGTTTTTTGTATATCTGGCACTGGTTTTCCGAATTAATTGATTGTTATTGTTGGAGTTATCTCTGGCTGGAATGTGTTGAACATCTCCTGCTACGTTGACAGCGCTGCGATAAAGATGGCAGAAAAGGTGTTACACCTTTAATGTAATTTACATAAACCTGCGAACATCTAAATATCCTGAACGTTTAAGAGAATAAAAATAACGTCATGAAACGTGCTTTCTGACTGTTGATATAAAGCAGCACAATAACTATCTGTCAGGCAGTCTGCCGGGCCGGGATGCGAGGGAAAATCTTCAGAGGGAATTGCTTAACGGTATACACACAGCTTCAACCCGGGCAGCTCCGCACGAGCAACCTGAAAGTGAATAGATATGATAAATGCAAATCGTCCGATAATGAATCTCGACCTCGATCTGCTGAGAACGTTTGTTGCGGTCGCCGATCTCAACACTTTTGCAGCAGCTGCTGCCGCCGTTTGCCGAACTCAATCCGCCGTCAGCCAGCAAATGCAGCGGCTGGAGCAGTTGGTTGGTAAAGAGCTTTTTGCGCGTCATGGGCGTAATAAGCTCTTAACGGAACACGGTATTCAGCTTCTGGGTTATGCCAGGAAAATTCTTCGCTTTAATGATGAAGCATGTATGTCATTAATGTTTAGCAACCTGCAAGGGGTGCTAACGTTAGGCGCATCTGATGAGTCAGCGGATACTATATTGCCGTTTCTTCTCAATCGTATTAGTTCGGTTTATCCGAAGCTTGCGCTGGACGTTAGCGTAAAGCGTAATGCCTTTATGGTTGAGATGTTAAATGAGAACAAAGTCGATCTGGTGGTAACGACGCATCGTCCCGGGCAGTTTGATTGCCTGACGCTGCGTACATCGCCAACGCACTGGTACTGCGCAGCCGAATACGTGCTGCAAAAAGGGGAGCCGGTTCCGCTGGTCTTGCTGGATGACCCGAGCCCGTTTCGCGATATGGTGCTCACGGCGTTGAATGAGGCCAACATTCCGTGGCGTCTGGCGTATGTGGCGTCCACGCTGCCGGCGGTTCGCGCCGCCGTCAAGGCCGGTCTGGGCGTAACGGCCCGTCCGGTAGAGATGATGAGCCCCGATCTGCGCGTTCTGGGGAAATCCGATGGCCTTCCTGCGCTGCCGGATACGGAGTATCTGCTTTGCCACAATTCGTCCAGCCATAACGAATTGGCCAAAGTGGTGTTCGAGGCGATGCAAAACTACCATAACCCGTGGCAGTTCGAGCAAGTTACCTCCGAAGGGGGCGATGATTCCCTGATCGTTGAGGGGGATTTTGAGTGATCGATAGCTCAAAATTCTGGTAACAAAATGTAAGTGTAAAAAAAAGCCACTCGTGTGATTTTCACATGCAGTGGCTTTTTTTTAGCAACAATACCCATTTTCGGCGCGAGGGTTTTCAGGGGAGTCTCTATTTATCAATGAGATAAATGCTTTCGCTTAAAACTTATCCATTTCCCGTTCTAACTTCATCCATATCTCCCTCATGTTAAAAAAACAGGAAATATGTTGCTGTTTTCCAGGCCGAATTAACAAAAGCGTGTCGCAGATCAAGAAAATACTCCTATTTGGGGGGAGGAATCGTTGGCAAATCCTGTCAAAATAGGAGGGTTATTTTTTTTACTTCCGAAACGGACACGATTCAACAACATGCATTTGACGGAAAGTCATGTACCCACCAGGGTTAAAGGGCACCAAATGTTAATGAGAATCGCTCGATGTAATTTAATGTGAAGAAACCTTTGTTAAAGTTGACAATAGGTTATAGAAAGGAGTAAAAAACCCCATCATTTTGCTGTCTACGTCTCATTTCTGACAGTTGGTGTAAGGTTATTTGTTCCTCCCCATGAATCGATGTGATGCCCATCTGCCAGCAAGAGCAGTGTCGTAGGTATCACTTTTGATGAGTAAGCAATGAGTATGTCAACATCCACAGAAGTCATCGCTCATCACTGGGCATTCGCAATCTTTCTTATTGTAGCCATTGGCCTGTGCTGCCTGATGTTAGTCGGCGGCTGGTTCCTGGGCGGTCGCGCCCGTGCAAGGCACAAAAACACACCTTTCGAATCAGGTATTGATTCGGTCGGTTCCGCTCGCTTACGCCTGTCTGCCAAGTTCTATCTGGTAGCCATGTTCTTCGTCATCTTCGACGTGGAAGCGCTTTACCTTTTCGCATGGTCAACGTCCATCCGCGAAAGTGGTTGGGTGGGCTTTGTCGAGGCCGCAATTTTCATTTTAGTGTTACTGGCCGGTCTGGTTTATCTGGTGCGTATTGGCGCGCTTGACTGGACGCCTGCGCGTTCACGTCGTGAACACATCAACCCGGAAAACAGTATCTCTAATCGTCAGCAGTAACAGCGAGGCAATAAGATGGATTATACGCTCACCCGCATAGATCCTAACGGTGAGAATGACCGTTACCCCCTGCAAAAACAGGAGATCGTAACCGACCCCCTGGAGCAAGAAGTCAATAAAAGCGTGTACATGGGCAAGCTCGAACATGCCATGCACGATATGGTCAACTGGGGTCGTAAGAACTCTATCTGGCCGTACAACTTTGGCCTTTCTTGCTGCTACGTTGAAATGGTGACGTCATTCACTGCGGTGCATGACGTTGCGCGTTTTGGGGCAGAGGTACTGCGTGCTTCCCCACGTCAGGCTGACCTGATGGTGGTAGCCGGTACGTGCTTTACCAAGATGGCGCCAGTCATTCAGCGTCTCTATGACCAGATGCTGGAGCCTAAATGGGTTATCTCCATGGGCGCATGTGCTAACTCTGGCGGTATGTACGACATCTATTCCGTCGTGCAGGGCGTAGATAAATTTATTCCAGTGGATGTGTACATCCCGGGTTGTCCGCCACGTCCGGAAGCCTACATGCAGGCGCTGATGCTGCTGCAGGAGTCTATCGGTAAAGAACGTCGCCCACTGTCGTGGGTTGTTGGCGATCAGGGTGTGTATCGCGCGAACATGCAGTCTGAGCGCGAGCGTAAACGTGGTGAACGTATTGCCGTCACCAATCTGCGTACGCCTGACGAAATTTAATTTGCGCCTGTAGGCCTGGAGAACACCTTCGCATATCACTACTCAAATAGCGCGAAGCCAGGCTCAACAGTCACCACGGACCATTTGCAATGGTGAACAATATGACCGACTTAACCGCGCAAGAAGCCGCCTGGCAGACCCGGGATCATCTGGATGACCCAGTCATTGGCGAACTGCGCAACCGTTTTGGGCCGGATGCCTTTACCGTTCAGGCGACCCGCACCGGGGTACCCGTTGTTTGGGTGAAGCGTGAACAATTGCTGGAAGTTGTCGATTTCCTCAAGAAATTGCCAAAACCGTACGTCATGCTGTTTGATTTACACGGCATGGATGAACGTCTGCGTACCCACCGCCAGGGTCTCCCTGCTGCGGATTTTTCCGTTTTCTACCACCTGATCTCAATAGACCGCAACACGGATATCATGCTCAAGGTGGCATTGTCTGAAAACGACATGCATCTGCCGACCATCACCAAACTTTTCCCGAACGCGAACTGGTACGAGCGTGAAACCTGGGAAATGTTCGGCATGACTTTCGACGGCCACCCGCACCTGACGCGCATCATGATGCCGCAGACCTGGACCGGCCACCCGCTGCGTAAAGACTACCCGGCACGTGCCACCGAATTCGATCCGTTTGAGCTGACCAAAGCCAAGCAGGATTTGGAGATGGAAGCGCTGACCTTCAAGCCGGAAGACTGGGGCATGAAGCGCGGTACTGAAAACGAGGACTTCATGTTCCTCAACCTCGGTCCAAACCACCCGTCTGCGCACGGTGCATTCCGTATTATTCTTCAGCTTGATGGCGAAGAGATTGTCGACTGCGTCCCGGATATCGGCTACCACCACCGTGGTGCTGAGAAGATGGGCGAGCGTCAGTCCTGGCACAGCTACATTCCGTATACCGACCGTATCGAGTACCTCGGCGGCTGCGTCAACGAAATGCCTTACGTGCTGGCCGTTGAGAAGCTGGCGGGTATCGTTACGCCGGATCGCGTTAACGTGATTCGCGTCATGCTGTCTGAGCTGTTCCGTATTAACAGCCACCTGCTGTACATCTCCACGTTCATTCAGGACGTCGGCGCGATGACGCCGGTCTTCTTCGCCTTTACCGATCGTCAGAAAATCTACGATCTGGTGGAAGCGATTACCGGTTTCCGTATGCACCCGGCCTGGTTCCGTATCGGCGGCGTGGCGCACGATCTGCCGCGCGGCTGGGACCGTCTGCTGCGTGAGTTCCTCGACTGGATGCCGAAACGTCTGGCCTCTTACGAGAAAGCCGCGCTGCGTAACACCATCCTGAAAGGCCGTTCCCAGGGCGTTGCTGCCTACGGCGCGAAAGAAGCGCTGGAGTGGGGCACGACAGGTGCAGGTCTGCGCGCGACCGGTATTGATTTCGACGTGCGTAAAGCCCGTCCTTACTCTGGCTACGAAAACTTCGACTTTGAGGTCCCGGTGGGCGGCGGCGTGTCCGACTGCTACACCCGCGTGATGCTGAAAGTGGAAGAGCTGCGCCAGAGCCTGCGCATCCTTGAGCAGTGCCTCAACAATATGCCGGAAGGCCCGTTCAAGGCGGATCACCCGCTGACGACGCCGCCGCCGAAAGAGCGCACGCTGCAACATATCGAAACCCTGATCACCCACTTCCTGCAGGTTTCCTGGGGTCCGGTCATGCCGGCGCAAGAATCCTTCCAGATGATTGAAGCGACCAAGGGTATTAATAGTTACTACCTGACCAGTGACGGCAGCACCATGAGCTACCGTACACGCGTGCGTACGCCGAGCTTTGCGCACCTGCAGCAGATCCCGTCCGCCATTCGCGGCAGTCTGGTCTCTGACCTGATTGTGTATCTGGGTAGTATCGATTTTGTTATGTCAGATGTGGACCGCTAATTATGCACGAGAATCAACAACCACAAACCGAGGCTTTTGAGCTGAGTGAAGCAGAACGTGCCGCCATTGAGCATGAGATGCACCACTACGAAGACCCGCGTGCGGCGTCCATTGAAGCGCTGAAAATCGTTCAGAAACAGCGTGGTTGGGTGCCGGATGGGGCGATCTATGCGATCGCGGAAGTGCTGGGTATTCCGGCAAGTGACGTAGAAGGCGTGGCCACGTTCTACAGCCAGATCTTCCGTCAGCCGGTAGGCCGCCATGTGATCCGCTACTGTGACAGCGTTGTCTGCCACATCACCGGCTATCAGGGCATTCAGGCTGCGATTGAGAAGAAGCTCAATATCAAGCCGGGCCAGACCACGTTCGATGGACGCTTTACTCTGCTGCCAACCTGCTGCCTGGGTAACTGCGACAAGGGGCCGACCATGATGATTGATGAGGACACTCACAGCCATCTGACGCCGGAAGCGATTCCTGACCTGCTGGAGCAGTACAAATGAAAACTGTAATTCGTACTGCTGAGACGCATCCGCTGACCTGGCGTCTGCGCGATGACAAACAGCCGGTATGGCTCGACGAATACCAGAGCAAAAACGGCTATGCCGGTGCGCGTAAAGCCCTTGGCGGCATGGCGCCGGACGACATCGTTAACGCGGTGAAAGACGCTGGCCTGAAAGGGCGCGGCGGCGCGGGCTTCTCCACCGGTCTGAAGTGGAGCCTGATGCCGAAAGACGAATCCATGAACATCCGTTACCTGCTGTGTAACGCCGATGAAATGGAGCCGGGCACCTATAAAGACCGCCTGCTGATGGAGCAGCTGCCGCACCTGCTGGTGGAAGGCATGCTGATCTCCGCGTTTGCGCTGAAAGCGTACCGTGGCTACATCTTCCTGCGCGGCGAGTACATCGAAGCGGCAGAAAACCTGCGTCGCGCGATTGCCGAAGCCACCGAAGCCGGTCTGCTGGGTAAAAACATCCTGGGCACCGGCTTTGACTTCGAGCTGTTCGTGCACACCGGTGCCGGGCGTTATATCTGCGGTGAAGAAACCGCGCTGATTAACTCCCTGGAAGGCCGCCGCGCGAACCCGCGTTCCAAGCCGCCGTTCCCGGCAAGCTCCGGCGTATGGGGTAAACCGACCTGCGTCAACAACGTTGAAACCCTGTGTAACGTTCCGGCTATCCTCGCCAACGGCGTGGAGTGGTATCAGGGCATCTCCTCAAGCAAAGATGCCGGTACCAAGCTGATGGGCTTCTCCGGTCGCGTGAAAAACCCGGGCGTCTGGGAACTGCCGTTCGGTACCACCGCGCGCGAAATTCTTGAAGATTACGCGGGCGGCATGCGTGATGGCCTGAAATTCAAAGCCTGGCAGCCGGGTGGGGCAGGGACAGACTTCCTCACCGAAGCCCACCTTGACCTGCCGATGGAATTCGAAAGCATTGGTAAAGCAGGCAGCCGTCTGGGTACGGCGCTGGCGATGGCCGTCGACCACGAGATCGGCATGGTTTCGCTGGTGCGTAACCTGGAAGAGTTCTTCGCCCGCGAGTCCTGCGGCTGGTGTACACCGTGCCGTGATGGTCTGCCGTGGAGCGTGAAGATCCTGCGCGCGATCGAACGTGGCGAAGGCCAGCCTGGCGATATCGAGACGCTTGAGCAACTGTGTCGATTCTTAGGTCCGGGTAAAACCTTCTGTGCCCACGCACCGGGTGCCGTCGAGCCGCTGCAGAGCGCGATTAAATATTTCCGCGACGAATTCGAAGCAGGCATCAAGCAGCCGTTCAGCAATACCCATTCAATCAATGGGATTCAGCCGAACCTGCTGAAAGCACGCTGGTAAAGACAGAATTTTGATTAACGCTCGAAGCAATTCGAGCCAACTGGAAGCATGCTAATGGCTACGATTCATGTAGACGGCAAAGAATACGAAGTCAACGGGGCGGACAACCTGCTAGAAGCTTGTCTGTCTCTGGGCCTCGATATTCCGTACTTTTGCTGGCATCCGGCGCTGGGCAGCGTCGGTGCTTGCCGCCAGTGTGCGGTGAAGCAATATCAAAACGCGGAAGACACGCGTGGTCGCCTGGTGATGTCCTGTATGACGCCAGCCACCGAAGGCACCTTTATTTCGATTGATGACGAAGAAGCGAAACAGTTCCGCGAAAGCGTTGTGGAATGGTTGATGACCAACCACCCGCACGACTGTCCGGTCTGTGAAGAGGGCGGTAACTGCCACCTTCAGGATATGACCGTGATGACCGGCCACAGCTTCCGTCGCTATCGCTTTACCAAGCGTACCCACCGTAACCAGGACCTGGGGCCGTTCATCTCCCACGAAATGAACCGCTGCATCGCCTGCTACCGCTGCGTGCGTTACTACAAAGACTACGCGGACGGTCAGGATCTGGGCGTGTACGGCGCGCACGATAACGTCTACTTCGGTCGTCCGGAAGACGGGACGCTTGAGAGCGAATTCTCCGGTAACCTGGTAGAAATCTGCCCGACCGGCGTATTCACGGATAAAACCCACTCCGAGCGTTACAACCGTAAATGGGACATGCAGTTTGCGCCAAGCATCTGCCAGCAGTGTTCCCTCGGCTGTAACACCAGCCCGGGTGAGCGCTACGGCGAACTGCGTCGTATCGAAAACCGTTACAACGGTACCGTTAACCACTACTTCCTGTGCGACCGCGGTCGTTTCGGCTATGGCTATGTGAACCTGAAAGACCGTCCGCGTCAGCCGGTTCAGCGCCGTGGCGACGACTTCATTACCCTGAACGCCGAACAGGCGATGCAGGGCGCGGCAGATATTCTGCGCCAGTCGAAGAAAGTCATCGGTATCGGCTCCCCGCGCGCCAGCGTTGAAAGCAACTTTGCGCTGCGCGAGCTGGTTGGGGCTGAAAACTTCTACACCGGTATCGCCCAGGGCGAGCAGGAACGTCTGCAGCTGGTGCTGAAAGTGCTGCGTGAAGGCGGTATTCATACCCCTGCGCTGCGCGAAATTGAATCCTACGATGCGGTCCTGGTGCTGGGTGAAGACCTGACCCAGACCGGCGCACGCGCGGCTCTGGCGGTTCGTCAGGCGGTGAAGGGTAAAGCACGTGAAATGGCAGCGGCGCAGAAAGTGGCTGACTGGCAAATTGCGGCGATCCTCAACATCGGCCAGCGCGCGAAGCATCCTCTGTTTGTGACCAACGTCGACAATACCCGTCTGGACGATATCGCCGCGTGGACCTACTGCGCGCCGGTTGAAGATCAGGCCCGTCTCGGCTTTGCCATTGCCCACGCGCTGGACAACACCTCCCCTGCCGTTGAGCTGGATCGCGACCTGCAAAACAAGGTTGACGTGATTGTTCAGGCCCTGGCGGGTGCGAAGAAACCGCTGATTATTTCCGGTACTAACGCCGGCAGCGCGGAGATCGTTCAGGCGGCTGCAAACGTTGCTAAAGCCCTCAAAGGCCGCGGCGCGGACGTCGGCGTAACCATGATTGCCCGTGCGGTGAACAGCATTGGCCTGGGTATGATCGGCGGCGGCTCGCTGGAAGAAGCGTTAAGCGAGCTGGAATCCGGTGCCGCTGACGCCGTTGTGGTGCTGGAAAACGACCTGCATCGCCACGCCTCTGCCGCGCGCGTTGACGCTGCGCTCTCCAAAGCGCCGCTGGTCATGGTCATCGACCATCAGCGCACCGCGATCATGGACAAAGCGCACCTGGTGCTCTCGGCGGCAAGCTTCGCGGAAAGCGACGGTACGGTTATCAACAACGAAGGCCGCGCGCAGCGTTTCTTCCAGGTTTATGACCCGGCGTACTACGACAGCAACACCGTAATGCTGGAAAGCTGGCGCTGGCTGCACTCCCTGCACAGCACCGTACAGAGCCGTGAAGTGGACTGGACGCAGCTTGACCACGTTATCGACGCGGTGGTGGAAAAACTGCCTCAGCTGGCAGGCATTAAAGATGCCGCACCTGAAGCAAGCTTCCGCATTCGCGGCCAGAAGCTGGCGCGTGAACCGCACCGCTACAGCGGTCGTACCGCCATGCGCGCCAACATCAGCGTACACGAACCGCGCCAGCCGCAGGATAAAGACACCATGTTCGCCTTCTCCATGGAAGGGAACAACCAGCCGTCTGCGCCGCGTTCACAGATCCCATTCGCATGGGCACCGGGCTGGAACTCCCCGCAGGCATGGAACAAGTTCCAGGCTGAAGTGGGCGGCTCCCTGCGCCACGGCGATCCGGGCGTGCGTCTGATTGAAGCCTCCGAAACCGGTCTGGACTTCTTCACCACCGTACCGGCGAGCTTCCAGGCGCAGGACGGTAGCTGGCGCATCGCGCCGTACTACCATCTGTTCGGTAGCGACGAGCTGTCCCAGCGTTCACCGGTCTTCCAGACCCGCATGCCGCAGCCTTACATCAAGCTCAACCCGGCGGATGCCGCGAAGCTTGGCGTAAACGCGGGCGCGAACGTTGCCTTTAGCTATGACGGCCAGACCATCAGCCTGCCGCTGATTATCTCTGAAAGTCTTACGGCAGGGCAGGTCGGTCTGCCGATGGGTATGCCAGGCATTGCGCCGGTTCTGGCGGGCGCGCGTCTTGATAATCTGCAGGAGGCAAAAGCATGAGTTGGTTAACGCCGGATCTTATCGACATCCTGCTGAGCATTCTGAAAGCGATTGTTATCCTGCTGGTGGTGGTCACCTGCGGCGCGTTCATGAGCTTTGGTGAACGTCGTCTGCTCGGTCTGTTCCAGAACCGTTACGGACCGAACCGCGTGGGGTGGGGTGGTTCACTCCAGCTGGTCGCGGATATGATCAAGATGTTCTTTAAAGAGGACTGGATCCCGCGCTTCTCGGATCGCGTGATCTTTACTCTGGCACCGATGATCGCCTTCACCTCGCTGCTGCTGGCGTTTGCTATCGTGCCGGTCAGCCCGACCTGGGTGGTCGCTGACCTGAACATCGGCATTCTGTTCTTCCTGATGATGGCAGGCCTCGCGGTTTACGCGGTCCTGTTCGCAGGCTGGTCCAGTAACAACAAATACTCGCTGCTGGGTGCGATGCGTGCTTCCGCGCAGACCCTGAGCTACGAAGTGTTCCTGGGTCTCTCCCTGATGGGCGTAGTGGCGCAGGCCGGTTCATTCAACATGACCGACATCGTCAACAACCAGGTCGACATCTGGAACGTTATTCCGCAGTTCTTTGGGTTTATTACCTTTGCCATCGCGGGCGTGGCGGTGTGTCACCGTCACCCGTTTGACCAGCCAGAAGCCGAACAGGAACTGGCCGACGGTTACCACATCGAATATTCCGGCATGAAGTTCGGTCTGTTCTTCGTGGGCGAGTACATCGGTATCGTCACCATTTCCGCGTTGATGGTAACGCTGTTCTTCGGTGGCTGGCATGGCCCGTTCTTACCGCCGTTCATCTGGTTCGCGCTGAAAACCGCGTTCTTCATGATGATGTTCATTTTGATTCGCGCAGCGTTACCGCGTCCACGTTATGACCAGGTAATGTCCTTCGGCTGGAAAGTGTGCCTGCCGCTGACGCTCGTCAACTTGTTGGTAACGGCAGCTGTCATTCTCTGGCAGCAGCCATAAGGGGCTATAGACCATGACCTTAAAAGAATTACTGGTAGGCTTCGGTACCCAGGTACGCAGTATCTGGATGATCGGCCTGCACGCGTTTGCCAAACGCGAAACCCGGATGTACCCGGAAGAGCCGGTATATCTGCCGCCGCGCTACCGTGGCCGTATCGTGCTGACGCGCGACCCGGACGGTTCCGAGCGCTGCGTTGCCTGTAACCTGTGTGCGGTAGCGTGTCCGGTTGGCTGTATCTCTCTGCAGAAAGCAGAGACGGTAGACGGCCGCTGGTACCCTGAGTTCTTCCGCATCAACTTCTCACGCTGCATCTTCTGCGGTCTGTGTGAAGAAGCGTGCCCAACCACGGCGATTCAGCTGACTCCAGACTTCGAGTTGGGTGAGTACAAGCGTCAGGACCTGGTGTACGAGAAAGAGGATCTGCTGATTTCCGGTCCGGGCAAATACCCGGAATACAACTTCTACCGGATGGCGGGTATGGCAATCGACGGCAAAGATAAGGGCGAAGCAGAGAACGAAGCTAAGCCTATCGACGTCAAGAGCCTGTTACCGTAAGGAGAGGGCAATGGAATTCGCTTTTTATATCTGTGGCCTTATCGCCATCCTGGCTACGCTGCGAGTGATCACGCACACCAATCCGGTGCATGCGCTGCTGTACTTAATCATTTCGCTGCTGGCCATTTCAGGGGTGTTCTTCGCACTGGGCGCGCATTTCGCCGGTGCGCTGGAAATCATCGTCTACGCCGGGGCCATTATGGTGCTGTTCGTGTTCGTGGTGATGATGCTGAACCTGGGCGGCTCTGAAATTGAGCAGGAACGTCAGTGGTTAAAACCGCAGGTGTGGATTGGCCCGGCAATTCTGTCGGCCATCATGCTGGTGGTGATTGTTTACGCCATTCTTGGCGTCAACGATCAGGGCATCGACGGCACGCCGATCGGCGCGAAAGAGGTGGGTATCACGCTCTTTGGCCCATACGTTCTGGCGGTGGAACTGGCCTCAATGCTGCTGCTGGCAGGCCTGGTTGTTGCTTTCCACGTTGGTCGCGAAGAGCGCGCTGGCGAGGTGCTGAGCAACCGCACTGACGACCGCGCGAAAAGAAAAACGGAGGAGCGCGCATGATCCCCTTAACACATGGACTGATCCTCGCGGCGATTTTATTCGTTCTGGGTCTGACCGGTCTGGTTATCCGCCGCAATCTGCTGTTTATGCTGATCGGACTGGAAATCATGATTAACGCCTCCGCGCTGGCCTTCGTGGTCGCCGGAAGCTACTGGGGCCAGACCGATGGTCAGGTGATGTACATTCTCGCCATCAGCCTCGCGGCTGCCGAAGCGAGTATTGGCCTGGCGCTGTTGCTGCAGCTCCATCGTCGCCGCCAGAATCTGAACATCGATTCAGTAAGTGAGTTGCGTGGATGAACATGCTTGCCTTAACCATTATTTTTCCGCTGATTGGCTTCGTGCTGCTGGCGTTTTCTCGCGGCCGCTGGTCTGAGAATCTGTCTGCGACCGTGGGCATGGGCTCTGTCGGTCTGGCTGCGCTGGTCACAGCGTATGCGGGGATCGACTTCTTCAACAACGGACGTCAGCCGTTCAGCGTGCCGCTGTGGACCTGGATGTCGGTGGGTGACTTCAACATCGGCTTCAACCTGGTGCTGGACGGCCTCTCGCTGACCATGCTCTCCGTGGTCACCGGCGTTGGCTTCCTGATCCACATGTTCGCCTCCTGGTACATGCGCGGTGAAGAGGGGTACTCCCGCTTCTTCGCCTACACCAACCTGTTTATCGCCAGCATGGTGGTTCTGGTGCTGGCCGATAACCTGCTGCTGATGTATCTGGGCTGGGAAGGCGTAGGTCTCTGTTCTTACCTGCTGATCGGTTTCTACTACACCGATCCGAAGAATGGCGCAGCGGCCATGAAAGCGTTCGTCGTGACCCGCGTGGGTGACGTCTTCCTCGCTTTCGCGCTGTTCATTCTCTACAACGAACTGGGCACGCTGAACTTCCGCGAAATGGTGGAACTGGCGCCAGCGCACTTCGCCGCAGGCAACAACATGCTGTGGTGGGCAACGCTGATGCTGCTGGGTGGTGCCGTGGGTAAATCCGCGCAGCTGCCGTTGCAGACCTGGCTGGCGGACGCGATGGCGGGTCCTACCCCTGTCTCCGCGCTGATCCACGCCGCGACCATGGTGACCGCGGGTGTTTACCTGATTGCGCGTACCCACGGTCTGTTCCTGATGACCCCGGAAATTCTGCATCTGGTGGGTATCGTTGGTGCGGTAACGCTGGTGCTGGCAGGCTTTGCCGCACTGGTGCAGACCGACATCAAACGCGTTCTCGCGTACTCCACCATGAGCCAGATTGGCTACATGTTCCTGGCGCTGGGCGTTCAGGCGTGGGATGCGGCAATCTTCCACCTGATGACGCACGCGTTCTTTAAAGCGCTGCTGTTCCTCTCGTCCGGTTCGGTGATTCTGGCCTGCCACCACGAGCAGAACATCTTCAAAATGGGCGGTCTGCGTAAGTCTATCCCGCTGGTCTATGTCTGCTTCCTGGTAGGCGGCGCGGCGCTGGCGGCACTGCCGCTGATTACCGCGGGCTTCTTCAGTAAGGACGAAATCCTTGCGGGCGCCATGGCGAATGGTCATATCAATCTGATGGTTGCGGGTCTGGTCGGTGCGTTCATGACCTCCCTGTATACCTTCCGTATGATTTTCATCGTATTCCACGGTAAAGAACAAATTCACGCTCACGCAGGGAAGGGGATTACCCACCACCTGCCGCTGATTGTGCTGCTGGTACTGTCCACCTTCGTTGGCGCGATGATTGTGCCGCCGCTGCAGGGCGTACTGCCGGACACCACCGAGCTTGAGCACGGTCGCGTTCTGACGCTTGAAATCACCTCCGGCGTGGTCGCTATCGCGGGCATCCTGATCGCCGCATGGCTGTGGCTGGGCAAACGCACGCTGGTAACCGCCGTTGCCAACAGCGCGCCGGGCCGTCTGCTGGGTACCTGGTGGTACAACGCGTGGGGCTTCGACTGGCTGTACGACATGATCTTCGTTAAGCCGTTCCTGGGCATTGCGTGGCTGCTGAAGCGCGATCCGTTGAACAGCCTGATGAATATCCCGGCGATCCTTTCCCGCTTTGCAGGCAAAGGCCTGCTGTACAGCGAGAACGGTTACCTGCGCTGGTATGTGGCGTCCATGAGCATCGGTGCGGTTGTCGTGCTGGCGCTGCTGATGGTGTTGCGTTGATCGTTAAGTGAATTTTATTCGAATTCGTTGAAAATCAGGCCCCTGCTGGGGGCCTTAAAAAGGAATGTAAATCGCCATGTTACTACCCTGGCTAATATTAATTCCCTTCATCGGCGGCTTCCTGTGCTGGCAGACTGAACGCTTTGGCGTGAAGATGCCGCGCTGGATCGCGCTGATCACCATGGGATTGACGCTCGCGCTTGGCCTGCAACTGTGGTTGCAGGGCGGTTACTCACTGACCCAGTCTGCGGGCATTCCGCAGTGGCAGTCTGAGTTCATCCTGCCGTGGATCCCACGTTTCGGCATTACGATCCACCTGGCGATTGACGGTCTCTCACTGCTGATGGTGGTGTTGACCGGTCTGCTCGGCGTTCTGGCGGTACTCTGCTCCTGGCGTGAAATCGAAAAATACCAGGGCTTCTTCCACCTGAACCTGATGTGGATCCTGGGCGGCGTTATCGGCGTGTTCCTTGCCATCGACATGTTCCTGTTCTTCTTCTTCTGGGAGATGATGCTGGTTCCGATGTACTTCCTGATCGCGCTGTGGGGCCACAAGGCATCCGACGGTAAAACGCGTATCACGGCGGCAACCAAGTTCTTCATCTATACCCAGGCGAGCGGTCTGGTGATGCTGATTGCCATTCTGGCGCTGGTGTTTGTTCACCACAACGCGACCGGTACCTGGACCTTCAATTACGAAGACCTGCTGAAGACCCCAATGTCTCACGGCGTGGAATATCTTCTGATGCTGGGCTTCTTCATCGCGTTCGCGGTGAAAATGCCGGTGGTTCCGCTGCACGGCTGGCTGCCAGACGCGCACTCTCAGGCGCCAACGGCGGGTTCCGTTGACCTGGCGGGCATCCTGCTGAAAACCGCGGCCTACGGTCTGCTGCGTTTCGCGCTGCCGCTGTTCCCGAACGCCTCCGCAGAGTTCGCCCCAATTGCCATGTGGCTCGGCGTGATCGGTATCTTCTACGGCGCGTGGATGGCCTTCACCCAGTACGACATCAAGCGTCTGATTGCCTACACCTCCGTTTCCCACATGGGCTTCGTGCTGATTGCCATCTACACCGGCAGCCAGCTGGCGTACCAGGGGGCGGTGATCCAGATGATTGCGCACGGTCTGTCCGCAGCCGGTCTCTTCATCCTGTGCGGCCAGCTGTATGAACGTCTGCACACCCGCGACATGCGCATGATGGGCGGCCTGTGGAGCAAAATTAAGTGGCTGCCAGCGCTCTCAATGTTCTTCGCGGTTGCCACCCTGGGGATGCCGGGTACCGGTAACTTCGTCGGCGAATTTATGATTCTGTTCGGCAGCTTCAAAGTGGTGCCGGTGATTACCGTGATCTCCACCTTCGGTCTGGTGTTTGCTTCCGTCTACTCGCTGGCGATGCTGCACCGCGCTTACTTCGGTAAAGCGAAGAGCGAAATTGCCGCACAAGAACTGCCGGGGATGTCGCTGCGCGAGCTGTTCATCATCCTGCTGCTGGTCGTACTGCTGGTGCTGCTGGGCTTCTTCCCGCAGCCGATTCTGGATACCTCGCACAGCGCGATGGGCAACATCCAGCAGTGGTTTGTTAATTCTGCTTCTACTACAAGGCCGTAAATCGCCATGACAATAACTCCACAACAACTGATTGCGCTGCTACCGCTGCTGATCGTCGGATTGACGGTGGTGGTTGTGATGCTCTCCATTGCGTGGCGACGCAATCACTTCCTGAATGCCACGCTGTCGGTCATCGGCCTGAACGCCGCGTTAGTCTCTCTCTGGTTTGTTGGCCAGGGCGGGGCGATGGACGTCACCCCGCTGATGCGCGTTGACGGCTATGCCATGCTGTATACCGGTCTGGTGCTGCTGGCGAGCCTGGCGACCTGTACCTTTGCCTACCCGTGGCTCGAAGGCTACAACGACAACAAAGAAGAGTTTTACCTGCTGGTTCTGATTGCCGCGCTGGGCGGCATTCTGCTGGCGAATGCCAACCATCTGGCCGCGCTGTTCCTCGGCATTGAGCTGATCTCGCTGCCGCTGTTCGGCCTGATCGGTTACGCCTTCCGTCAGAAGCGCTCCCTGGAAGCAAGCATCAAGTACACCATCCTGTCTGCGGCGGCGTCCTCGTTCCTGCTGTTTGGTATTGCGCTGGTGTACGCACAGTCCGGTAACCTCTCCTTTATGGCGCTCGGCAAGAGCCTCGGTGACGGCATGCTGCATGAGCCGCTGCTGCTGGCGGGTCTGGGCATGATGATTGTTGGCCTTGGCTTCAAACTCTCTCTGGTGCCGTTCCACCTGTGGACGCCAGACGTTTACCAGGGCGCGCCAGCGCCGGTGTCGACCTTCCTGGCGACGGCGAGCAAAATCGCCATCTTCGGGGTGGTTATGCGTCTGTTCCTGTACGCGCCGGTGGGTGACAGTGAAGCGGTTCGCGTGGTGCTGGGCATTATTGCGTTCGTCTCCATCATCTTCGGTAACCTGATGGCGCTGAGCCAGACCAACATCAAACGTCTGCTGGGCTACTCGTCCATCTCTCATCTGGGCTACCTGATGGTGGCGCTGATTGCGCTGCAGAGCGGTGAGATGTCGATGGAAGCCGTGGGCGTGTATCTGGCCGGTTACCTGTTCAGCAGCCTCGGCGCCTTCGGCGTGGTGAGCCTGATGTCCAGCCCGTACCGTGGTCCGGACGCTGATTCACTGTTCTCCTACCGTGGTCTGTTCTGGCACCGTCCGATCCTGTCCGCGGTGATGACCGTGATGATGCTCTCTCTGGCGGGTATCCCGATGACGCTGGGCTTTATCGGTAAGTTCTACGTGCTGGCCGTTGGTGTGCAGGCACACCTGTGGTGGCTGACTGCGGGCGTGGTTATCGGCTCCGCGATTGGTCTCTACTACTACCTGCGCGTGGCCGTGAGCCTGTACCTGAGTGCGCCTCAGCAGCTCAACCGCGATGCGCCATCCAACTGGCAGTACAGCGCCGGTGGTATCGTGGTGCTGATCTCAGCCCTGCTGGTGCTGATCTTCGGTATCTATCCGCAGCCGCTGATTGATATCGTGCAGCGAGCGATGCCATTAATGTAAGGTAAAAGCAAAAAACCCGCCTCGGCGGGTTTTTTATTGCCCAGCGGCGCTGCGCTTGCAGGGCCTACGGGTTTTGTAGGTCGGGTAAGCGAAGCGCCACCCGACTACGCCAGCTGCTTGCGGCTAATCAGCGGCCCGTCAATCTTCTTCATCGAACGATCGAGCACTTCCTCAATCACCGACGACAGCTCGTTCAGCTCAAACTTAGCCACATACCCGTCGGCCTTCACCTTGCGAATATGGTCCTCGTTAGCGTTGCCGGAAAGGGAAGAGTGGATCACCACCGGAATATCCTTCAGTACCGGGTCGGTTTTGATTTTGCGCGTTAGCGTAAAACCGTCCATCTCCGGCATTTCGAGATCGGTCAGCACCAGGGCAATCTTATCGGTGATGGGTACGCCCTCTGCCTGCGCCTGTGCGGCCAGCACGCCAATTTTCTCCCACGCGTCTTTGCCGGTGATGTGCAGCTGTGCCGGGATCTCCATCGCCTGCAAACCTTTCTCCAGCATCGAGCGCGCCACTTTGGAGTCTTCCGCCACAATCGCCACAGAGCCCGGCTTGATGTTGAATTTCGTGGTCTTCAGATTGGTGGCGTGCAGGTCGTGGTTCGCTGGCGTGATGTCGTACAGGATCTGCTCAACGTCCAGCACCATCGCCAGATCGTTGGTATCGGTCTTCTCGTCGAGACACGCAATACTGGTGATGTAGCGACCGCTGACGGCGGTTTCCGCCGCGTGTACCTGCTTCCAGTCCAGACGCATGATGTTTTCAACCGACTCCACGGCAAACGCCTGCACGCTGCGCGCGTATTCGGTGATCAGCAGGATGTTCAGCCCGGTGGTGGGCTTACAGCCCGCGACGGCGGCCAGATCGATCACCGGGATCACCTGATCGCGAATATTCACCATTCCCATCAGCGGCGATTTCATCCCGGCGGGCTTTGTGAACTCCGGCATCGGCACGATTTCACGCAGCTTAAAGACGTTAATGCCAAACAGCTCGGATTTATTTTCGTTAAGAGACGTGCCGAGACGGAACAGCAACAGTTCAAAACGGTTCGACAGGGTCAGATTCGCCCTGTCATCAATATCTTTCTGGAAATTATCCATTCTACCCTCGAGAGAAATGCTGGCCTTTTAATCGTTATCGGCATCCTGAGGGAAAAGTGAAGGGCTAAACGCTGACCTGAGCGAAATCTTCGGCCAGCTCACATTCCGGGAACAATGCGCGGCACTCTGCCAGCAGGCTTTCGCACCCCCGCGCGTCGTAGCGCGAGCTGACGTGGGTGATAATGAGCCTCCCGACGCCCGCGTCACGGGCAAGCTGCGCCGCCTGGCGCGTGGAGCTATGGCCCCGGCTGTTGGCTTTCTCTTCCATTGCCGTTTCAAGCGTTGCTTCATGCACCATCACGTCCACGCTCCGGGCAAGCTCGAGCGCCGCCGGGCACGGGGCCGTATCGCCAAAAATCGCCAGCTTTTTGCCGGGCTGCGGGGCGGCGAGATAGTCCTGACCGTTGATGACGCGCCCGTCCTCCAGCGTGACGGTCTCGCCGTGCTTCAGGCGCTGGAACAGCGGCCCGGGTTTTACGCCATCGGCCATCAGCGCGGCGGCGTCCAGCGCGCCGGGCTTGTCATGCGCGTCAATACGGTAGCCATAGCACTCCACCGGGTGACTGAGCGGCCGAGCGCTGACGTTAAAGTCACCGTCATCGAAAACCAGGCCTTCGGTAATCTCTACGACTTCCAGCGGATAATCTGTCCACGAGCCGCTGAGGCGCAGCGTGGTTTCAACAAATTCCCGGACTCCCGCTGGCCCGTAAATCGTCAGCGGATTGGGGTTACCGGCCATCGAGCGGCTGCACAGCAGGCCGGGAAGGCCAAACAGATGGTCGCCGTGAAGATGGGTGATAAAAATTTTATCCAGCTTGCCGGGATGGTAAGCGGTATGCAGCAGCTGATGCTGCGTTCCTTCACCGCAGTCAAACAGCCACAGCCCGCCGCGGGTGGGGTGCTTCAGATCCAATAGGATCGCCGTCACGTTTCGTGAGCGGGTTGGCACGCCAGCGGACGTGCCCAGAAAAATCAGTTCCATAACGCAATCAGCCCTTTGCCGAACGGGGAGGGGTTTAGTATAACGTGATGAACCCCAGGAAGGAGACTGACATGATCCAGTGGCAAGATTTACACCATAGTGACCTCACCGTTCATTCACTTTACGCCCTGCTGAAGCTGCGCTGCGAAGTGTTCGTGGTTGAACAGACCTGCCCGTATCAGGACATCGACGGCGACGATCTGGTCGGCGAGAACCGACATATCCTCGGCTGGAGGAATAACGAGCTGGTGGCGTATGCGAGGATTCTGAAAAGCGAAGACGAATTCGAGCCCGTCGTGATTGGTCGGGTCATCATCAGCGGCAGCGCGCGCGGTGAAAAGCTGGGCTATCAGCTGATGGAGAAAACGCTGGAAGCGTGCCAAAAACGGTGGCCGGACAAGGCGTTATACCTGGGCGCGCAGGCGCATCTGCAGTCGTTCTATGCGCACTTTGGCTTCACGCCGGTAACGGAAGTGTACGATGAAGACGGCATTCCCCACATCGGCATGGCGCGGGAAGCGAAGCAGGCGTAATGGCGCGTCGTTGGCTATAGTTAGCGGACTGGTGCACTAACATGGAGAAAAATATGTCATTTCAATCCTGGGATACCCGTATCGACGACGACCTGGCCTTGCTGAGCGAAACGCTGGAAGAGGTGTTACGTTCCTCGGGCGACCCTGCCGATCAGAAATATATTGAGCTAAAAGCCCGTGCGGAACAGGCGCTGCATGAAGTGAAAAACCGCGTCAGCCATGCGTCGGATACCTACTACTATCGCGCTAAAAAAGCGGTGTATCGTGCCGATGATTACGTGCATGAGAAACCGTGGCAGGGTATCGGCGTGGGGGCTGCCGTAGGGCTGGTGCTGGGCCTGCTCTTAGCCCGTCGTTAACAGCGTTTTGAACGGTTAACCACTCCCTATACGTGGGTACTGATATTTCTTATGGTACCCCGTATAATATGCGGTTTTAACAGGGAGAGGTTCGCGTGAATTCGATTTTCCTCGCGCTGGAACAACTGCGTACCCAGCTTACGCAAGCGTTACCCGCAGCACCCGGCATGCGTCATTTCGACGTCACTTTCCCGTTAAACGACGCCTTCGATCCCCTTGCCTGGCTGGGCGCGCAGCAGTGCTACCCGCAGTTTTACTGGCAGCAGCGTAACGGCGACGAAGAGCTGGCCGCGCTGGGAGCCGTTGCCCACTTTTCCTCTCTTGCATTAGCCTGCCAGTTTTTACGTGACCAAAACGCGCCGGATGATACCCGTATCTGCGGTCTGAACGCCTTTAACCCGGAGCAGGGCAGCCTCTTTTTACCGCGACTGCTCTGGCGACGCACCGCCGGTAACGCCACGCTGCGCCTGCAGCTGTGGGGCAATAGCTCGCTTCAGGATGATGCCCGCGCCGCGCAGGTATTCTTACAGCAGCTGCTTGCGGCCAAACCGATCCGTCCGCTGTCCGTGCAGGTAGAACATGAAACGCATCTGCCGCAAAAATCGGCTTGGCTGAGTCTTATCAACAAGGCGACAGAGACTATCGCGCACGGCGATTTCGAAAAGGTGGTCCTCGCCCGGGCCACCGATCTGCAGTGTAAACAGCGCGTTAACCCTGTCGCGCTGATGGCCGCCAGCCGCGCCCTGAATCTCAACTGCTATCACTTCTGCATGGTATTCGACGCCAGCAACGCGTTTCTCGGCTCCACGCCCGAGCGTCTCTGGCGGCGGCGCGGCGCGCTGCTGCGCACGGAGGCGCTGGCGGGCACCGTTGCCAGCCACGCGGACGATAGCCAGGCGCAGCGCCTGGGCGAGTGGCTGCTGAACGATGATAAAAACCAGCGTGAAAATATGCTGGTCGTGGAGGATATCTGCCAGCGTCTTCAGCACCATACCCAGACGCTTGAGGTGCTGCCTGCGCAGGTCGTCCGCCTGCGTAAAGTCCAGCACTTACGACGCTGTATCTGGACCGAGTTAAAACAGGCGGACGACGCGCTGTGCCTGCACGTGCTCCAGCCGACGGCCGCCGTTGCCGGGCTCCCGCGCCAGCCCGCGCGCGAGTTTATCCAGGCCGTAGAGCCGTTTAACCGGGAATGGTACGCCGGTTCGGCCGGGTATTTATCCCCCGAACAGAGTGAGTTCTGCGTGGCGCTGCGCTCCGCGCGCGTTCGGGAAGACTCCCTGCGCCTCTATGCTGGCGCCGGTATTGTCAGCGGGTCCGATCCGGAGCAGGAGTGGCAGGAGATAGAAAATAAAGCGGCCGGATTGCGCTCTCTGCTCCTAAGGGATTAATACTGAATCGCGCAATCCCGATTCATATCAAAATTCCATTTTTTTCTATTATTTATACTGTGTCGCATTCTTGATACCGGACAATCTCATGTCAGTAAGTTCTTTTAACCGACGCTGGGCGGCGGTGATCCTTGAAGCCCTGACCCGCCACGGCGTCAGGCACGTGTGTATTGCACCGGGCTCTCGTTCAACGCCGCTAACGCTGGCGGCCGCCGACAACCGGGCGTTGATTCACCACACCCACTTTGATGAGCGCGGTCTCGGCCACCTGGCGCTCGGGCTGGCAAAGGTCAGCAAAGCGCCCGTGGCGGTGATCGTCACCTCCGGTACCGCCGTGGCGAACCTCTATCCGGCCCTGATTGAAGCCGGGTTAACCGGTGAAAAGCTGATCCTGCTGACGGCCGACCGTCCTCCTGAACTGATCGACTGCGGCGCCAATCAGGCCATCCGCCAGCCGGGGATCTTTTCTTCGCACCCTTCGCAGACGGTGTCGTTACCGCGTCCCACCCAGGATATTCCGGCAGGCTGGCTGGTCTCCACCGTCGATCACGCCATGGAGACACTGCGCAGCGGGGCGCTGCACATCAACTGCCCGTTCGCCGAGCCGCTCTACAGTGAGCTGGACGACACCGGTCTTGACTGGCAGCAGACGCTAGGCGACTGGTGGCAGAGTGAAAAACCGTGGCTGCGCGAACAGACGCACCTTGAGAGCGCGAAACAGCGCGACTGGTTCTTCTGGCGGCAGAAGCGCGGCGTGGTTATTGCCGGGCGCATGAGCGCCGCCGAAGGCAGGCGGGTCGCCGAATGGGCGCAAACCCTCGGCTGGCCGCTAATAGGCGACGTGCTTTCCCAGACCGGTCAGCCGCTGCCGTGCGCCGACCTCTGGCTCGGCAATGCGAAGGCGGTCACCGAGCTTTCGCAGGCGCAGATTGTGGTCCAGCTTGGATCGAGTTTGACCGGCAAACGCCTGCTGCAGTGGCAGGCGACCTGCACGCCGGAAGAGTACTGGCTGGTCGACCCGCTGGAAGGGCGGCTTGACCCGGCGCACCATCGAGGTCGTCGTCTGGTGAGCGGCATTGAGAGCTGGCTGGACCTGCATCCGGCGGAAAAACGTCAACCCTGGGCGGTGGCGATCCCGGACCTGTCGCGCCAGGCCTGGGAAATCACCAAAGCGCACTGTGAGACCTTCAGCGAAGCCGGGCTGGCGCACCGAATTCGCCAGTATCTGCCTGAACAGGGGCAGCTGTTTGTCGGCAACAGCCTGGTCGTACGTCTGATTGACGCCTTATCGAAGCTGCCCGCAGGCTACCCGGTGTACAGCAACCGCGGCGCCAGCGGCATCGACGGGCTGATCTCAACGGCGGCGGGCGTGCAGCGCGCCAGCGCGAAATCGACGCTGGCTATCGTGGGCGATCTCTCCGCGCTCTACGATCTCAACGCGCTGGCGCTGCTGCGCCAGGCCTCCGCGCCGTTTGTGCTGATTGTCGTGAATAACAACGGCGGACAGATTTTCTCCCTGCTGCCAACGCCCCAGAGCGAGCGCGAGCGCTTCTATTTGATGCCGCAGAACGTGCAGTTCGAACACGCCGCGGCGATGTTCAGCCTGAAATACCATCGCCCGGAGAGCTGGGAACAGCTGGACGCGGCGCTAAGCAATGCCTGGAAGCAGCCGGGCGCGACGCTGATCGAGCTGGTGGTGAACGATGCCGACGGGGCGCATGCCCTGCAAAGCCTGCTGGCACAGGTGAGCCAGCTGTGATCCTCTCCGGCGTGCAGCAGGCCGGAAAGCCAGGCTACCCCTGGCTGGTCTTTTTGCACGGTTTTTCCGGAGATTGCCGCGAGTGGCAGCCCGTTGGCGAGACGCTGAGCGACTATCCCCGACTCTATCTTGACCTGCCCGGGCACGGCGGATCCTGCAATATAAGCGTGGCGGGGTTCGAAGAGATGAGCGCGCTGCTCGCCAAAACCCTGCTTAGTTACAACATACTGAACTTCTGGCTCGTCGGGTACTCCCTCGGCGGCCGCATTGCGATGTTCCATGCCTGCCAGCGGCCAAAGGGGCTGCTGGGCGTGGCGGTAGAAGGCGGACATCCGGGCCTGCAGGATGCCGGGGCGCGACAGGCGCGGCGGGCATCCGACCGCCGCTGGGCAGAACGTTTTCGCCGCGAACCGCTGGAGAACGTGTTCAGTGACTGGTATCGCCAGCCCGTGTTCGCCTCCCTCACGGACGCCCAGCGCAGCGCGCTGATTACCCTGCGCAGCCAGAACAGCGGCGCGGCGCTGGCGAAAATGCTTGAGGCAACCTCGCTGGCCGTGCAGCCCGACCTGCGTGCCGCGCTCGGCGCACGCGATTTCTCTTTGGATTATCTCTATGGCGAACGTGATGAGAAGTTCGCGGCCCTTGCCGCCGAGCTGAACGCCGCTCGCCATGCAATTCCCAACGCCGGACACAACGCCCACCGGGAAAACCCCGATGCGGTTGCGGCGAGTCTGGCTCAGATACTGCGTCTTCGAACAAAGGACACTCTATGATCTATCCTGATGAAAACATGCTTTATGCCCCGGTTGAATGGCAAGACTGCTCCGAAGGCTACACCGACATTCGTTACCACAAATCCACCGACGGCATTGCCAAAATCACCATTAACCGCCCGCAGGTGCGTAACGCCTTTCGTCCGCTGACGGTGAAAGAGATGATTCAGGCCCTGGCGGATGCGCGCTACGACGACAACATCGGGGTGATTGTCCTGACCGGCGAAGGCGATAAAGCGTTCTGCTCCGGCGGGGATCAGAAGGTGCGCGGCGACTACGGCGGATACCAGGACGATGCGGGCACGCACCATCTGAACGTCCTCGATTTCCAGCGTCAAATCCGCACCTGTCCAAAACCGGTGGTGGCGATGGTAGCGGGCTACTCCATCGGCGGCGGCCACGTGCTGCACATGATGTGCGACCTGACCATTGCCGCCGAGAACGCCATCTTTGGCCAGACGGGTCCGAAAGTGGGCTCCTTCGACGGCGGCTGGGGCGCTTCCTACATGGCGCGCATCGTCGGGCAGAAAAAAGCGCGTGAAATCTGGTTCCTGTGCCGTCAGTACAACGCCCGGGAAGCGCTGGATATGGGCCTGGTCAATACCGTGGTCCCGATTGCCGATCTCGAAAAAGAGACCGTCCGCTGGTGCCGTGAAATGCTGCAAAACAGCCCGATGGCGCTGCGCTGCCTGAAGGCCGCGCTCAACGCCGACTGCGACGGTCAGGCGGGTCTGCAGGAGCTGGCGGGTAACGCCACCATGCTGTTCTACATGACCGAAGAGGGTCAGGAAGGGCGCAACGCGTTTAACGAAAAACGCCAGCCGGACTTCAGCAAATACAAACGGAACCCGTAATGCGTCGCGCGCAGGTTTACCGCTGGCAGATACCGATGGACGCGGGCGTGGTGCTGCGTGAACGGCGGTTGAAAACCCGTGACGGCTTCTTCGTGCATCTCCAGCAGGGCGAGCGGGAAGGCTGGGGCGAGATTTCACCGCTGCCGGGCTTTAGCCTGGAGTCGCTGGATGACGCCCAGGCCGCGCTGCTGGCGTGGGCAGACGCGTGGCGCGAAGGTGCGGATCCGGCTTTGCCGGACGTGCCGTCCGCGGCTTTTGGTATCAGCTGCGCGCTGGCGGAGCTGGACGGTAGCCTGCCGGAAGAGGCTAACTACCGCGCGGCACCGCTCTGCACGGGCGATCCTGACGAGCTGTTTGCGCTGCTCTCCGCCATGCCGGGCGAGAAGGTGGCGAAAATTAAGGTCGGCCTCTACGAAGCGGTGCGCGACGGCATGGTCGCCAACCTGCTGCTGGAGGCGATCCCCGATCTGCGCCTGCGTCTGGACGCCAACCGCGCCTGGACGCCGCTTAAGGCGCAGCAGTTTGCAAAGTACGTCAATCCGGCGTACCGCAGCCGCATTGCCTTCTTGGAGGAGCCGTGTAAAACCCGCGATGATTCGCGCGCGTTTGCCCGCGAAACGGGGATTGCCATCGCCTGGGATGAAAGCCTGCGCGAGGACGATTTTGAATTTGTCGCCGAGCCCGGCGTCAGCGCGGTGGTGATTAAACCGACGCTGACCGGCAGCCTGGCGAAGGTCCGCGAGCAGGTTGCCGCGGCGCATGCGCTGGGTCTGACGGCGGTGATCAGTTCGTCGATTGAGTCCAGCCTTGGGCTGACCCAGCTGGCGCGCATTGCCGCCTGGCTAACGCCGGATACCCTTCCCGGCCTCGACACGCTGAGCCTGATGCAGGCGCAGCTTATCCGCCCGTGGCCGGACAGCACGCTGCCGTGCCTTAACGTCGCGGCGCTGGAGCCGCTGCGATGAGCTTTACCGACTGGCCGTGGCGGCACTGGCGCGCGCAGTGTGCTGATAAACCGGCCCTGAGGCTGAACGACGAGGCGCTCAGCTGGCAGCAATTGTGCGCCCGCGTCGACCGCCTTGCGGCGGCATTTCATCGGCAGGGCGTGGCGGAGGGCAACGGCGTGCTGCTGCTGGCCCACAATCATCCGCAAACCCTGCTGGCTTGGCTGGCGCTGCTCCAGTGCGGCGCGCGTATTCTTCCCGTTAATCCCCAGCTGCCGCGCCCGCTGCTGGACGTGTTGCTCCCGCAGATGACGCTGCGCTTTGCGCTGGTGCTGGACGGCAGCTACGACGGACTTCCTGCCCTGAGCATGCGCGAGTCAGCCGATGCGTATTGCGCGGTGTGGCAACCGGCGCGGCTGGCCTCGATGACGCTGACCTCCGGCTCCACCGGGCTGCCGAAAGCGGCGGTCCATACCTGCGAGGCCCACCTTGCCAGCGCGCGCGGCGTGTTGTCGCTGATGCCCTACGGCGAAGACGACGACTGGCTGCTTTCGCTGCCGCTGTTTCACGTTTCCGGTCAGGGGATTTTATGGCGCTGGCTGCAGGCCGGCGCGCGGTTAACCGTGCGCGAAAAGCAGCCTCTGGAGCAGGCGCTGTGCGGCTGCACCCACGCCTCGCTGGTGCCGACCCAGCTCTGGCGTTTGCTTCATGCCCATCAGCCGGTCGCACTGAAAGCGGTGCTGCTGGGCGGGGCCGCCATCCCCGTGGAATTGACGCAGCAGGCGCGCGAGCAGGGGATTCGCACCTTCTGCGGCTACGGTCTGACCGAGTTTGCCTCTACCGTCTGCGCGAAAGAGGCGGACGGCGAGCCGGACGTGGGCTATGCGCTGCCGGGGAGAGAGGTGCAGGTCGTCGACGGGGAGGTGTGGATCAGGGCGCAAAGCATGGCCTCAGGCTACTGGCGCGACGGCGAGTTGGCTTCGTTGACCAACGCCCAGGGCTGGTTCGCCACCCGCGACCGCGGTGAATGGCATGAAGGTCGCCTGACGATCCTGGGCCGCATGGACAACCTCTTTTTCAGCGGAGGAGAAGGGATCCAGCCGGAATCGCTGGAGCGCGTTATCGCCACGCACCCGCAGGTTAACCAGGCGTTTATCGTCCCGCTGGACGACGCCGAGTTCGGCCAACGTCCGGTGGCGGTGGTGGAGTGCGAGCCGGGGGCGGATATCACCTGCTTACCTGACTGGGTGAGGGATAAGCTGGCGCGTTTTGAGCAGCCCGTCCGCTGGCTGCTGTTGCCGACCGAACTCAAAAATGGCGGCATTAAGGTCTCGCGCCGTGCGCTGCAGGCGTGGGTGAACGCAACGCTGAAGGGATAATAGCCGTTTCAAATAGTTACAATCTACCGGCCTGCCGCACGCAGAGTGCTTGATCCCCGGAAGACCCAGGTTAAAATCTCGCGGTTTTGGGACTTCTCTATAAAAATTGTGCGGGATCACGACAATGAAAAAAGTGGCATTACTGGGCTTAGGCCTGATGGTTGTATCTGCGGCGGCTAACGCCATCAGCTTTAACGGCTCGGCGGGTCAGGATTATACCCACCTGGGCTTTGGCATGGGGACCGAAACCTCCGGTCTGGCGATGACCGGCGGCTGGACGCATAACGATGACGATGGCGACGCGGCCAGCCTCGGCCTGGGTCTGAACGTGCCGCTTGGCCCATTCCTGGCCACCGTCGGCGGTAAAGGGGTTTACACCAACCCGAACGACGGTAGCGAAGGCTACGCGGCGGCAGTGGGCGGCGGCCTGCAGTGGAAGATTGGCGACAGCTTCGGCCTGTTTGGCGAGTACTACTACTCTCCGGACTCCCTCTCCAGCGGTATCGACAGCTACGAAGAGGCCAACGCGGGCGCGCGCTGGACCATCATGCGTCCTGTTACCATCGAAGCGGGCTATCGCTATCTGAACCTGGCGGGCAAAGACGGTAACCGCGACAACGCGCTGGCCGACGGTCCGTACGTTGGTGTGAGCGCTGGCTTCTAAGCACTCCGGCGCGGCGTTCCGTCGCGCCAGTTTCTCTCTTCTCCCTTCCGCGTTTGCGCTATAGTGTTTTCACCAAATAAGCGGGAGAACACAATGATTAACGTGGAGATGTTATCCACCGGTGACGAAGTGCTGCATGGACAAATTATTGATACCAATGCGGCCTGGCTTGCCGATCTTTTCTTTGAGCAAGGATTACCGTTAACGCGCCGCAATACGGTGGGCGACAATCTTGAGTCGCTGGTCAGCGTGCTGCGCGAGCGGAGCGAACAGTGTGACGTGCTGATTGTGAACGGCGGGCTCGGCCCCACCGGTGACGATCTCAGCGCGCTGGCCGCCGCAACCGCAAAAGGCGAAGGGCTGGTGCTGCACGAGGCGTGGCTTTCGCAGATGGAACGCTTTTTCTCCGAGCGTGGCCGCGTCATGGCCCCCAGCAACCGCAAGCAGGCTGAAATTCCCGCCAGCGCCGAGCTGGTCGATAACCCAGTCGGTACCGCGTGCGGGTTTGCCATGCAGCTGAACCGTTGCCTGATGTTCTTTACCCCGGGCGTGCCCTCAGAATTTAAGGTGATGGTCGAGCAGCAGATCCTGCCGTGCCTTCGCGATCGTTTTACCCTGCCGGAACCGCCGCTGTGCCTGCGTTTGACCACCTTTGGCCGCTCGGAAAGCGATCTGGCCCAGAGCCTCGATCGCCTCCCGCTGCCGCCGGGCGTCTCCATGGGCTACCGCTCCTCCATGCCGATCATTGAGCTTAAGCTCACAGGCCCGGCCGAACAGAAAGCGGCGATGCTGGCCCTGTGGCCCGAGGTGCAGCGCGTGGCGGGCGAAAGCCTGATCTTTGAAGGGACGGAAGGATTGCCCGCGCAGATTGCGACGCATCTCCAGACTCGCCAGCTGAGCGTCACCTTAAGCGAGCAGTTCACCGGTGGCCTGCTGGCGCTGCAGCTGTCGCGCGTCAACGCGCCGCTGCTGGCAAGCGAGGTGGTGCCGTTCCAGCAGGAGACCCTCGCGCAGACCGCCCGCTGGGCCTCCGAGAGAAGGGTGAAGCATTTTGCCGGCCTGGCGCTGTTTGTCGGCGGGCTGGACGAAGAACATCTCAACTTCGCGCTGGCCACGCCGGAAGGCACCTGGGCGCTGCGGGTAAAAATGAGCATTACCCGCCATAGCCTGGCGGTGCGTCAGGAGGTTTGCGCCATGATGGCGCTGAACATGCTGCGCCGCTGGCTGAACGGCAAAGAGGTGGCCAGCGAGCACGGCTGGATTAACGTTGTCGAGTCGCTGTTCGTGGAGTAACGCCTGTGCCGGGGCCTTGCGCCCCGGCCATATTCAGCCCAGCGCTTTCGCCAGTAGGGTAATCGGATGTTCGCAGCGCTTGCTGGTGGACATCTCAATCTGCCACCTGCAGGTTTCACAGTCCGTCACCACGATATCCGCGCCGCTCTCTTCAATCTGGCGGAACAGCGGGGCGCCGATCGCCTGTGACGTTTCGTAGTTTTCACGCTTAAAGCCGTAGGTTCCCGCAATTCCGCAGCAGCGCGAATCCAGCACCGTCAGCTCCAGGCCCGGGATTAGCCGCAGCAGCTCAAGCGTATAGAGCGACCAGCCCATCTTCTCCATATGACACGGCGTGTGGTACACCACTTTCAGGGGTAATTTGCCCAGCGGCAACGTCTGCCCGCCATCGAGCTTGCGCCACAGGAAGCGCGTCGCCAGCTCGATGTGATCGCGCAGGCCGGTATTATCTACGTCCAGCAGATGCGGATACTCATCGCGCAGGGTGAAGGTACAGGTGGACGAGGTCGCCAGCACCGGAATACCTTTATCGACAATCGCTTCGCGCAGGGAGGTGACATTGCTTTGAGCCTGCCTGCGCGCTTTATCGGTAAACCCGTTGGCAATCAGCGGTACGCCGCAGCACTTCTCTTTATTCAGTAGCTGAACGCCGGTTCCCATGGCGTTCAGCACCTTCAGCAGATCTTTTCCCAACTGCGGGTGGTTGTAATTCACGTAGCAGCCGTGGAAAAAGGCCACCTGGTCGGCATACTTCGCCTGCTCCGCCGCGACGGATTTGTACCAGCGGCGGAAGGTGCCGTGAGAATATTTTGGCAGGCTGCGGTGATGATCTATCTTCAGCGTGGCATCCAGCAGCTGGCGCACCGGCCTGAGTGCGGTCGCGGCATTCACCAGCGGGGCAAACGGCGTTGAGACGCTGCCCATCAGATCGGTATGGCTCAGGATCGCGTCCCGCAGCGACGGCTTTTGCGTGCCGTAGCGCGCCCGGGCGCGCTGGATGATATCGCCGATTTTCACATCCGACGGGCAGGCGACTTCGCAGCGTTTGCAGTTGATGCAGTATTTCAGCGCCTCGTCGTACAGCTTGCCGTCCTTTAGCCGCAGACGCTCGCCGTCAGGGCCAGCCTGCTTTGGCCCCGGATAGCGCGGGTTCACGCCGCTGACCGGGCAGACGGTGGTACAGACCGTGCATTTAATGCAGCTTTCAAATCGGGTGTCGTTCATTGTTCAGCCTCCATGCGCCGGCTAATCTGCTCTGCCACATGCAGCGCCGTGACGGCGCAGACTCCGCCACCGCATCCCTGGGCAATGGGATCGTACCCGCCCAGCAGCGAGCCGATGGCAAAGAGATTACTGACGGGCTTGCCGCAAAGCTGCGGATGCAGCCGGCTGTCGACAATCACGCCAAACTGCTGCCACGGCTGCGGCGAGAAGAAATCGCTCTGATACCAGTCCGCGCGGGAGGCGCCTTGCCGGACATCGAGCCCCATAATGGCTTCCCGGATGCCCTCCCGGCTGCTCAGCAGCCCGTTGCTGAAGAAGCTGCCGCTTGCCAGCACCGTATAGCGGGCGCGCAGCGGAATATCACCGTGGTTGCGGGTCCAGATTTCACTCACCGCGCCGTCGGTCAGGGTGACTTTTTTTACCTCGTCACCCGCCATCCACACGCCGCCCTGCGCCACAAACTGACGCTGGAGCTGGGTATGCAGGCGAATGCCGGGTACGGAAGGGGGCAGCGTGGGCAGCAGGCCGAGCGAGCAGGGCAGGCGGTCCGACAGCCAGCGCCAGAGCCGGTTGTCGCGTAAGCCAAAGCAGGCGGGCATCAGCAGCGCGTCGCACGTCTCGCCGATTGGCCTGAGCGCGTCGTACAGCAGCGGCCATTTGTCCTCGTTATCCAGAAAGCGGGCGATATTCACCGCGCGAAACTCGCTCGGGTTATCGCGCAGGACATCAAGCTCGGGCAGCTCTATCTCTGCCGTTTCGGCGTTAACGCCCTGGCGACAGAGCGACGCCGCCGCGAGATGGGGCTGAAAATCCAGAAAGCCGCTAATGCCCACCACCCGCACGCGCGCGGCAGTGAAGGGGGCAACGGGCACTTCTTCCGGGCTGAGCCAGGCGGAACGCAGGGTGCCCAGCGGCGTGACGCGCTGATGATTGAGCCGGGCGCTTCCCTTCAGGCGTGCGCCGCAGTCCGCCAGCAGCGCTTCGGTTTCCAGCGCAAAGCGGTCAATATGCTGCGCGCCGATCAGGTGATACGGGTGCTCCGGCGGCAGTTTGTCGCGGTAGGCTTCGTCCACCAGATCCAGCGAGCCCGACGAGAAGTGCAGGGCGCTCTGGCCCCGGGTGATAATGGCGCAGCGCAGACCCTGCTTCGTGAGCCTGATGCCACAAAGCAGGCCTGCCAGCCCGCCGCCGACAATCACGGTGTCAAATTTCATCGCGTTGCTCCTTCTCAAGACCGCAAAGCCCCTGGTATACCCAGCGGGTAAATTCGCTTTCGCGCAGGGCATCGCCCCAGGCGACAGGCTGAATGCCTTTCCAGCGCTCGTTTAAAAAGGCGCTGAGCTGATCGAGCGACTGGGTGGCGGTGGTGGTATGAAAACGCTGCAGCAGACCCGCCGCACGGCAGGCGCAGAGCTCGCCCTGGCAGGTGCCCATGCCGACGCGGGTGCGGCGGCGGAGATCGAGCAGGCTGTTGACCGTCAGGTTCTCCACCGCGTACTGCACCTCACCGGCGGTGACGGCTTCGCACTCGCACACCAGGCTGCGGCTCAGCCGGCCTTCTCCAAGCCAGACCGGCGTTCTGTCGCCGTGGCGGTAAATCGCGGATCCGCGCAGCGGCGCGGGCAGGGAGATAATTTTTTGCAGCGTTTTTTCCGTGGACTGACGCGATCCCGGCAGGGGCTGTTCTGCCGTGACGCACGGCTCGGTATTGCCCAGCTTGCGGCAAACGGCATCGGTCGCCCATTCGGCCATCAGGCGGTAGGTCATCAGCTTCCCGCCGGTGATGGTGATAAACCCGTCCATGCCGTCGCGCTCGGCGTGATCGAGCAGTACGATGCCCCGGCTGACGTTACGTCCGCTCGGATCGTTGTCGCTGGCGACCAGCGGACGCACGCCCGCGTAGGCGCGCAGAATGCGCGTCTGGGCCATCACCGGGGCCAGCTTCTCGCCTTCACGCAGCAGGATGTCGACCTCTTCGGCGGTCACGCGGTTGTAGTCAATCTCGCTGTAGTCCACGTGGGTGGAGGTCGTGCCGATCAGCGAAATGGTATCGCCCGGAACGAGGATATCGGCGTCGGAGGGTTTGCGGCAGCGGTTGATGACATGGTTATTGATGCGGTGGTCGAGGATCAGCAGCGAGCCTTTCGCCGGGAACATGCGCACCGACAGGTCGGCGTATTCCGCGATGCGCTGCCCCCAGATCCCCGCGGCATTAATAACGACGGAGGCAAACAGCTCGCCGTGTTCATGGTATTGCGTATCAAACACCCGCACGCCGCAGACGCGATGGCCTTCGCGGATAAGCCCGGTCACTTCGTGCCCGGTCAGGATGTGCGCGCCATGCTCGCGGGCGTCCAGCATATTGGCGGCGGTCAGGCGGAAGGGGTCAACGGTGCCGTCAGGCACTTTCACCGCGCCGATAAGCGCCGGGTTAACCGACGGTTCCAGCCGCCGCGCCAGCGCCGGGTCCATGGCCTCAGCCTGAATGCCCGCTGCGCTGCAGGCGGTAATAAAGGTGTCCTGAAAGGCGAGGTCATCTTCAGGAAGGGTAATAAAGAGGCCGTCGGTCGGCTCAATGCAGTGGCGGGCGATACGCTTGAGGATCTGGTTTTCGGCAATACATTCGCGCGCGGATTCACCGTCGGTAACCGCATACCGCGCGCCGCTGTGCAGCAGGCCGTGGTTACGTCCGGTTGCGCCCGTGGCGATATCATGACGTTCCAGAAGCGTGACGCTTAAGCCGCGAAGGGCGCAATCGCGTGCGATCCCGGCGCCGGTTGCGCCACCGCCAATGATTATCACATCGCTGTAGCGAGGATCGTGACTGGTCATTGTTTACCCTCTATGTTCGTTTTTTTATCATTTAGCCATATTAATTTTGTGGTTTGTTTGATTTCGAACATAAACGCGCGGAATTCGAAAGTGAAACGTGATTTCATGCGCTTTTTTGCGCATTCTGTCATATTTCTGTAACAATCTGTGCGTTGATTCACAGTAACAATCACCGTGATTTCTTAACATCCCCGCCTCTGGAATCCAGGTGCGAGCCACCTGCTCATTCATTTCAAGGCCACGGAGGCTGTTATGCTCAGTATCTTCAAACCTGCGCCGCACAGGGCGCGTCTGCCAGAGGCAGAAATAGATCCGCTCTATCGCCGTCTGCGTTGGCAAATCTTCCTGGGGATCTTCTTCGGGTACGCGGCGTACTACCTTGTACGTAAAAACTTCGCGCTCGCCATGCCGTACCTGGTGGAGCAGGGCTTTTCCCGCGGCGATCTGGGGTTCGCGCTGTCGGGGATCTCCATCGCCTACGGTTTTTCCAAATTCATTATGGGTTCCGTGTCGGATCGCTCGAATCCGCGCGTCTTCCTGCCCGCCGGTCTGATTCTGGCCGCGGCGGTGATGCTGTTCATGGGCTTTGTGCCGTGGGCCACCTCCAGCATTGCCGTTATGTTCGTGCTGCTGTTCCTCTGCGGCTGGTTCCAGGGGATGGGGTGGCCGCCGTGCGGACGCACCATGGTGCACTGGTGGTCGCAGAAGGAACGCGGCGGCATCGTGTCGGTGTGGAACTGTGCGCATAACGTGGGTGGCGGCATTCCGCCGCTGCTGTTCCTGCTGGGGATGGCCTGGTTCAACGACTGGCACGCTGCGCTCTATATGCCTGCCTTTGGCGCCATTCTGGTGGCGATTATTGCCTTCGCGCTGATGCGCGATACCCCGCAGTCCTGCGGCCTGCCGCCGATTGAAGAGTACAAAAACGACTATCCGGACGATTACAGCGAAAAGCACGAAGAAGAGCTGACCGCAAAACAGATCTTCATGAAGTACGTGCTGCCTAACAGGCTGCTGTGGTACATCGCGGTGGCGAACGTGTTTGTTTATCTGCTGCGCTACGGCATTCTGGACTGGTCCCCGACCTACCTGAAAGAGGTGAAGCACTTCGCGCTGGATAAATCCTCCTGGGCCTATTTCCTGTATGAATACGCGGGGATCCCGGGCACGCTGATTTGCGGCTGGATGTCCGACAAGGTGTTTAAAGGCAACCGCGGCGCGACGGGCGTCTTCTTTATGACCCTGGTGACCATCGCCACCGTCGTTTACTGGCTCAACCCGCCGGGTAACCCGTCAGTAGATATGGCCTGTATGATCGTTATCGGCTTCCTGATTTATGGTCCGGTAATGCTGATTGGTCTGCATGCCCTGGAGCTGGCGCCGAAAAAAGCGGCAGGCACGGCGGCAGGCTTTACCGGTCTGTTCGGCTATCTGGGCGGTTCGGTCGCGGCAAGCGCCATCGTGGGCTACACCGTTGACTTCTTCGGCTGGGACGGCGGCTTTATGGTGATGATCGGCGGCAGCGTGCTGGCTGTACTGCTGCTGATTGTCGTGATGATCGGGGAAAAACGTCACCACGCGCAAGTGCTGGCGCGTCGTCAATAAGGAGCATTGCGATGAAATTAACTCAGCTAGCAACCGGCCTGCTGCTGGCGGGCCTGATGACAGGCTCCGCGCTGGCGGCGGATAAAATCGTGATTGCCCACCGCGGCGCCAGCGGCTATCTGCCGGAGCATACCCTGCCGGCGAAAGCGATGGCCTATGCCCAGGGCGCGGATTATCTGGAGCAGGATCTGGTGATGACGAAGGACGACCAGCTGGTTGTCCTGCACGATCACTATCTGGACCGCGTGACGGACGTGGCGGAGCGTTTCCCGGACCGCGCCCGTAAGGATGGCCGCTACTACGCCATCGACTTCACCCTGGCGGAGATTCGCTCCCTGAAGTTTACCGAAGGCTTCGAGATTGAGAGCGGCAAGAAGGTGCAGGTCTATCCGGGTCGTTTCCCGATGGGCAAATCTGACTTCCGCATTCATACCTTCCAGGAAGAGATTGAGTTTGTTCAGGGGCTGAACCACTCGACCGGTAAAAATATCGGTATCTACCCGGAAATCAAAGCCCCGTGGTTCCACCATCAGGAAGGGAAGGACATTGCCGCGAAGACGCTGGAGGTGCTGAAGCAGTACGGCTACACCAGCAAAAAGGACAAGGTTTATCTGCAGTGTTTTGACGCCGCCGAGCTGAAGCGCATTAAAACCGAGCTGGAGCCGAAGATGGGGATGGACCTCAATCTGGTGCAGCTGATTGCCTACACCGACTGGAATGAAACCCAGGAGAAGCAGCCTGACGGAAAGTGGGTGAACTACAGCTACGACTGGATGTTCAAGCCGGGCGCGATGAAGCAGATTGCGCAGTACGCCGACGGAATCGGGCCGGATTACCACATGCTGGTGGCGGAAGGCTCAACGCCGGGCCACGTGAAGCTGACGGCAATGGTGAAAGAGGCGCATGAGAGCAAGATGCAGGTCCATCCGTACACGGTTCGCGCAGACCAGCTGCCGCCGTATGCCGCGGACGTGAATCAGCTTTATGAGGTGTTATACAATCAGGCGGGCGTGGACGGGCTGTTTACGGATTTCCCGGATAAAGCGGTCGAATTCATTCACCGGAAGTAGGTTTGGTAGGTCGGGTAAGGCGTAGCCGCCACCCGACAATCAGGCTCTGCGGCCTGTAACCCTCTCCCACAGGGAGAGGGAACCAGGGTAATCACATCTCGATCTCAATATCGCCTTTTGCCCGGCAGCAGCAGGGCAAAATTTCCCCTTCGTTGATAAAGGCCAGCGGCTCGGTCAGCCAGTCCACCTGGCCTGTGACCAGACGGCAGCGGCAGGAGCCGCAGTAGCCGGAACGACACTGGTACTCTACTTCTACCTGATGCGCCTCAAGCGCCACCAGCAGAGAAGGGTGCTCTTCCCGACACAGCACCTCGGTGCCGGAAAGACTTAGCGTTACGCGTGACATCAGAGCTGGAAGTCGCTCAGGTCGTCGGTGTTGACTTCAGAATCAATCTGACCGACCAGGTAAGAACTCACTTCTACTTCCTGCGGCGCGACCTGCACGTTATCGGACACCAGCCAGGTGTTGATCCACGGAATCGGGTTAGAGCGCGTCTGGAACGGCAGATCGAGACCGACGGCCTGCATGCGGATGTTGGTGATGTACTCAACGTACTGGCACAGGATGTCTTTGTTCAGGCCAATCATGGAGCCGTCGCGGAACAGGTAGTCTGCCCACTCTTTCTCCTGCTGGGCCGCCAGCACGAACAGGTCGTAGCACTCCTGCTTGCACTCTTCGGCGATTTCCGCCATCTCCGGATCGTCCGTGCCGCTGCGCAGCAGGTTCAGCATGTGCTGGGTACCCGTCAGGTGCAGGGCCTCGTCGCGGGCGATCAGGCGGATGATTTTGGCGTTGCCTTCCATCAGCTTGCGCTCGGCAAAGGCGAAGGAGCAGGCGAAGCTGACGTAGAAGCGGATCGCCTCCAGCGCGTTGACGCTCATCAGGCACAGGTACAGCTGTTTTTTCAGCGCGCGCAGGTTCACGGTAATGGTTTTACCGTTCACGCTGTGGGTGCCTTCGCCCAGCAGATGCCAGTAGCTGGTCATCTCGATCAGCTCATCGTAATAATGGGCAATGCCTTCCGCGCGCTTCTGGATCTGCTCGTTGGTGACGATATCGTCAAACACCACCGCCGGATCGTTCACGATGTTGCGGATGATATGGGTGTAAGAGCGGGAGTGGATCGTCTCGGAGAACGCCCAGGTTTCCACCCAGGTTTCCAGCTCCGGAATGGAGATCAGCGGCAGCAGCGCCACGTTCGGGCTACGGCCCTGGATGGAGTCCAGCAGCGTCTGGTACTTCAGGTTGCTGATAAAGATATGCTTTTCGTGATCCGGCAGCGACTGGTAGTCAATGCGGTCGCGAGAGACGTCCACTTCTTCCGGACGCCAGAAGAAGGAGAGTTGCTTTTCGATCAGCTTTTCGAAAATGTCATATTTTTGCTGGTCGTAGCGTGCCACGTTGACCGGCTGACCGAAGAACATCGGCTCTTTGAGCTGGTCGTTTTTCGTCTGTGAAAAGGTGGTATATGCCATGAGTGTGTCCTGTGAGAGATTTTGTCGGTTGGGCAAACAAAATCGTAGGCCGGGTAAGCGGAGCGCCACCCGGCATTTACATTAGATCTTACATGCGCCGCTTTCGCAGCCATCGTCCTGAATGGACGGAGCCAGGTCGTCCTGGGCGTCTTCCGCACCATCACGGGTGTTGTGATAGTACAGCGTTTTCACGCCAAATTTGTAGGCGGTCAGCAGGTCTTTCAGCAACTGCTGCATTGGCACCTTGCCGGACGGGAAGCGCGTCGGGTCGTAGTTGGTATTGGCAGAGATCGACTGGTCGATAAACTTCTGCATGATACCCACCAGCTGCAGGTAGCCGTCGTTGTTTGGCATTTCCCACAGCAGCTCGTACTTGTCACCCAGCGTCTCGTAATCCGGCACCACCTGACGCAGCACGCCGTCTTTCGACGCTTTGATGCTGACGTGGCCGCGCGGCGGCTCAATGCCGTTGGTGGCGTTGGAGATCTGCGAAGAGGTCTCGGACGGCATCAGGGCAGAGAGCGTGGAGTTACGCAGGCCGTGCGTTTTAATGGACTCGCGCAGGCCTTCCCAGTCGAGGTGCAGCGGCTCGCTGACGATCGCATCCAGGTCTTTCTTGTAGGTGTCGATCGGCAGAATGCCTTTCGCGTAGGTGGTTTCGTTGAACCACGGGCACGCGCCTTGCTCTTTTGCCAGCTCGTTAGAGGCTTTCATCAGGTAGTACTGAATCGCTTCGAACGTCTGGTGCGTCAGGTTGTTGGCGCTGCCGTCGGAGTAACGCTTGCCGTTTTTCGCCAGCCAGTAGGCGAAGTTGATCACGCCGATACCCAGGGTACGGCGGCCCATTGCGCCGCGTTTAGCCGCCGGGATTGGGTAATCCTGGTAGTCCAGCAGGGCGTCGAGCGCGCGAACCGCCAGCACGGCCAGCTCTTCCAGCTCGTCCAGGCTCTTAATTGCGCCCAGGTTGAACGCGGACAGCGTGCACAGCGCGATTTCGCCGTTTTCGTCGTTCACGTCTTCCAGCGGTTTGGTCGGCAGGGCGATCTCCAGGCACAGGTTAGACTGGCGCACTGGCGCAACGACCGGATCAAACGGGCTGTGGGTGTTGCAGTGGTCAACGTTCTGGATGTAGATACGGCCGGTAGAGGCACGTTCCTGCATCATCAGGGAGAACAGATCGACCGCCTTCACGCGCTGCTTGCGGATGCTGTCGTCTTTTTCGTATTTGGAGTACAGACGCTCGAACTCGTCCTGATCGGCGAAGAACGCGTCATACAGGCCCGGCACGTCGGACGGGCTGAACAGGGTGATGTCTTCACCCTTCAGCAGACGGGTGTACATCAGCTTGTTGATCTGCACGCCGTAGTCCATGTGGCGCACGCGGTTGCCTTCCACGCCGCGGTTGTTTTTCAGGACCAGCAGGCTTTCTACTTCCAGGTGCCACATCGGGTAGAACAGGGTCGCCGCCCCGCCGCGCACGCCGCCCTGAGAGCAGGATTTCACCGCCGTCTGGAAGTGCTTATAGAACGGGATGCAGCCGGTGTGGAACGCTTCGCCGCCGCGAATCGGGCTGCCCAGCGCGCGAATACGACCGGCGTTGATGCCGATACCGGCACGCTGGGAAACGTATTTCACGATGGCGCTGGAGGTGGCGTTGATGGAATCCAGGCTGTCGCCACATTCGATCAGCACGCAGGAGCTGAACTGACGGGTAGGGGTACGCACGCCGGACATGATTGGCGTCGGCAGAGAAATTTTAAACGTGGATACCGCATCGTAGAAACGCTTCACGTAGTCCAGACGGGTGTCACGCGGGTAGTTAGAGAACAGGCAGGCGGCCACCAGAATATAGAGGAACTGGGCGCTTTCGTAGATCTCACCGGTTACGCGGTTCTGAACCAGGTATTTGCCTTCGAGCTGCTTCACCGCCGCGTAGGAGAAGTTCATGTCGCGCCAGTGATCGATAAACCCGTTCATCTGCTCGAACTCTTCTTCCGTATAGTCTTCCAGCAGATGCGTGTCGTATTTGCCCAGCTCAACCATTTTCACTACGTGATCGTAAAGCTTCGGCGGCTCAAACTGGCCGTAGGCTTTTTTACGCAGGTGGAAAATCGCCAGACGTGCAGCCAGGTACTGATAATCCGGTGCTTCGCGGGAGATCAGGTCTGCCGCTGCTTTAATAATCGTTTCGTGAATATCAGACGTTTTGATGCCGTCGTAGAACTGAATGTGGGAACGCAGTTCAACCTGGGAGATAGATACGTTGTTCAGTCCTTCTGCTGCCCAGTCGAGAACTCGATGGATTTTGTCCAGATTGATACGCTCGGTAGTACCGTCGCGCTTTGTCACCAGCAGACTCTGATTCATGTGGGGTTTACCTGTCCGTGAAATAAAAAATATCCCCCGCTTATCCACAGATCCGTCTTGTGACTAACTCTGTGGATAAATACTACATATAGGGGGTTTGCGATAAGAGAAACGCTATATGGTGAGTATTCTAGTATCGAATCTTTTCAGCACAAGGGTTGATTTTGACGTTAAATTGAGGTTGTGAAAGGGTAAAAAAGGCTAAGTCCTCGTACCGTAAGGCCTGGAAGAGATGTCAATAATTAAGAAAAAAAATTCAAAATTTGATCGAGTGCTGATTTCTTCAACGGGAGGTCAGAATTGCGCAACATGATGTCGCGCAATCTTTATAAGAATAACGAATGACGTTAGTCGTTTTTGGCGGTTGTGTGCAACATATAGTTAACATCAACGCCCGGCGCGAGCTTGAATTTATCGGTCAGCGGATTGTAGTGCAGGCCGGTAATGTGCTGCTCTTTGAGCCACGTCTGGTCGACCCAGGTTAATAGCTCCGCAGGCTTAATGAATTTCTTCACGTCGTGCGTCCCTTTCGGCACCATGCGCAGCACGTACTCCGCGCCGACGACGGCCATCAGCCAGGCTTTACCGTTGCGGTTGATGGTGGAGAAGAAGACCTGGCCGCCCGGTTTCACCAGCTTTGCACAGGCGTGCACCACCGACTGCGGATCGGGAACGTGCTCCAGCATCTCCATGCAGGTCACCACGTCGTACTGATGGGCATGTTTAGCCGCGTGCTCTTCCACGGTTTCCTGCACGTAGTCGACCTGAATGCCGGACTCCAGGGCGTGAAGGCGGGCAACCTGCAGCGGTTCAAAGCCCATATCCAGGCCGGTGACATTCGCTCCTTCGCGCGCCATGCTCTCCGCCAGGATGCCGCCGCCGCACCCGACGTCGAGCACCTTCTTACCGAACAGACCGCCGGAACGCTCCGCGATATAGCCCAGACGCAGCGGGTTAATGCGGTGCAGCGGTTTGAACTCACCTTCGAGATCCCACCAGCGGGACGCCACCGCTTCAAATTTGGCAATCTCTTCGTGGTCAACGTTGTGGGCCACCGGGGATTTTTCGGCATTCATGGGCGCTTTTACTCCTTATTTAGCAAGACAAAGGAGTATATCAGGCAATCCCGGCGAATAAAGCGTATAGGTTTACCTCAATCACCTCGGCTGTGTTATAATTTGCGACCTTTGAATCCGGGATACAGTAGAGGGATAGCGGTTAGATGAGCGACCTTGCGAGAGAAATTACACCGGTTAACATCGAGGAAGAGCTGAAGAGCTCCTATCTGGACTATGCGATGTCGGTCATTGTTGGCCGTGCGCTGCCGGACGTCCGCGATGGCCTTAAGCCGGTACACCGTCGCGTACTATACGCCATGAACGTATTGGGCAATGACTGGAATAAAGCCTATAAAAAATCTGCCCGCGTCGTCGGTGACGTCATCGGTAAATATCACCCGCATGGTGATACCGCCGTGTATGACACCATCGTTCGTATGGCGCAGCCATTCTCCTTGCGCTACATGCTGGTAGATGGTCAGGGTAACTTTGGTTCAGTCGACGGCGACTCCGCTGCGGCGATGCGTTATACGGAAATCCGTATGTCGAAAATCGCTCATGAGCTGATGGCCGACCTGGAAAAAGAGACCGTTGATTTCGTCGATAACTACGACGGCACCGAGCGCATCCCAGATGTGATGCCCACCAAGATCCCGAACCTGCTGGTTAACGGTTCGTCCGGTATCGCGGTCGGTATGGCAACCAACATTCCGCCGCACAATATCACCGAGGTGATCAACGGCTGCCTGGCCTATATCGACGATGAAGACATCAGCATTGAAGGGCTGATGACCCACATCCCGGGCCCGGACTTCCCGACGGCGGCGATCATCAACGGTCGTCGCGGTATTGAAGAAGCGTACCGCACCGGCCGCGGCAAGATTTACATCCGTGCCCGCGCCGAAGTGGAAGCGGACGCCAAAACCGGCCGTGAAACCATCATCGTTCACGAGATCCCGTATCAGGTGAACAAAGCGCGTCTGATTGAAAAAATCGCCGAGCTGGTAAAAGAAAAACGTGTTGAAGGCATCAGCGCGCTGCGCGACGAGTCTGATAAAGACGGCATGCGCATCGTGATTGAGATCAAACGCGACGCGGTGGGCGAGGTTGTCCTGAACAACCTGTACTCCCAGACTCAGCTTCAGGTCTCCTTCGGTATCAACATGGTTGCGCTGCACCATGGCCAGCCGAAGATCATGAACCTGAAAGAGATCCTGAGCGCGTTCGTCCGTCACCGCCGTGAAGTGGTGACCCGCCGTACCATCTTCGAACTGCGTAAAGCCCGCGATCGTGCGCATATCCTGGAAGCGCTGGCGGTTGCGCTGGCCAACATCGACCCGATCATCGAGCTGATCCGCCGTGCGCCAACGCCTGCAGAAGCGAAAGCCGCGCTTATTTCCCGTCCGTGGGATCTGGGCAACGTTGCCGCGATGCTGGAGCGCGCAGGCGATGACGCGGCGCGTCCTGAGTGGCTGGAACCGGAATTCGGCGTGCGTGACGGTCAGTACTACCTGACTGAACAGCAGGCCCAGGCGATTCTGGATCTGCGTCTGCAGAAACTGACCGGCCTTGAGCACGAAAAACTGCTCGACGAATACAAAGAGCTGCTGGAACAGATTGCCGAGCTGCTGCACATTCTGGGTAGCGCAGAGCGTCTGATGGAAGTGATCCGCGAAGAGCTGGAGCTGGTCCGCGATCAGTTCGGCGATGAGCGTCGCACCGAAATCACCGCGAACAGCTCTGATATCAACATTGAAGATCTGATCAACCGCGAAGACGTGGTGGTCACCCTGTCTCACCAGGGCTATGTGAAGTATCAGCCGCTGACCGACTACGAAGCACAGCGTCGTGGCGGTAAAGGTAAATCTGCAGCACGTATTAAAGAAGAAGACTTTATTGACCGCCTGCTGGTGGCCAACACCCACGACACGATCCTCTGCTTCTCCAGCCGCGGTCGTCTGTACTGGATGAAAGTCTACCAGCTGCCGGAAGCGAGCCGCGGCGCGCGTGGTCGTCCAATCGTTAACCTGCTGCCGCTGGAAGCGAACGAACGTATCACCGCTATCCTGCCGGTACGCGAGTACGAAGAGGGCGTGAACGTCTTTATGGCGACCGCCAGCGGTACCGTGAAGAAAACCGCGCTGACCGAATTCAGCCGTCCGCGTTCTGCCGGTATTATCGCCGTGAACCTGAACGAAGGCGACGAGCTGATTGGCGTGGATCTGACCTCCGGTTCTGATGAAGTGATGCTGTTCTCTGCGGCCGGTAAAGTGGTGCGCTTTAAGGAGAACGCGGTGCGCGCAATGGGTCGTACGGCGACCGGCGTTCGCGGCATCAAGCTGGCGGGCGAAGACTCCGTCGTTTCCCTGATCGTTCCGCGTGGCGAAGGTGCAATCCTGACCGTCACCCAGAACGGTTACGGTAAACGTACCGCGGAAAGCGAATACCCGACCAAGTCTCGCGGCACGCAGGGCGTTATCTCTATCAAGGTGACCGAGCGCAACGGTTCCGTTGTCGGCGCGGTGCAGGTGGACGATGCCGACCAAATCATGATGATCACCGATGCCGGTACGCTGGTGCGTACCCGCGTGTCTGAGATCAGCGTGGTGGGTCGTAACACCCAGGGCGTGATCCTCATCCGTACAGCGGAAGATGAAAACGTGGTGGGTCTGCAGCGCGTGGCCGAGCCGGTGGATGACGAAGAGCTCGATTCCATCGACGGCAGCGTCGCGGAAGGTGACGATGAAATCGCGCCGGAAGCGGACACCGACGATGACGCAGCGGATGACGCTGACGAGTAATGTCTCCTGATGCAAAAAGGGCCGGATTCCGGCCCTTTTCTTTTACGTAAGCAGACAAGTGAACGTTGCGGCAAGCCGCGTTTACCGCTACCTTAACCACATTCTTTTGACCCCGACGGCGGAGCCTCGCCCCCTTGAAATACCTCGTCTCCTTTCGTACTACGCTGAAAGTCTCTCGCTATCTGTTCCGGGCGCTGGCGCTCCTGCTTTGGCTGCTGGTGGCCCTGTTGTCGGTGTTTTACATCGTTAACGCCCTGCACCAGAAAGAAGCGGAGATCCGCCAGGAGTTTAACTTAAGCTCCGACCAGGCCCAGCGCTACATTCAGCGAACGTCTGACGTGATGAAGGAGCTGAAGTACATTGCCGAAAATCGTCTGACGGCGGAAAACGGCATCCTCGCGCTTCGCGGGCGTAATGACAAAACCGAAGTCCCGGACTTCCAGCCGCTGTTCCCGGACTCCGATTGTTCTAACATGAGCAACACCTGGCGCGGGTCGCTGGAATCCCTTGCCTGGTTTATGCGCTACTGGCGCGACAACTTCTCCGCCGCCTATGACCTGAACCGCGTATTCCTGATAGGCAGTGAAAATCTCTGCATGGCTGACTTTGGCCTGCGCGACGTGCCCGTTGAGCGCGACGATGCGCTGAAAAGCCTGCATGAACGTATTGTGAAATATCGCAATGCGCCCCAGGACGAGCGCGGAAATAACATCTTCTGGGTGAGCCAGGGGCCGCGTCCGGGCGTGGGCTATTTCTATGCCCTGACGCCGGTCTATCTCGGCAATCGCCTGCAGGCGCTGCTGGGTATTGAGCAGACCATTCGCATGGAAAACTTTTTCACCCCGGGCAGCCTGCCCATGGGGGTGACCATTCTGGATGAAAACGGTCATCAGCTGATCTCGCTTGCCGGGCCGGATAACCGGTTAAACGTCGAACCGCACTGGATGCAGGAGCGGTCGTGGTTTGGCTATACCTCAGGCTTCCGCGAGCTGGTGCTGAAGAAGAGCCTGCCGCCTTCGTCGCTGAGTATCGTCTATTCGCTGCCGGTGGACATGGTCCTTGAGCGGATACGCATTCTCATCATGAATGCCATTCTGCTGAACCTGATCGCGGGTGGGGCGCTGTTTACGCTGGCGCGCATGTATGAGCGGAAAATCTTTATTCCCGCCGAAAGCGACGCGCAGCGGCTGGAAGAGCACGAGCAGTTTAACCGGAAGATTGTCGCATCGGCGCCGGTGGGGATCTGTATTCTGCGTACCCAGGACGGAACCAATATCCTGAGTAACGAGCTGGCGCATAACTACCTGAACATGCTGACGCACGAGGACCGGCAGAGGCTAACGCAAATTATCTGCGGCCAGCAGGTTAACTTTGTCGACGTGCTGACCAGCACGCACACCAACCTGCAGATCAGCTTTGTCCATTCCCGCTATCGTAATGAAAACGTGGCGATTTGCGTGCTGGTGGATGTTTCCGCGCGCGTGAAGATGGAAGAGTCGCTCCAGGAGATGGCGCAGGCTGCCGAGCAGGCCAGCCAGTCTAAATCCATGTTCCTTGCGACGGTCAGCCACGAGCTGCGTACGCCGCTGTACGGCATCATCGGTAACCTCGATCTGCTGCAGACCAAAGAGTTGCCGAAAGGGGTCGACAGGCTGGTGACGGCGATGAACAACTCCTCCAGCCTGCTGCTGAAGATCATCAGCGATATTCTCGACTTCTCGAAAATTGAGTCCGAGCAGCTAAAAATCGAGCCGCGCGAGTTCTCCCCGCGCGAGGTAATGAACCATATCAGCGCCAACTACCTGCCGCTGGTGGTGCGTAAACAGCTCGGGCTTTACTGCTTTATCGAGCCGGACGTGCCGATAACGCTGCATGGCGATCCGATGCGCCTGCAGCAGGTCATCTCTAACCTGCTCAGCAACGCCATTAAATTCACCGACGTGGGCTGTATCGTGCTGCACGTCTGCCGGGCGGGAGATTACCTGAGCATTCGCGTGCGCGACACGGGCGTCGGCATCCCGGCGAAGGAGGTGGTGCGTCTGTTCGACCCGTTCTTCCAGGTCGGGACCGGCGTGCAGCGTAACTTCCAGGGGACCGGCCTGGGGCTGGCGATCTGTGAGAAGCTCGTCAGCATGATGGACGGTGATATCTCCGTGGATACCGAGCCCGGCATGGGCAGCCAGTTCACCATCCGTATTCCGCTCTATTCCGCGCAGTATCCGGCAAAAGCGACGGTGGACGGGCTGAGCGACAAGCGCTGCTGGCTGGCGGTGCATAACGCCTCGCTGAATGACTATCTTACGGCGCTCCTCACCCGCAGCGGGGTGAGGGTGTGTCGCTATGAAGGCCAGACGCCGGACGTGGACGACGTGCTGATCGCTGACGAGGCGCTGGAACAGCCGTGGCAGGGGAGAGGGTCGGTGCTCTTCTGCCGTCGCCACATCGGCATTCCTGTCGAGCGTGCGCCTGGGGAGTGGGTACACAGCGTCGCCACGCCGCACGAGCTGTTAAGCCTGCTGGCGCGCATCTACAAAGTGGAGCTGGAAGAGCGCGACGGCGCGGGCGGATTGCCGTCACCGGAGTCTCTGGCGTCGGTGAATGACGATATGATGATTCTGGTGGTGGATGACCATCCGATTAACCGCCGCCTGCTGGCTGACCAGCTTGGATCGCTGGGCTACCAGTGCAAAACGGCCAATGACGGCGTGGATGCGCTGAATGTGCTGAGTAAAAACCATATCGATATCGTGCTGAGCGACGTCAACATGCCGAACATGGACGGCTATCGTCTGACGCAGCGTATCCGCCAGCTTGGCCTGACGCTGCCGGTAGTGGGCGTCACGGCGAACGCCCTGGCGGAAGAGAAGCAGCGCTGTCTGGAGTCGGGGATGGACAGCTGCCTGTCGAAACCGGTCACGCTGGACGTGCTGAAGCAGACTCTGTCGATTTACGCCGAGCGCGTGAGAAAAACGCGGATATAAAAAAGGCCCGGAAGGGCCTTTTATGTTTTTCGCTCTCTCCCTGTGGGCTGAGAGATCCCCAGTAATATTTTTACCTGAAGCGATGAACGTTTCTTCGGAAAAATTCATGACTTACAGCGATGCCCTGGTCCGGCTGTAAATCGCCGAAGCGTTTCCTGCAGGCCGGGGCGAGGCGCATGGATGCGCCGAGAGGGCGGGCT
>NZ_JAKLRZ010000017.1:0-1895 GCF_021892025.1 Enterobacter cloacae complex sp. ECC445 | reverse complement strand
CCGCTAACCCCATCAATTAACCTTCCGGCACCGGGCAGGCGTCACACCGTATACGTCCACTTTCGTGTTTGCACAGTGCTGTGTTTTTAATAAACAGTTGCAGCCAGCTGGTATCTTCGACTGATTTCAGCTCCACCCGCAGGGGCTTCACCTACATATCAGCGTGCCTTCTCCCGAAGTTACGGCACCATTTTGCCTAGTTCCTTCACCCGAGTTCTCTCAAGCGCCTTGGTATTCTCTACCTGACCACCTGTGTCGGTTTGGGGTACGATTTCGTGTTACCTGATGCTTAGAGGCTTTTCCTGGAAGCAGGGCATTTGTTACTTCAGCACCGTAGTGCCTCGTCATCACACCTCAGCGTTAATAAACGACCGGATTTACCTGGTCGTTCCGCCTACATGCTTAAACCGGGACAACCGTCGCCCGGCTAACATAGCCTTCTCCGTCCCCCCTTCGCAGTAACACCAAGTACAGGAATATTAACCTGTTTCCCATCGACTACGCCTTTCGGCCTCGCCTTAGGGGTCGACTCACCCTGCCCCGATTAACGTTGGACAGGAACCCTTGGTCTTCCGGCGAGCGGGCTTTTCACCCGCTTTATCGTTACTTATGTCAGCATTCGCACTTCTGATACCTCCAGCATGCCTCACAGCACACCTTCAACGGCTTACAGAACGCTCCCCTACCCAACAACACATAGTGTCGCTGCCGCAGCTTCGGTGCATGGTTTAGCCCCGTTACATCTTCCGCGCAGGCCGACTCGACCAGTGAGCTATTACGCTTTCTTTAAATGATGGCTGCTTCTAAGCCAACATCCTGGCTGTCTGTGCCTTCCCACATCGTTTCCCACTTAACCATGACTTTGGGACCTTAGCTGGCGGTCTGGGTTGTTTCCCTCTTCACGACGGACGTTAGCACCCGCCGTGTGTCTCCCGTGATAACATTCTTCGGTATTCGTAGTTTGCATCGGGTTGGTAAGCCGGGATGGCCCCCTAGCCGAAACAGTGCTCTACCCCCGAAGATGAGTTCACGAGGCGCTACCTAAATAGCTTTCGGGGAGAACCAGCTATCTCCCGGTTTGATTGGCCTTTCACCCCCAGCCACAAGTCATCCGCTAATTTTTCAACATTAGTCGGTTCGGTCCTCCAGTTAGTGTTACCCAACCTTCAACCTGCCCATGGCTAGATCACCGGGTTTCGGGTCTATACCCTGCAACTTAACGCCCAGTTAAGACTCGGTTTCCCTTCGGCTCCCCTATACGGTTAACCTTGCTACAGAATATAAGTCGCTGACCCATTATACAAAAGGTACGCAGTCACACCACGAAGGTGCTCCCACTGCTTGTACGTACACGGTTTCAGGTTCTTTTTCACTCCCCTCGCCGGGGTTCTTTTCGCCTTTCCCTCACGGTACTGGTTCACTATCGGTCAGTCAGGAGTATTTAGCCTTGGAGGATGGTCCCCCCATATTCAGACAGGATACCACGTGTCCCGCCCTACTCTTCGAGTTCACAACCTGTGTGCTTTCGTGTACGGGACTGTCACCCTGTACCGTGCGACTTTCCAGACGCTTCCACTAACACACAAGCTGATTCAGACTCTGGGCTGCTCCCCGTTCGCTCGCCGCTACTGGGGGAATCTCGGTTGATTTCTTTTCCTCGGGGTACTTAGATGTTTCAGTTCCCCCGGTTCGCCTCGTTAACCTATGTATTCAGTTAACGATAGTGTGACGAATCACACTGGGTTTCCCCATTCGGACATCGCCGGGTCAAAGGTTCATATCACCTCGCCGGCGCTTTTCGCAGATTAGCACGTCCTTCATCGCCTCTGACTGCCAGGGCATCCACCGTGTACGCTTAGTCGCTTAACCTCACAACCCGAAGATGTTTCACTTCA